>NZ_FMTK01000005.1:0-356770 GCF_900100025.1 Pseudomonas sp. NFACC56-3 | reverse complement strand
GATGGTGCCGATCTTGAGGAAGGTCGACAGGTAGTCCCGCGGCGCCAGGATCAGCCACACCGGCAGCACCGCCGCGACGAAACCGTAGCCGATCAGCATCCAGGTGATCTGGATCCCGGTGAAGGTGAAGGCCTTGGCCCAGACCGGGTCGGCGGCGATTTGCCCGCCCAGCCAGATCGAACCCAGCAGCAACAGCACGCCGATGAGCGAAATCTCGCCGATGCGGCCCGGGCGGATGTAGCGCATGTAGAGGCCCATGAACATCGCGATCGGGATGGTCGCCATCACCGTGAAGATGCCCCACGGGCTCTCGGCCAGGGCCTTGACCACGATCAGCGCCAGCACTGCGAGGATGATGATCATGATCAGGAAGCAGCCGAACAGCGCGATGGTGCCGGGGATGCGGCCCATTTCCTCGCGCACCATGTCGCCCAGGGAGCGACCGTTGCGGCGGGTGGACAGGAACAGGACCATGAAGTCCTGCACGGCACCGGCCAGCACCACGCCGGCGATCAGCCAGAGCGTGCCGGGCAGGTAGCCCATCTGCGCCGCCAGCACCGGCCCGACCAGCGGCCCCGCGCCGGCAATGGCCGCGAAGTGGTGGCCGAAGAGGATGTGCTTGTTGGTCGGGACGTAGTCCAGGCCATCGTTGTTGAGCACGGCGGGGGTGGCCCGGCGCGCATCGAGTTGCATCACGTTGTTGGCGATGAAGAGGCTGTAGTAGCGGTAGGCGACCAGGTAGATGGCCACGGCGGCGACGACGATCCAGAGGGCGTTGATGGGTTCACCGCGGCGCAAGGCCACGACACTCAACGCACAAGCTCCTAGAACAGCCACGGCAAACCAGGCGAGGTGTTTAACCAGACGGGTTGTCATTGCATGTCTCCTGCCGATATCCAGTGGATTGCGGCGATTGTTTTTATAGTGTGCCCCGGCTATTCGGAGCCGGCCCAATATCCCTGCAAGCCGTCAATAAATAAATCCGTAGTACTACGTAGAACCCGATTCCCTTGTGGGAGCGAGCTTGCTCGCGATGGCATTGTGTCAGGCGACATCCAGGCTGGCTGATCCGACGTCATCGCGAGCAAGCTCGCTCCCACAGGTCTTATGCCTCACCCATGGGTTTGGCATATGATGCCGCCATTCGCCTCCCCGCCGAGCCCGGACAGGAGTACAGATGCTGCTCAAACACAAAATCGTCGCCCTCGGGATTTTGCCGCTGGTCCTGGCCATCGCGGTCATCTGCGCCCTGGTGATCTCGCTCAACCGCCAGTTGGGCGATCAACAGGCGCAACTGATCGAAGACAGCATCCTGGCGAGCAAGCGCGCCGAGTTGAAGAACTATGTCGAGATGGCGCAGAGCCTGATCGCACCGCTGTACAACGACGGCCAGGGCGACGCGCGGGCGCAACAGCAGGTCCTGGAAGAACTGCGCAAGCTCAGCTTCGGCATCAACGGTTACTTCTTCGTGTATGACCGCCAGGGCCGCAGCCTCATGCATGCCCGCCAGTCGGAGTTGGTGGGGCAATACCTCTGGGACATGAAGGACCCCCACGGCCTGCCGGTCATCCAGGCGCTGATCAAAAGCGCCGAGTCGGGCGAAGGGTTCCAGCGCTACGCCTGGAACAAGCCCTCCTCCGGCCAGGTGACCGACAAGCTGGCCTATGTCGTGATGCTGGACAAGTGGGGCTGGATGCTTGGCACCGGGATTTACCTGGAAGATGTCGAGCGCGCCACCCAGCAGGCCCGTGACGAAGTCGCCCATGGCATCCACACCACCATGCAAGCCATCGCCGCGATCGCGTTGGTGGCGGTCCTGCTGGTGTTTGCCGGTGGCATGACCCTCAATGTCAGCGAACATCGCCTGGCCGATAAAAAACTGCAGCGCTTGAACCAGCGCATCGTCAGCTTGCAGGAAGAAGAACGCTCGCGGGTTTCCCGTGAGCTGCATGACGGCATCAGCCAACTGCTGGTGTCGATAAAATTCCAGTTCGAACTGGCCAGCCACGTGTTGGAGAACGGCCAGGAAAATGGCCTGGGCATCCTGAAGAACGCCACCGACCGGCTCGGCGAAGCCATCGGCGAGATCCGCAGTATCTCCCACGACTTGCGCTCGTCCCTGCTCGACACCTTGGGCCTGCCCGCCGCCATCGGCCAGCTCGCCACCGAATTCCAGCAGCGCAGCGGTCTGGAAGTGTCCTATCGAAGCAACGAATTCGATTGCCGCCTCGAAAATGGCGCCCCTGTCTCGCTGTTTCGCATCGCCCAGGAAGCCCTGACCAATATCGAGCGCCATGCCGGGGCGAAAAGCGTCGGCATTACCCTGTTCGGCTCCAGCCAGTCCTTGCGACTGACGGTGGTCGACGACGGGATGGGGTTCAACGTCCCGCAAGTGGAACGCGGCCATGCCGGCATCGGCCTGCGTAATATCCGCGAGCGGGTCGAGCATTTCGGCGGACGCCTGGAAGTGACGTCCGTGCCGGGCCGCAGCGAACTGGACATCCTGCTGCCCATGAACCTCTCGGTCACGCAAAGCTGATGCCCGCCCACGCCAACAGGAGCACTCGTCGATGAACCTGCCGCCCGTGATTCGCGTCGCACTGGTCGATGACCATTCCCTGGTCCGCGACGGCATCAGGGCCCTGCTGTCGGTGATGCCGCAACTGGATGTGGTGGGCGAAGCCGAGAACGGCGCGCAAGCGATCGAAATGGTCGGTCGCTGCCAACCGGACCTGCTGCTGATGGACATCGGCCTCAAGGATAAGAACGGGCTCGAGCTGACCCGGCTGCTGGGCAAGCAATACCCCAGCCTCAAGATCCTGATCCTCAGCATGTACGACAATTATGAGTACGTGAGCGAGTCCGTGCGTTCCGGCGCCAGCGGCTACGTGCTCAAGAACGCACCGTCGCGGGAGATCATCGCGGCCATCGAAGCCATCATCAGCGGCGGCACCTTCTACAGTGCCGAGATCGCCCAGCGGCTCGCCACCGACCCGCACACCGACAACGAGCTGACGCCACGGGAAAGCCAGGTGCTGTACAAAATGGTCCAGGGCCTGAACAACAAGGAAATGGCCCGTGAACTGGACATCAGCGTACGCACCGTCGAAACCCATCGCCTAAGCATCCGCCGCAAGCTGAACATCGACAAGCCTGCGGCCCTGGTGAAATACGCGATCGACCACGGGATCATTTCCCGCTAGAGAAACCATTGTGGCGAGGGAGCTTGCTCCCGCTCGGTTGCGCAGCGACCGTAAAATATTGGGGTCGCTTCGCAACCCAGCGGGAGCAAGCTCCCTCGCCACAGGTGCCCCTTATCCAGCGTAATAACCAGGGTGTTCAAGGTCATCCAACAAACCTGGGCCGCTTGGCGTCCAGCCCAGCAAGGCACGGGTGTATTCGCTGGACACCGCCATGTTCGCCCCCGCCATGTGGGCGAACCAGCCGAAATGCTCGCGCTCCCGGGATTCGACCGGCAACCCCAGGCCACGACCGATCGCCTGGGCAATGTCCTTGAACGGCACGGCCTCGTCGGCGACCGCATGGTAGACCGACTGTGTCACGCCCTGCTCCAGCGCAAGCCGATAGACCCGTGCGGCATCCTGTCGATGCACACCCGACCAGCAATGACTGCCATCACCGGGGTAAGCCGATACGCCATTTTCCCGGGCAAGGCGAATCAGGATCGGCACGAACCCATGGTCGCCGAGGCCATGGACCGAGGGCGCCAGCCGCACCGTCGCCACACGCACCCCACGCTCGGCCAGGTCCCGGGCGGCGGCTTCGGACTTGCGGGGCGAGGCCGGGCTCACCACTTCCAGTTCACTCGCGCCTCGCGTCAATCCAAACAGGCCCGACGTCACCAGCAACGGCCGGTCGGAGCCCCGCAAGGCATCGCCCAACGTTTCGATGGCGCGGCGGTCCTGCTGGGCATTTTCGGTAAATCGGGAAAAGTCATGATTGAACGCCGTGTGGATCACCGCGTCCGCCGCCGAGGCTGCGTTGTGCAAGACCTCGAGATCATCCAAAGTGCCTGGAATCACCTTCGCGCCTGTCGCAGCCAGTGCGGCGCCTTTTTCTTCGAATCGGGCCAGGCCGGTGACCCGATGCCCGGCGGCGATCAGATCCTGTACCACGGAGGCCCCAACCCAGCCCGTGGCACCGGTAACGAATACGTGCATATGCAACGCTCCTGTTCTAAAAAAACGAGACCGAAAATCTTATAACCCATCGAAGGCTCAGGATTTGTATTGAACTTGTGCTTCCCGTCCTCTGAGCAGCATCAGGGCCACCCCGAAGGACAGCCCAACGGCAATGGCGCCGGCCAGGTAAACCGCACCAATGCCCCAGCCACTCGCCAACAAACCGGCCAGCGGACTGGTGATGCCCAGGGAAATATCAAGAAACGCGACATAGGCCCCCATGGCGAGACCGCGTGCCTGCGGTGGCGCGCGCCGTACCGCTTCCACGCCGAAGCCGGGAAACGCCAGGGAATAACCGAAACCGGTGAAAGCCGCGCCCCAATAAGCCATGGTCGCGGTGTCGGCGCTCCAGATCAGCAGCAACCCAACGGTTTCGATCAATACACAGACCAGCGCGACGCGGGGGCCGCCAATCTTGTCCGGAAGGTGCCCGAAAAGCAGGCGCGCAGCGATGAAAGCCACACCGAACGCCGTGAACGCCAAGGAAGCGTTGCCCCAATCCCTGGCCGCGAACAACAGGGCAATGAACGCCGTGAGGACACCAAAGCCGACGCTGCAAAACGCCAAGCCCATGCCGGGAACCCACACAGCACCGAGCATCGTGTAGAACGGTGTACGCCGGGTCGCCGTAGGGGCGACAGCCCGCACGCCCGCGACAATCGCCAAGGCCAGCAGCGGAATGAACATCGAGGCCGTGGCAATGCCCATGAATCCCCAGCCGCCATTCAACGCCACGCCAAGCGGAGCGCCCAGGGCATAGGCGCCGTACATGGCGATGCCATTCCAGGCCATGACCTTGCCGGCGTGCTGCGCCCCCACCAGGCCGATGCCCCACCCCAGCGCACCGGTGACAATGAGGCTTTCGCCAATCGCCAGCAGCACCCGACCGCCCGACAAGAGCCAGACCGACGTGACCGGCGTGGCAACGAACGCCAGGGAAAGCAGATAGACCAGCCCTGAAACCGCGGCTGTCACCAGCCCGGTCACGACCGCGCGTTTACCACCGCGCATGTCGGCAAAATTGCCGGCCCAGGCCCGTGACAACAGCGCCGCGGCGAACTGCGCGCCGACCACCAGGCCGATGACCAGCGTGCCCATGCCCAGCGTGTCATGCAGATGGAGGGGCAAGACAGGCAGTTGCATGCCGATCGTGAGGAAACCGATGAATACGGTCAACGTGAGCGGCAACAGCTTGAGCGCCGGATTGGCCTCGACGATTGCCTGAGACGCCGAAGAAGCGCCGAGATGAATATTGTCTTGTGTCATAACCCTACCCACGGAAAGGATGCGATGTGACGTTGAACGCTGCCTGTTGAGCCGACTAGAATGCGATCAATTCGTCGCATTCAAGATACGAACAATCCGCCGCGTTTCCTATTCGCATTCCCCGCCGAGGTTCTTGCCCCCATGTCCGAACGCTCAAGCCCGCAGATTTCCTCGCGCAAACAGCCGAAACAGGCACGCTCCACCGAACTCGTCGCCGCGGTTCTGGAGGCGGCTGTTCAGGTTTTGGCGACCCAGGGCGCGGCACGTTTCACGGTGGCCCGTGTTGCCGAGCGGGCGGGCGTCAGCGTCGGCTCGGTGTATCAATACTTCCCGAACAAAGCGGCGATCCTGTTCCGCCTGCAAAGTGACGAATGGCGGCAAACCAGCGACATGCTGCGCGAGATTCTTGAAGACAATCTCAAGCCGCCCTTCGAGCGCCTGCGTACCCTGGTGCAGGCGTTCATCCAGTCCGAATGCAACGAGGCCCAGATTCGCGTCGCCCTCAACGATGCCGCCCCGCTCTACCGCGACGCCCCCGAGCACCAGGCGGCGCGGATGTCGGTGCAACAGTCGGTGGACGCTTTCATGCTGCAGGCATTGCCAGACGCCCCGGCACAAACCCGCGCCCTGGCAGGTGACCTGGTCATCAGCACGCTCAGTGCCGTGGGTAAGCGCTTTTCATCAACGCCCCGCTCGCCCGCGGACGTTGCCATCTACAGCGACGCCATGGCCGATATGTTCTGCGCCTACCTGGAAAGCTTGCAGCGACGCCCCTTTGAGACCGCTGTCTGCTGACAGGTCGTCAGCCATGCTCCAGTGACAGCCTGCCAACACTTTTACTACACTCCTGACCTTGTTTCCCTCCGCGACGAGACGTCCCCTCACGATGAAAACCATAACAAGCTCGATGACGTTCTGTGGCCTGTTGGCGCTCTCTTGCGGCGCCTTGGCCGAACCGGCACCTTCGCTGCTGGACCAGGTCCTGCAACGCGGCGAACTGAAGGTATGCACCACCGGCGACTACAAGCCCTATACCTTTAAAACCGAAGCAGGCGAATACGAAGGCATCGACATCGACATGGCGCGTTCCCTGGCCGCCAGCCTCGGCGTCAAGGTGCAATGGGTGCAGACCACCTGGAAAACCCTGATGCCGGATATGGTTGCAGGCCAATGCGACATCGGCATGGGTGGGATTTCGGTGACGCTGGAGCGTCAGAAGAAAGCCTATTTCAGCACCACCCTGGACGTGGACGGCAAGATCCCGCTGGTGCGCTGCGAAGACAAGGAGCGTTACCAGACCCTCGAGCAGATGAACCAGCCTTCGGTGCGCCTTGTCGAGCCGGCCGGCGGCACCAACGAAGCCTTCGTCCGGGCGTTCCTGCCCAACGGCCAGCTCAGCTTCCATGACAACGTGACCATCTTCCAGCAGCTGCTGGACAAGAAAGCCGATGTGATGATTACCGACGCCTCGGAAGCACTCTACCAACAGAAACTCAAGCCCGGCCTGTGCGCCGTCAACCCGACCCGCTACCTGCAATATGGCGAGAAGGCCTACCTGCTGCCACGGGATGACAACACCTGGAAGATGTACGTGGATCAGTGGCTGCACCTGAGCAAGGCCAATGGCAGCTACCAGAAGGTGATTGGCCAGTGGCTGGCCGTTCCAGCCGCCGAATAACCGTTGGCCAAAACAAAAATCCCTGTGGGAGCGAGCTTGCTCGCGATGGCGTCAAGTCAGCCGCATTGAGGTTGACTGACACACTGCAATCGCGAGCAAGCTCGCTCCCACAGGGGATCTGTGGCGATGTGAATCCTGGGGCCGCCCCGCAAGGGACCTGTGATGGGGTCTGTTCCGGGCAGGCCCATTCACCTCACTGCGCTGCGCGCACCTTGGCGATTTCCTCGTACATCGTCTTCACCAGGTCGCCATCCAGGGATTTGGCGAACTTGTCGACCACCGGTTTCACCCGCTCACGCAAGCGATCTTTCTCGGCCGGGGTGATTTCATTGACGGTCATCGCAGCGGCCAACGTGGCCTTGGCCTTGTCCATGCTCGCCGCCGTGACTTCACGCTGGAATGTTTGCGCCTCGGCCGCGGCCGCGCGAATCATCGCTTTTTCATCGTCGTTGAGACGGTTCCAGGTTTTCTGGCTGATGATCAACGATTGCGGATTGAAGATGTGCCCCGTGACGGAAAGGTACTTCTGCACCTCGTAGAACTTGTTGCCCTCAATCACCGTGAAAGGGTTTTCCTGGCCGTCGATGGTGTGCTGCTCAAGGCCGGTGTAGACCTCGGGGAACGCCATCGGTACGGGGTTGGCGCCCAGGGCGGCGAAGGTCTCCAGGTAGATCGGCGACTGGATCACGCGAATCTTCAGGCCCTGCATGTCTTCAAGCCTGGTCACCGGATGCTTGCTGTTGGTCAGGTTGCGAAAGCCCAGGTCCCAATAACCCAGCCCTACCAGCCCTTTGCTGTCCAGTTGCGCCGCCAGTTTCTGCCCGACCGGCCCATCGATGACCGCGTGGGCTTCCTCGACGTTGTTGAACAGGAACGGGAAATCGAGCATGGCGTAATCCGGTGCCTGGGCGGCCAGGATGCCGGAGTTGAGCACCGTGATGTCCAGTGTGCCGCCCTGCAACGCCGACACCGTTTGCACATCACCGCCCAACGTACCGCCAGGGAACAGGCGGACCTTGATCTTGCCGCCGCTCTTCTCACCGAGCAGGTCGGCGAACTTCTGCGCACCCTGGCCCTGGGGGTGTTCCTTGACGTTCTGAAAGGCGAATCGCAAGGTCCGTTCGCGGATTTCGTCCGCGTGGCTGGCCACGCCGGTCAACAGCAAGCCCGTCGCGCACGCCCCGGCCAGCAGGGTTTTCATCAGTTTTCCCATGTCACTCTCCGATCGTTATTGTTTTTAAGGTCGAGCTAACAGCACCGGGGTTATCCGGTGAAGAATTTCAACGGCCCCAGGACCAGTTGCGGGAACAGGACCAACAGGAACAGCACCACAAACTGCGCAAACATGAACGGCCACACCCCGCGCACGATTTCCTCGAAGTCCAGCTTGGCCACTCCGCAAACCACATTGAGCACTGTGCCCACGGGCGGCGTGATCAGGCCGATGGCCGTGTTGATCAGGAACAGCACGCCGAAGTACACCGGGTCGATCCCCGCCTGGATGACGGCCGGCATCAGCACCGGGGTGAGAATGAGGATGGTCGGGGTCATGTCCATCACCGTCCCTACCAGGATGATCAGCACCATCATCACCAGCAACAGAAGGGTCTGGTTGTCCATGAACGGCGCCAGCAGCTCCGCCAGTTGGCCCGGCAGGTCGGCGATGGTCACCAGCCACGATGAAACCATGGCCGCCGCCACCAGCAGCATCACCACCGAAGTGGTCTTGGCCGAGGACAGGATCACTTCGTACAACTGGCTGACCTTCATTTCCCGGTAGATCACCAGGGACACGAACAGCGAATAGACCGCCGCGACCACCGCCGCTTCCGTGGGCGTGAAGATGCCGAATTTGAGGCCCAGGATGATGATCAAGGGCAGGCCCAGCGCCCAACTGCCATCGAGCAACGTGCGCAGCACTTCGGCACGGGAACGCTTGGGCGGTGTCTCGACGTTCTCGCTGCGGGAGATGTACCACCAGGCAACGGCCAGCGCAGCCCCCAGCATCAACCCCGGCACGATACCGGCCAGGAACAGCTTGGAAATCGACACCCCGGAGGCCACACCAAACACAATGAAGCCGATACTCGGTGGAATGACCGGCGCGATGATGCTGCCGGCGGCGATCAGCCCGGCGGAGCGTCCCCGGTGATGCCCGGCCAACACCATCATCGGCACCAGCAACGCAGCCAGTGCCGCCGCGTCGGCCACGGCCGAACCGGACAGCGACGCCAGCAGGCAGGAAGCGATGATCGCCACGTAACCAAGACCACCGCGCTTATGCCCCACCAGCGCCATGGCGATATTGACGATGCGTTTGGACAGGCCTCCGACGTTCATGATTTCGCCGGCCAACATGAAGAACGGCACGGCCATCAGCGGAAAACTGTCCGCGCCGTTGAGCAGGTTCTGGGCGATGATTTGCGCATCGAACAGATCCAGGTAAACCATCAACGCCACGCTGACCACCAGCAAGGCAAACGCGATAGGCATGCCCAGTGCCATGCTGCCGATCAACGACCCGAGGAAAATAACCAGCGTCATGGGCGGGTACTCTTGATGGAATCAGGGGTGCGGGGGTTATGAGGGATCGCCTCGGCGTCGTTGTCCTTGACCATCACCAACTCGTCATCCCCGAGCTTGCCGAACAGCGCCAGGTAGAGCTCGTAGAGCAGGATCGGTGCGGCACTGGCGCCGAACACCAGGCCGGCGCCATAGAACAGCGCCATGGACAATCCCGACGCCGGGGCGACTACGTTCAGGTTGATCGCCGCCTGTTGCCAACTGCCGCTGAAGATCAGCCAGCAGATGTACAACATCAGCAGATGCCCGATGACCAGGCAGATCCGCTTGCCTGCCGACGGCAAGCGCTTGACCAGGCTGTCCATGCCCAGGTGGGCACGGTCCTTGAGCGCCACCAGGGCACCGAGAAAAATCATCCAGACGAAGAACCAGCGCGACAACTCCTCCGACACACTGATGCCCGAGTTGAAGGCATAGCGCAGCACCACGTTGCCGAACACCAGCACGATCATTGCGAGCATGCATAGCACGATCAGCAGCTTCAGCAGCTTGAAATACAAGTCGACGACTTTTGCCATCTTGAAGACCTCTCGGATTGTCGAGTGCCGGGTTCCAACCGGCGCGATAGAACGGCAGCGGTGTCCGCTATCGAATCCAAGTGAAGGTGTTCCGAGGGGCTTCAGGCCAGAAGCGCCGGATCGAGAGAAAGGCGTCGGGCGTTTGCAGACAGGTTCGCATGAGGTGTTCCTCTATTTTTTTATTATGGTCTTGGCAATGCGTCGCAAGACGTATGTGGCGCCTAAAATGTACCAACCAGTTAGTACGGTCAATATCCCAGGCACGAACCCATGACAAAACGGGCGATTATCGGCTATGCATTTACAGGTCTACCCACCCCCATACCGGCGAAACCAGGCACAGACTTTCCTTGGTTGAAGAACAGCAGCACGCCCGATTAAAAGTTATTTATTAACCGTTCGTCATAATTAATAAAAATAAAATGAACAAAACTCAGTCACAGCACCTTGCACACAGTTAACTTAAGGCCACCAACTACGAGTCACGACAACATTCCGGCGCCAGTCTAACGACATGCAAAAGTTCCATCTTGTTTTTTCAGGCGCCAATAATTAATAACAGCACACCTTTCACCACCACAATAAAAAACAAAAATAAAACCCTTTAAAATCAACAATAAACAATATTAATCCAGCAAATTAACAGCCATTTCCCCGCCCTCAATGAGACCTATTAAAAAATATTAATAAAACTTCCTATAAAAAACTTTGCGGCCACGCACTTTGATGCTATTAATCTCCGGGCCAAAAACCAAGGTGCCACCACGTAACTTTCTTTACGCGCAAAACCCCTTTCGGATTATTGGAACCACTTAAATTAAATCACTTACTCAAGTGCGTGCCCGCACTTGGGCGAACTGTTGTGCGGCGCAGCAAACTGCGCGAGGAAGGGCGTCATCGCTACTCAAGTCCCACGAATCAAGATTCTGTCGATTTTCGGCACCCGTCCCGAAGCTATCAAGATGGCTCCTCTGGTCAAGGCCCTTGCCGCCGAACCCGGCATCGAGTCGCTGATCTGCGTCACCGGCCAGCATCAAAGCATGCTCAAGCAGGTGTTGGATCTGTTCGACCTCAAGGCTGATTTCACCCTGGACGTGATGACGCCACACCAGACACTCAACTCCCTGACTGCCGCGCTGTACAGCGCCATCGACCCGGTCCTGGAACAGACCCGGCCGGATCGGGTGCTGGTCCATGGCGACACCACGTCGGCCATGGTGGCCTCGATGGCCGCCTTCCACCGGCGCATCCCTGTAGGCCATGTCGAAGCCGGGCTGCGCACCGGCGATATCTACAGCCCATGGCCGGAAGAAATGAATCGTCGCTGCATCGACCTCGGTGCCGACCTGCTGTTTGCCCCTACCGGCCAATCCCACGACAACCTGCTGGGCGAACGCCTGCAGGGCCGCTGCCTGGTGACGGGCAACACGGTGATCGATGCACTGCAACTGACTGCCCAACGCATCAATGACGATGCCCAACTGCGCGGTGATCTGGACCAACAGTTCCCGTTCCTGCAAACCGGACGCAAGCTACTGCTGGTGACCGGTCATCGTCGGGAAAACTTCGGCGAGGGTTTCCTGGACATCTGCAAAGCCTTGCGCGAGCTGGCCCAGCGCACTGATATCCAGATCGTCTACCCGGTGCATCTCAATCCCAATGTACTGGGGCCAGTGACCGAACAACTGGGTGACCTGCTCAATGTGCACCTGATCAAGCCCCTGGATTACCTGGCGTTCGTGCGCCTGATGCAACATGCCCACGTCATCCTCACGGACTCCGGCGGTGTGCAGGAGGAGGCCCCGTCCCTGGGCAAACCTGTCCTGGTGATGCGCGACGTCACCGAACGCCCCGAAGCCGTGGCCGCTGGCACCGTGCGCCTGGTCGGCACCTCCCCGGCCTCGATCATTGCCGGCGTGAACGCGCTGTTCGACGACGTGGCTTTGTGGCGTCGTACCTCTCAGGCGGTCAACCCCTACGGCGATGGCAAGGCCAGCCAGCGCATCGTCGACACCCTGATGGGGCGTGCGGTCGACGATTTTGTCGCGGGTCAGCTGCAACCGGCCCACGAGCCGTTACACACGCCGCTGTCCGAGCCACGCGAGTTGCTCGCCGATTTCACCTCATAACTGCTACCCACCCTTATCAGATCGAGATTTGCCTGAATGAAGCCTTCCGTTGCCCCCCCTACGGGCGCGCTCAGCGCCCTTGCCTGTGGCCTGAGCCTGCTCGCGCTCATGCCAAACTTTGCCCTGGCTGCGGATAGCCCGCTTACCCAGGCAATCCATCGACTCAACGCCGATACCCACCAGGAGCGTGAGATCCGCTTGAGCGACCTCGGCATCACCGCGCCAATCCTGCTGGGTGCCAGCGACGCTCGACGCGAACTGTATTTGCCGGTACCCGCTGGCGTGACCCTGAGCGATGCGACACTGCAACTGGACGCCAGCTATCTCAATGGCGAAGGCGGCCGCAATACCATGCTGTTGTCGCTCGATGGCTACCCGGTGCGCGCCGAAGGCCTCAGCGAGGCGCAGGGCGATGCCAGCGTTAAACTGGGCGTAGACCAGGCCCCACGGGACAACGGCCTGGTACGCCTGGGCATTGCCTGGTCGTCGGTGGTCTCACGGCCGCTGTGCGAAGACGACCGGGTCATCGGCAACGTGCTGCGCATTCAGCCTGATACCCGCCTGAACTACAGCTACGATGCCAGCCAACTGAAGGATGTCGGCGCCGCCTGGACGACACTGCCCGCCAACCCCGGCATCCTGGTCGCACCGGGTTCGTTGTCGGCCGGCAGCTATGATGCCGCCTGGCGATTGGGCGTGGCCCTGGAGCGGATCGGCAAGCATGCCCGTATCCTGCCCTTCCCTGCCCTGCAGGACAGCGTCGACCTGAGCAACCTGCGCGTCCCGGCCGAACTGTTGAACATTCCTGCCTTCGCCAGCCTCAACGCCAAGGGCCAGCATACCTTAGCCAACCCAGCCGAAATCGGTGCGCTGCTGATGCTTGGGCAAGTGCCGAACCTGCAGGCCGACCTGGCCATCAGCGACCCGCAACTGCTCCAGGCCATCAACCAGTCCCTGGATGCCTTGCAGAGCCAGGTACAAGGTGTCGACACCACGGCGGCAGCGGCCTTGACCCAATGGCGCGATGCGCACGTCAACGCCGCCATGGTGGGCACCGGCACTGACAACGTGCGTCTGGCGCTGCTGGGCACTCGCCCGGTGCTGACGATCGCCCCGGATGCGACCGGCAAAGCCTTGTCCTTGTTCGGCTCTGCATGGAATAAGCTGGCGCGCAGCCGCCAACTGACCGTGAACGAAGCGCAAACCCCATTGAGCGATGATGGCCGCGTGGCCCTGTCGCGACTGGGCGGCGCTCCCGGTAACTTCGACGTGGCCTCGCGATTCGACTGGAGCACTTCGTTCCCCCTGGGCAACGTGGCGTATGACGGTCGCCTGCCTGTCACCGCGGTGGTCGACGTTTCCGCCGCACCCGGCGCTTCGGACACCGCGCCCGTGGCCTCGCTGTTTTTCAATGACTTCCTGATCGGTGCCCAGCAACTGACCACCGATGGCGAACCCCAACGCATCAAGGCTCACATCCCACGCTACGCCCTGGGTTCGAAAAACGTACTGCGCGTCTCGTTCCAGCGCCAACCGGTCAGCGACCGTTGCCTCGAAACGCCTCAGGCGTTCCCGGTGTCCGTACTGCCTACCAGCCATATCGTGCTGGACAAAACCTCATTGGGTGACGATTTCGCCGGCATCGCCGCACGCTTTGCCGTAGACACCCAAGTGCTCGTTCCCCAGGCCTACCTTGACCATCCGGCCAGCAGCCTGGCCCAGGTGATACCGGTGGCCGACGCCTCGGGTGTCTCGCCGCAGCGCGCACAGTTGAAAGTCAGCACCGATCCGAAAGCCGTCGTCAGCCCGGACAAAGCCTTCCTGGCGTTCGAACTGCCGCTCAAGGACAGCAAGGAGTCGGTCCAGGTCGACGAGCAGGGTCACCTGCGGATCAACCATAAGGACCAGGTGATGCTGGATGTGCAGCGCCTCAACCAGTTGGCGTCGTTGCAAGTGGTGCAGACCTCGGGCCAGCACGGCCTGGTCTATCGGGCCCTGGGCGACCAGCCCCCGAGCCTGGCCAAGCCGGTCGTACTGACCCGTGGCGATGTGGCGATTCTGGGCGACAACGGTGCCGTGGCGATCTTCGATACCCAGGATCCCAACGGCAGCCAGTTGATCGGCGAAGAAGAACCCAAGGGGCTGGATGCCTGGCGCAAACCCTCACTGCTTTGGCTGATCCCCGGTGGCATTGCCTTGTTCCTTATCTTGTTGCTGGCTGGCCGTAACGCCCGTCGCAATCGCCAGTAACGGTAACCTTTGATGACGTCGCTTTATTGGCCCTATTGGCTGGCCCACTACTATAACTACCTGGAAGCCGCGACCATTGTGGTCGCGGTACTGATCCTGATCTCCAGCCTGGACGATCTGATCATTGACGTGTGGTACTGGTCTCGCCGCCTGTACCGCAAGTTCACCGTGGATCGCAAATACCGGCCGCTGACCGCCGAGCAGTTGTTGGCCCGGGACGAACAGCCGTTGGCGATCATGGTGCCGGCCTGGCTGGAATACGACGTCATCGCGCCGATGATCGAAAACATGGTGTCGACGCTCGACTACCAGAACTACGTCGTCTTCGTCGGCACCTATATCAACGACCAGCGCACCATCGACGAAGTCGAGCGGATGCGCCGGCGTTACAAGCAGCTGCACCGCGTGGAAGTGCCCCATGCCGGGCCGACCTGCAAGGCTGACTGTTTGAACTGGGTGATCCAGGCGATTTTCCTGCACGAGAAAACCCATGGCATGACCTTCGCCGGCGTCGTGCTGCACGACAGCGAGGACGTGCTGCATCCGCTGGAATTGCGCCTGTTCAACTACCTGTTGCCGCGCAAGGACATGATCCAGTTGCCGGTGGTCTCGCTGGAACGCAACTGGTACGAATGGGTGGCGGGCGTCTACATGGACGAGTTCGCCGAATGGCACGGCAAGGACCTGGTGGTGCGTGAAAGCATGACCGACACCGTGCCCTCGGCCGGCGTGGGCACCTGTTTTTCCCATCGCGCCCTGCGGGTGCTGGCCGGCGAAACCGAAAACCAACCGTTCAACACCGACAGCCTCACTGAGGACTATGACGTCGGCGCGCGGTTGGCCAAGGTCGGCATGAACGCGATTTTCGTGCGCTTCCCGGTGCAGTTCCGGGTGCTGCGCAAATCCTGGTTCCGCAAGCCCTATGAATCGACCCTGACGATGCCGCTGTGCGTGCGTGAGTTTTTCCCCGATACCTTTCGCACTGCCTTTCGGCAAAAGGCTCGCTGGACCCTCGGCATCGGCCTGCAAGGCTGGGAACAGATGGGTTGGAATGGCTCGCTGGCCAACCGATACCTGCTGTTTCGCGACCGCAAAGGTGTGGTGACAGCATTCATCAGCATCATTGCCTATGTGATCCTGGTGCAACTGCTGGGCCTGATCATTCTGCGCAACAGCGGCTTGTGGGACGTCAGTTTCCCTACGCCCTTTGAAACCAATGGCGTGATCAAATACCTGTTGCTGGCCAACGGCGTTGCCTTGGCTTGGCGGATCGTGCACCGCTACTACTTCACCACGGTGCTGTATGGCTGGCAACACGGCCTGCTGTCGATCCCGCGCATGCTGGTGGGCAACTTCGTCAACTTCATGGCCGCCTCTCGCGCCTGGCGCATGTTCCTGGTGGGCAAGGTGATGAACCGCAAGCTGGTCTGGGACAAGACCATGCATGACTTCCCGTCCACGGACCTGGTCGCCATCGCACCGCGTCGCCTGGGCAGTGTATTGCTGTCCTGGCAAGCCATTACTGACACCCACCTGCAAAGCGCCCTCGACGAACAGCAGTCGCGTCATGTGCCGTTGGGGCGAATTCTGCTCAATAACGGCTGGCTGGACGACGAAACCCTGGCCGAAGCCATCGCGTTCCAGAATGACTTGCCGCGGGTCTTCGATGTGGCCGAAAAAGCCGCAGCCTCAACCTCGTCGCTGGCCAGCGAGTTTGCCTTGCGCTGGCGCGTCATTCCCCTGGGGCGCAATGGCGAAGGATGTGAACAGATCGCCGTCGCCAACCCGCTTTCCGATGAAGGTCTGCAACAGGTCAGCGCCGAACTGGGCAGCGAACCGGTGCAACTGATCGCCCGGGAGAGTGAAATTCTCGCGTTGTTGCGCCAATTGCCGGCGAACAACGGTCATGCCGTACCGAATGCCAGCGCGCCGCTGCTGGGCGATCTGCTGATCGAAATGGGCCTGCTCGATCGCGATCAGTTCAGTCGCGCCATGCTGCAGTATCGTCCGCAGCATCACGGCCGGATCGGCGACTACCTGGTCGACAGCGGCGTATTGCCCCGGGCGACGATCGAACAGGTGGTGGCACGCCAGCACAGCCTCTACCCCATGGAGCTTCCGGCATGAACCGCCCCCTTCTGACCCTCTTGGCCGCGGGGCTGAGCCTGATTCCCGTGCTCGCGTCTGCCGAGACATTGCCGCTGCCGTTGACGGGGCCGGCCTACACCGCCGCCAACGAGGCCTACAGCGCCTACGAGCGCAAGGACTACGACCTGGCCATCGCCAAGGCGCGCGAAGCCCTGCGCCTGCGCGCCGACGTGACGCGCCTGAACACACTGATCGAGTTGGCCGAGCGGGACAAGAAACTGCGCGACCAGCCGCAAACCGCCCGGTCATCCCGCCCCGCGCCGCCAGCACCGGGCTTCGCCGCCGCGTCCCAGGGCTTCAAAGCCTATGATCGCGAACAATTCGGCCTGGCCGCGCAATCGGCCCGCAAGGCCATCACCCAGGCACCCCGACGCCGGGAATACCGGTTGCTACTGGTCGACGCCCTGCAGCGCCAGCAACATCTGGAAGAAGCCGACCAAGCCGTTACCGATGCGCTAGGGGTCTTCACCAATGACACTACATTGCTGATGCGACGCAAAGAAATTCGCCGCCAACTGGCAGCACCGCTGGCGGTCCAGGGCTACCGCGCCCTGCAGCAAGGCAACCGCGCCCTGGCTGTGGAAAAGGCCCGCAAAGCCGTGGCCTGGGCTCCGGAAATCGCCGCCAACCAGCAACTGCTCGACAGTGCGTTGCTTGATGCCAACGATTCCGACGCACCGGTCCTGGAGTGTCAGGAAAGCGCCTTCGGCCTGACGTGCGCCACCCGGCCGGTCAACACCTATGAGCGGGCACCGGTGAGCGATTTGCAGCTTGCTTATGACTCGGTCCGCAGCGGCGATGACGAGGCGGCCCACGCCGCGTTCCGCAAGGCCGACGCCACTGAGCCGCTGAAGCCGGCGGCGGCCCAGGACGCGGCCTACAACGCCATGCGTGTCAATGAAGACGACGAAGCCGTCGCGTACTTCAAACGCGTGATCGATGGGCAAGAAACAGCAGAGACGCCCATGTCCGCGCAACAACTGTTCGATACCCGTCGCGCCGTGGGTGACGTTTCGCGCAGGATGGGCCTGACCAGCACCACCAGCTATCGCGGCAACAGCTCCAGTGGCTTGAGCGCCGCACCGAGCACCGGGGGCAGCGGCAGCCAAAGCAATGACTTGCTGCAAAACAGCACCGAGTTGTCCTGGCGCCCGTTGGGTTATCGCAACGCTCGCTTTGTCGAACTCTACGGGCGTATCACCGATACCCTGTGGAGCAAGAACAGCGATTCGGACACCGGCGCCGATGCCCTGCAAGGCGCTGTTGGCGTGCGGGTCAAACCCTTCAGTTCCGTCAACATCATGGCCGCCCTTGAACGCACCTTCCCCCTTGGATCGTCCAATGTCGACGGCGACTGGCTGGTGCGCCTGGGCTACGGTTCGAGCATCGGTACCGACCTGCGGGTCGATGTGCCGAGCTGGTGGACCTCGCAGTTGTATGCCGAGGTCGGCCATTACATCAATGACTCACGCAATTACTTCAACAGCGAATGGCAAGTGGGTCGCAGCTACGCCATCGGCGGGACCGGTTCGCGCTGGGTGACCTTCCCCCATGTCGTGGCGGCGATCGACTACGATTCGAAGATGAAGAGCGAGGCCGGTGGCGGCTTTTCTTCCGGCGACGCCGGGGGGATCGGGATAGGAAACAACGTACGCTATTGGTTCCGGGAAGACGCCTACAACGCGCCACGTTCCTATGTGGATTTTTCCCTGCAATACCGAGCCAGGGTGTTCGGCGAGGATCGTGCCAAAGGGGTGTTCGCGCGCTTGACCTACTCCTATTGATCCGCTGGGTGTGCCAGTCGGTCCATCGCTACGAAAAGCGGCTCGTCTTGCCGAGTCGCGACTACACTGCATCCAGAAGGAACTTGTTTGAAAAGCTTCGCAACGTTCATCCATCGCAAGACTGTCGCGGCGCTGTTACTGGCCGCGCTCCTCGCCGCAGGTACAGGGACGTACTACATGACCACCCGCGCGGCACCGAACATCGTCGGCATCGTCTGGCAGCCGGACAACCAGACCATCGGCATCAGCGGCAATTGGGAAAAACTGGGCGTGCACGAACTGCTGGTGCAATGGACGGTGGTGGACGACCAGGCCTTCGTGCCCGGCACCGGCCTGACCAGCGTGCCGGTACTGCCGGATTGGGCGCGCATCGCCAAGGCACCCTGGGCCCAGGATGTCATCCTCGGGCTGGCCGGCTATTTCAGCGAGAATCGCTCTCGGGACGATATCGAGCAACTGGCGGCGCTGTCGGAGCGCATCGCTGGGTTGCCCACGCCATTGCATGTCACCGGTTGGTATTTTCCGGCTGAAGTCGACCCCAGCTGGTCAGGCGCCACGGAGTTGCCGGCCCTGCTCGCCAAGCTGCCGCGGCCGCTGTGGATCAGTGTCTACGATGGTGCCAACATCGGCCCCACCGCCACCGCAGACTGGCTCAAGCAATGGCTGCCGAACGATATCGGCGTGTTTTTCCAGGACGGCGTCGGCGTCTACGCCCGCACCGCCCCAGTGGCCCGGAACTACGCCGATGCCCTGCGCGATCGGCTTGGCAAGGATCGTGTGCGGATCATCGTCGAAGCCTTCCGCCCCCAATACGGCGGTGGTTTCCGCGCCGCCACCGTCGCCGAGCTCACGCCACAACTGGCGGCCTATTCGGGCTACCCGCTCTACCTCTTCGATGGCCCGCACTACATGACCCCGGCATTGGTGGACCGGCTGAAGCAAGCCCTGGCCCAGCCCTGATCAGGCATTTGAACCTATCCGCTCGCCCTCGCTTACCGAGTTTGTATCGGTTTGTATATCCAAGGCGGGCTGATACGAAATGATGGATTTCGCCCCTTCTGGCACACATCGTCGATACATCCGCGCGTTTAACTGTGATCACCGGACAGCAACACATTCGTTGCCACCGGCCCACTCAATCAAGCGCAAGGAGAATCACCATGTTCAACTTCTCGAAACTTTCGTCCATGGCAATCGCCCTGACACTGGTTGGCGGCGTCGGCCTGTCGAACGCTGCCTCGGCAAAGAACGCCCCGGCCCAGGCTGCGCATCAACTGGCTGAAGGCGGGTCCGATCGTTTGATCCAGAATCGCGTGGCCGAGGGCGGCTCTGATCGTTTGATCGACAATCGCGTGGCTGAAGGCGGGGCTGATCGGTTGCAGGAGCTGCGTGAACGCAGCACGGTGTGAAGCGATTTTGTGGCCAGAGATTGCTTCCGCTCGACAGCTCCTAGGGGTGTTCACCTGCGGGAGTAGTCTCTGGCCATAAAAGCTTATGGCTCAAGGCTTGATGTTCTTGAGCTCATTGAGCAAGGCGAGCAGTTGCTGCATCTTTTCCTCGCCGAACTGTTCTTCGATCCGCCGGTAGTTGCCTTCCATGCCCTCGCTCATGGACACGAAGCACTGCTCGCCGCGCTCGGTCAGGCCAACGAAGACCCGCCGCTGGTCCTGGCTGGACTTCTGCCGACGCACCAGGCCGTCACGCTCCAGGCGACTGAGCACACCGGTCATGCTCGGCTTGAGAATGCAGGCCTGATGGGCAAGCTGGTGGCTTTCCAGCTCACCTTGCTGATGGAGGATACGGATCACTCGCCACTGCTGTTCCGTGAGGTCATGCTGGTTCAGCGCCGGGCGGAAAAAAGCCATCGCCGCTTCGCGGGCTTGCAACAACGTCAGGGTCAAAGAAGGTCTGGGGTTGGCCATGGTCGAACTGTGTGGATGGGCGAGTCGGCAGCTTAGTGTTGCGGTCACAGCGCTGCAAGCGCTCAACGCAACCCCGATTGCCGTTGGCGATACTCCCCCGGCGTGAGTTGGGCGTAACGCTGGAAAAACCGACTGAAGTACGCCGGGTCCTTGAACCCGAGCTGGTAGCAGATTTCATTGGCCGAGCTGCCGGTGAACAACAGCAGTCGCTTGGCCTCCTGCATCAGCCGCTCCATGATCAGGCGCTTGGAAGGCAGGTCGGCGATGCGTCGGCACACGTCGTTGAGGCGCGCCTCGGTCACGCCGATGCCCTCGGCGTAGCGTGACAGCGGCCAATGTTGCAGGTAGTGGGCTTCGATCAGCTCGTTGAAGCGATGAAAGATCTTCAGGTCTTCATGGCGTGCCGGCCTGGCTTCCAGGGAGTTGGAACACAGCCGCAACAGGCTGATCATGATCAACCGCGTCAACCCATCCAGCGCTGCACTGCGCCCCGGACGTCCCGCCACTACCTCCTCGCTCAGCTCTTCGAACAAGTATTCCAACCGTCGCACCTCACCCGCGTGCCCAGGCCCCAGTTGCGCCAAGGCCACGCAGGCGGCCGGCATTTGCATGCCAGCCGGCGCCAGGCTCGGGTCGGCGTCGATCAACTGCCACACCAAATGCTGGCGCACCGTCAGCACATGCCCGTCACTGTCGGCTTCGGTCACGAAAGCATGGGGAATGGTCGGCGGAGTGAGGAAGAACATCGGGCCGGATTCGACGTATTGCTGGTCATCGAGGTACACGCGCACGGTGCCGCTCTTGACGTAGTGCACCTGGAAGAACCGGTCGTGGCGATGCACCGGCATGTTGCGGCCGAAAAAACCCGCCAGGTTGGCGAGCCGGTCGTAATGCACTTCGGCGTCGCTGTAGCGCTGGTCATACACCTGACCAATGTTGATGTTCGGGATCGGCTGGCGGTCGGTCATCACGCAGTGCTCTTTTTTATTCTGATTCAGGTACCTGTCGCACTCATCCTGCACCGAATCCGGCGAGGCAACCAGTGCCGGTCATTCTGTCACGCTTGACGATAGTTAACATCTTAATTATAACTGTTAACACATTAACAATAACCGCAGAGCCCTCATCACTCTGCCATCGCCAGGAGACAAGCATGAGCCGTGCCCTGCATGACGTCGCGACCGGCACCCTGTTCGGGGTCGCGCTGAATTACCAGGGGCTGCTGAAACAGCGCCTCGCCGAGTTCGAGCAACCGCCCTACCAGAAGCCGCCGCTCAAGCCCGTGCTGTTCATCAAGACGCCCAATACCCGCAACCGGCACGGCGCCGATGTGGTTCACCCGGGTCATGGCGAAAGGCTGCAACCCGGACCGGCCCTTGGCGTAGTGATCGGCAAATCGGCCAGCCGCGTCAGCGCCGCCGAAGCCCTGGACTACGTGGCCGGCTACACCGTCGTCAATGAATTCAGCCTTCCGGAAGACAGCTATTACCGCCCCGCCGTCAAGGCCAAGTGCCGGGACGGCTTTTGCGCCATCGGCCCGGAACTGGTGCCGCAAGCCCAGGTGGCCGACCCCCACAGCCTGGCGATCACGCTGTATGTGAACGGCCAGGTACGCCAGCAAAACAACACGGCCAATTTCGTTCGCAACATTCCCCAGTTGATTGCCGAAATCAGCGAGTTCATGACCCTGCATGCCGGCGACGTCTTGATCACCGGCACGCCTGAGGGCCGGGTCGACGTATTGCCCGGTGACCGTGTCGAAGTGGACATCAGCGGCCTGGGCCGTCTGGTCAATACCATCGTGGCCGAGGAAACAGGAGCAGGTTCATGAAGCACGCGCGCATTCGTTTTGAAGGCCAGGATCATGCCGTCACCGTCGAAGCTCACAACGCCGTACGCCTGGCGGACGGTCGCCTGCTGGCCGAGGATCAGGTCCAGTGGCTGCCACCGGCCACCGGCAACATGTTCGCCCTGGGCCTGAACTATGCCGATCACGCCGCCGAACTGGCGTTCAAACCACCGACCGAACCCCTGGCGTTCATCAAGTCGTCCGGCACCTACACCGGCCATAACCAGGTGACCTGGCGTCCCGACAACGTCGCCTACATGCATTACGAGTGCGAGCTGGTGGCGGTCATCGGCAAAGCCGCGCGCAACGTCAAGCGCGAGGATGCGCTGGGCTACCTGGCTGGCTACACCGTGTGCAATGACTATGCGATCCGCGACTTCCTGGAAAACTACTACCGCCCCAACCTGCGGGTGAAGAACCGTGACGCCACGACCCCCGTCGGCCCATGGATCGTCGACGTGGCCGATGTGCCGGACCCGAGCAACCTGAAACTGCGCACCTGGATCAACGGCCAGTTGCGCCAGGAAGGCAGCACGCAGGACATGATTTTCGACATCCCCTACCTGATCGAATACCTGTCCAGCTTCATGACCCTGCAGCCCGGCGACATGATCGCCACCGGCACGCCGGAGGGCCTGGCGGACGTGGTGCCGGGTGATGAAGTGGTGGTGGAAGTGGAAGGCGTCGGTCGCCTGGTCAATCGAATCGTCAGCGAAGCCGAGTTCTTCGCATCCCGTAAAGAGGCTTGAGCAGCATGATCAAACACTGGATCGACGGCCTTGAGGTCGAAAGCAAAGATGTGTTCGTCAACTACAACCCAGCCACGGGCGAAGCCATCGGCGAAGTCGCCAGCGGCGGCGCCGAGGAAGTGGCCCAGGCGGTCGCGGCGGCCAAGGAAGCGTTTCCGAAATGGGCCAACACCCCGGCCAAGGAACGCGCCCGGCTGATGCGCAAGCTCGGTGAACTGATCGAGCAGAACGTGCCAAAGCTGGCCGAACTGGAAACCCTCGACACCGGTTTGCCGATTCATCAGACCAAGAACGTGCTGATCCCGCGGGCCTCCCACAACTTCGATTTCTTTGCTGAAGTCTGCACGCGGATGGACGGCCATACCTACCCGGTCGACGACCAGATGCTCAACTACACCCTGTATCAACCGGTGGGTGTCTGCGCGCTGGTATCGCCCTGGAACGTGCCGTTCATGACCGCGACCTGGAAGACCGCGCCGTGCCTGGCCCTGGGCAACACGGCCGTGCTGAAGATGTCCGAGCTGTCGCCGTTGACCGCCAACGAGCTGGGTCGCCTGGCCGTCGAGGCCGGCATTCCCAACGGCGTGTTGAACGTGATCCAGGGCTACGGCGCCACGGCCGGCGATGCGTTGGTGCGCCATCCGGACGTGCGGGCGATCTCCTTCACCGGCGGCACCGCCACCGGCAAGAAAATCATGCAGACCGCCGGGCTGAAAAAGTACTCGATGGAACTGGGCGGCAAATCGCCGGTGCTGATTTTCGAAGACGCCGACCTGGAACGGGCACTCGATGCCGCGCTGTTCACCATTTTTTCCCTCAATGGCGAACGCTGCACCGCCGGCAGCCGGATCTTCATCCAGGAAAGCGTCTACCCGCAATTCGTGGCCGAGTTTGCCGCCCGCGCCAAACGCCTGATCGTCGGCGACCCGCAAGACCCGAAGACCCAGGTCGGTTCGATGATCACCCAGGCCCATTACGACAAGGTCACCGGCTACATCAGGATCGGCCTCGAAGAAGGCGCCACCCTCCTGGCCGGTGGCCTGGAACGCCCGGCCAACCTGCCGGCGCACTTGAGCCGCGGCCAGTTCATCCAGCCGACGGTGTTCGCCGACGTCAACAACAAGATGCGCATCGCCCAGGAAGAAATCTTCGGCCCGGTGGTGTGCCTGATCCCGTTCAAGGATGAAGCCGAAGCCTTGCAACTGGCCAACGACACCGAATATGGCCTGGCTTCGTACATCTGGACCCAGGACATCGGCAAGGCCCATCGCCTGGCCCAAGGCATCGAGGCCGGCATGGTGTTCATCAACAGCCAGAACGTGCGCGACCTGCGCCAGCCTTTCGGCGGCGTGAAGGGTTCCGGAACCGGCCGCGAAGGCGGACAGTACAGCTTTGAAGTGTTTGCCGAGATCAAGAACGTTTGCATTTCCATGGGCAGTCATCACATACCGCGGTGGGGGGTATGACCCGCACCGATTGATACCCCGTGCACCTATGGCAAGTGATACACCCTGTGGCGAGGGAGCTTGCTCCCGCTGGGCTGCGAAGCGGCCCCCGCTTTTCCTGGCGATTGCTGCGCAATCGAGCGGGAGCAAGCTCCCTCGCCACAAGGTTCATCATCGATACTTGATTCACCCGCTGTCCCGAGATTCAACAAGAACAATTTTTCAGGAGAATCATCATGGGCGAAGTCATCCTGGCGGCGAAAATCTGCCACGTTCCCTCGATGTACCTGTCGGAGCTGCCCGGCAAGCACCACGGTTGCCGCGCCGCAGCGATTGCCGGCCACAAGGAAATCGGCCGTCGCGCCCGTGAACTGGGAGCCGATACCGCCGTGGTGTTCGACGTGCACTGGCTGGTCAACAGCGCCTATCACGTCAACAGCGGCGAGCACTTCAAGGGCGTCTACACCAGCAACGAGCTGCCGCACTTCATCAAGAACATGGAATACGAATACTCGGGCGCCCCGGAACTGGGCGAACTGATCGCCGCCGAGGCCAATGCCGTCGATGTGCGCACCCTGGCCCACAACATCCCAAGCCTTGAACTGGAATACGGCACGCTGGTGCCCATGCGCTACATGCACATGGATGTCCCGCAAGATCAGAAATTCAACGTCGTGTCGATTGCCGCCTGGTGCGCCTGGCATCGCCTGCAAGACAGCTTCGCCTTCGGCGCCGCCGTGCGCCGGGCCATCGAGAAAAGCGAT
This sequence comes from Pseudomonas sp. NFACC56-3, assembly GCF_900100025.1. Lineage (NCBI taxonomy): Bacteria > Pseudomonadati > Pseudomonadota > Gammaproteobacteria > Pseudomonadales > Pseudomonadaceae > Pseudomonas > Pseudomonas sp. NFACC56-3. The sequence goes on along the minus strand of NZ_FMTK01000005.1, from coordinate 331,483 downwards.
CGCAAGGTGCTGGTGCTGGCGTCCGGTTCGCTGTCGCACCGTTTCTCCGATGATCGCGACGCTGAAGCCAACATCCACAACTGGACACGGGAGTTCGACAAGCAGGTCGACCTGCACGTCGTCGAGATGTGGCGCCAGGGCCGCTGGAAAGAGTTCTGCGCGATGCTCCCGGACTACGCCGAACACTGCTTCGGCGAAGGCAAGATGCATGACACGGCGATGCTGCTGGGGCTGCTCGGCGGACCGGACTACGACAAGCCCGCCGAAATCATCACCGAGCCTTTCGGCAGCTCCGGCACCGGCCAGATCAACGCCATTTTCCCAGTCTAAGAAGCCGCCACACGTTGCAAGCGGATCGCTTGCAGCTTGTAGCTCGCTCACCACTCGAAGCTGCCGACGCAGGAGGCTCCCATGCCGCATTTCATCGCTGAATACACCGACAACATCGAACAACAAGCCGACCTGCCCGGCCTGTTTGAAAAGGTCCACGCCTTGCTGGGCGACAGCGGCGTGTTCCCCCTGGGCGGCATCCGCAGTCGTGGCGTGCGCCTGGACACCTGGCGCATGGCCGACGGCAAGCATGACTACGCCTTCGTGCACATGACCTTGAAAGTCGGCCATGGTCGCGACCTGGCCACCCGCCAGAACGTCGCGGAAAAACTCTTCGAGGTGATCACCGCGCACTTCGCCGAACTCCAGGCCCAACGCCTGCTGGCCCTGTCGTTCGAGATGATCGAGCTGCACGAGCAACTCAACTTCAAGGCCAACAACGTCCACGCCTTTCTCAAGGCCCAGACCACCTGATTCCGTCTGCCCCGCACTCCCCATCGGCCTCTCTGACAAAAAGTACAAGATCATGAGCACAGCCAATACCGCCAACACTGCCGGCACCGTCGCCCACGACCGCACCCATGCCACCATCACCTGGCGGCTGTTGCCGTTGCTGCTGGTCTGCTACCTCTTCGCCCACCTGGATCGCATCAACATCGGCTTCGCGAAGATGCAGATGAGCGCCGACCTGCAATTCAGCGATACGGTCTACGGCTTCGGCGCCGGCCTGTTTTTCATCGCTTATGCGCTGTTTGGCGTACCCAGCAACATGGCCCTGGACCGGGTCGGTCCGCGACGCTGGATCGCCACGCTGATGGTGGTCTGGGGCGCCCTGTCCACCGGCATGTTCCTCGTCGAGAGCGCCGCTGGTTTCTACGTGTTGCGCTTCCTGCTCGGGGTGGCCGAGGCCGGTTTCTTTCCTGGCATCCTGGTCTTTCTCAACCGCTGGTATCCCGCCCGGCGCCGGGCCCAGGTGACCGCCTTGTTTGCCATCGCCGTACCGATGGCCGGGGTGATTGGTGGGCCATTGTCCGGTGGCATTCTCGAACATTTCCATGACCTTGGCGGCCTGCGCGGCTGGCAGTGGATGTTCGTCATCGAAGGGCTGCCGGTGATCCTGCTCGGCCTCGTGGTGCTCAAGTGCCTGCCGGACAGTTTCGAGACGGTCAACTGGCTCACACCGCACGCCAAGCAGCAATTGCGTGAACAACTGAGCCTTGAAGAACAGCGCAAATCCATTACGTCGTTCTCGGCGATTCTCAACAACCCACAGGTCTGGCTGCTGGTGGCGGTGTATTTCGCGGTGATGCTGGCGGTGAACACCCTGGCCTTCTGGATGCCGACCCTGATCCATGGCGCCGGCATCGGCAGCGATGGCAAGGTCGGGCTGCTCAGCGCGGTGCCCTACCTGGCTGGCTGCTTTTTCATGATCGGCTGCGGGCGCTCCTCCGACCGCCATCGCGAACGCCGCTGGCACCTCTGCGTGCCACTGTTGATGGCTGCGGCAGGCATTGCGGTCGCCGGACTCTCACCGGCGAACCCGACCCTGGTACTGACTGGCCTGATCGTCGCCGGCATGGGCGCCAGTGCGGCGCTGCCGATGTTCTGGCAATTGCCGCCGGCCTTCCTGTCCAACGGCACCCAGGCCACCGGCATCGCCCTGATCAGCTCCTTCGGTAGCATCGCCTCGTTCTTCGCGCCCTACCTGATCGGCTGGATGCGCGACACCACCCAGAGCGCCAGCCTCGCCCTGTACGTACTGGCCCTGCTCATCACCCTTGGCGGCTTGCTGGTGCTACGCACCCAGGCGGCTATCGTCAATCCTCAATAAGAGACCCTTGCCATGCTTGACCAGACCTCCATCCAGCAAGCCGCTGCCCGCCTCGACCGTGCCGAACGCTCCCGGGAACAGGTGCGGCAGTTTTCCCTCGATCACCCGGACATCACCATTGAGGATGCCTACGCCATCCAGCGTGCCTGGGTGGCACAAAAAATCCAGGACGGACGCAAGCTGGTCGGCCACAAGATCGGCCTGACCTCCCGCGCCATGCAAGTGTCGTCGAACATCACCGAACCGGACTACGGCGCGCTGCTGGACGACATGTTCTTCGATGAAGGCACCGATATCCCGTTCGAGCGTTTCATCGTGCCACGGGTGGAAGTGGAGCTGGCGTTCATCCTGGGCAAGCCCTTGAAAGGCCCGAATGTGACGGTGTTCGACGTGCTCGACGCCACCGAATGGGTGATCCCGGCGCTGGAAATCATCGATGCGCGTATCCAGCAGATCGACCCACAGACCAAGGCGACCCGCAAGGTGTTCGACACCATTTCCGACAACGCCGCCAATGCCGGGGTGGTCATGGGCGGCCGCGCCGTACGCCCGACCGAGATCGACCTGCGCAAAGTGCCGGCGGTGCTCTACCGCAACGGTGTGATCGAAGAGTCCGGTGTCTCGGCGGCGGTGCTCAATCACCCGGCCAAAGGCGTGGCCTGGCTGGCGAACAAGCTGGCGGCCTACGACGTCACCCTGCAACCGGGACAGATCATCCTCGGTGGCTCCTTCACCCGCCCCGTGGCCGCCAACCCCGGCGATACCTTCCATGTCGACTACGACATGCTCGGTTCCATCGCCTGCCGTTTCGTCTGATCGGAGACCGCCTCATGGACATGCCCATCAATACCTTCAAGCAACGCCTGCACAGCGGCGAGGCCCAGATCGGCCTGTGGCTGGGGTTGGCCGATGCCTACTGTGCGGAACTGGCGGCCAATGCCGGCTTCGACTGGCTGCTGATCGACGGCGAACACGCGCCCAACGACTTGCGCACCCTGCTCGGCCAGCTCCAGGCCGTGGCGCCCTACCCCGGCCAGCCGGTGATACGCCCGGTGGTCGGTGACACGGCGCTGATCAAGCAGGTGCTCGACATCGGCGTGCAAACCCTGCTGGTACCCATGGTGGAAAGCGCCGACCAGGCGCGTGAACTGGTGCGCGCCATCCACTACCCGCCCCAGGGTGTACGTGGCGTCGGCAGCGCACTGGCCCGGGCATCACGCTGGAACAGCATCGCCGGCTACCTCGACAAGGCCGATGAACAGATGTGCCTGCTGGTGCAGATCGAGAGCCGCGAAGGCCTGGCCAACCTCGATGCCATTGCCGCGGTGCAAGGTGTGGATGGGGTCTTTATCGGCCCGGCGGACCTGAGCGCGTCCATGGGGTTTCGCGGCAACCCCGGGCACCCGGAGGTACAAGCGGCCATCGAAGACGCCATCGCCCGCATCCGCCAGGCCGGCAAGGCCGCCGGGATTCTCAGCGCCGATGAAAAACTGGCTCGTCGTTACATCGAACTGGGCGCGGCGTTTGTCGCGGTGGGCGTGGATACGACGGTGTTGATGCGGGGCTTGCAGACACTGGCGGCAACGTTCAAGGACACGCCAAAGCCTGAGGCTGGCGGCGTGTACTGATCATTATCAAATACCTTGTGGCAAGGGAATCTGTGGGAGCAAGATTTGCTCCCACAGAAAGCAACCAGCCCGGGTTCTCAGCGCCTGATCATCTTCAGCTCATTGAGCAACCCCAGCAACGTCTGCAGCTTTTCCTCCCCTAACTTGTCCTGCAAACGCCGGTAGTTCTCTTCCATGCTCTGGCTCATCGAATCGAAGCTCGCCTGCCCTTGCGGCGCCAGGCGCACCAGCACCCGCCGCTGATCCTGTTCGGCCTTGCGCCGCACCACCATGCCCGCCGCTTCCATGCGCACCAACACGCCGGTCATGCTGGGCTTGAGGATGCAGGCCAGTTCGGCCAGGCGATTGATCTCCAGCTCGTCGTGCTGGCTGAGAATCCGGATGACTCGCCATTGCTGCTCGGTCAAACCGTGCTGATTGAGGGAAGGCCGGAAAAACCCCATGGCCGCTTCACGGGCCTGTAGCAGGGTCAAGGTCAAGGATTGGCGCGGCTTGGGCATGGATTGGGTTCGCGAGAAGATTTAGTTAATGAGTTAACCAAATCTTAACAGCTTCCCACCCATCCCGGACCATCCGCTCACAGAATCTGGATCCAGCGATGGCCCTTGTGGCGAGGGAGCTTGCTCCCGCTGGGCTGCGCACATAACCCTGTGGGAGCGAGCTTGCTCGCGATAGGGGCCTGTCAGTCAACATCAGTTTCGACGGGGCCACCGCCATCGCGAGCAAGCTCGCTCCCACAGGAATGCGTCGGCTTGACCAGGGGTGGATACCCATCAAGTCGCTCAAAGGCCCTTGATCACCCCCTTGAGCACTTGTTTGAAATGCTCGACCTGTTCTTCGCTGAACTGGCCGAACACCTTGTCCTGCTGTTCCTTGGCGATGGCCCAGAGCCCTTCGGTTTCATCGATACCCTTGGCGGTCAGGCGTACCCGCCCGCCTTCATCGCTCACCAGGCCTTTGCGCTTGAGGTTGGCCACGGCCTCTTCGATCTCGCGCACCGGCATCGCCACCTCCCGCTGCAGGTCGCACAGGTTCAGCCCGGCGTCGTTCTCCAGCACCATCAACATCCGCGCTTCGCTGGTACGCAACCCAGTGGACAACTGGCGCGGCTGGTAGCTGGCCTGATAGGCCCGCAGCGCCTGGGTCATCAGGTAATACAGGTTATGACTCAAGCGGCCCTGAAAATGACTGCTGGGGGACTGACCCTCTTCCCGTTTGGTCATGCGAGTGTGGGGCAACACCATCGAGTAGGCGCCCTGGTGATAGAGCAAGGGCGAGCGTCCGAAATCGTCAAAGGCCACGACTTTGCCGATCATGATCCAGTGATCGCCACCATCGACCTGCTGGAATTTTTCACAGTGAAAACGCGCCGAGCAATCGACAAACACCGGAGCGCCACCTTCGCCGGTCTCGAACTGGATTTCAGCGAAGCGGTCCTCCTTGGGTCGAGCGAAATTGTTCGACAGGTCGATCTGGTCGGCGGCCAGCACATTCACCGCAAAATGGCTGGCGGCTTCGAACACTTCGTGGCTGCTGGAGCGTTTGTCGATGCTCCACAGGATCAGTGGCGGGTCCAGGGACACCGAGTTGAAACTGTTGGCCGTCACACCGACCTTGCGGCCATCTTCAGTGGCGGCGGTGACCACGGTCACGCCGGTGGCGAAGTTACCCAGGGCCCGGCGGAACGCGCGGGTGTCGAAAGCGATATCACAAAGACTGGACATGCAAGACTCCCGGCCGCCTCAAGGGACGGCCTCGATTATTGTTCTAGGGTTCAGCGAACAGGCGGTCAAACCATGGACGGATCGGGTTCGAGCCCCATCAGCTCACGACCGAGGATCTGCGCGCAAACGTCGTAGTCGGTGTAGGCATGGGCGCCGGTCAGGTGGGCATCGCGGAACAGCCGTTGCAACTCGTTGTTCTCGAACCAGGCGCCGCCGCCAGCCGCCTCCATCAAGCGGTCGACAGCCTGGATGCACATCTTGGTGGCGTACCCCTGGTTGGTCCGCCAGAACGCCAGGGTTTCCCGGCTGGGGTATTCGTGGCACTCGCCATGTTCGGCGTGCTCCTGCCAGGTTTTCTCGAGGAAGGCACGGGCCGCCGCCACCTGGTGGGTGGACTCGGCCAGGCGCATCAACGCCGGGGTGGCGGCACCGACGGCCGCGCCGGTGTAGGCCCGCACGCGGTGCCTGGTTTTCTCGCGAAAGACCTCCAGCATGCGTTCGGCCACGCCCAGGCTGACCGTGGAGAAACCACTGGCGAAGTACGGCCGGTACGGTGAGTAGAAAATCTTGCTGTCGGGGTACAAGCCGAACCCACCGGACTTGCCTTCCATCATGTCCTTGGCCTTCTGGATCCGGTGTTCCGGTACGAAAGCGTTGTCGATGATCAGCGTCTTGCTGCCACTGCCGCGCATGCCCACCGCGAACCAGTCATCGCGAATCTCATAGTCGCTGCGCGGCAGCACCGCAAAGCAATAATCCTGGGTGCCTTCGGCGTTTTTCCGGCGAAACCCCACGATCGCCCATTCGGCGTGATCGCAGCCGCTGCTCCAGCCCATTTCACCGCTGAACAGCACACCGCCGTCGACTTCCTCGGTGCGGCCAAACGGTGCGATGCTGCTGCTGGCGGTGGCATCCGGGTCATCGCCCCAGACCTCTTGCTGGGCCTTGGCCGGGAACATAGCCAACTGATGGCTGTGAGTGCACAACAGGCTCATGGCCCAGGCCGTGCTGGCACAGGCACCGGCCAGCAGCGCGATGCAATCGGCGAACTGCGGCAGGGAAATCTCCAGGCCACCGTAGGGTTTCGGCTGGAAGGCCCGGTGCATGCCGATGCTTTTGAGCAAGGCGATATTCTCGGCGGGCACGCTACGGTCTTTCTCCGCCTGGAAGGCATTGGCGGCGATGGCGGGCAGGAGGGGCTTGAGGTCTTCGAGCAGCGGGTTTGGCTTTTTCATGGACGGGCTCTTTTATTATTGGCGTCTGCCGACCCCGCCTTTGCCCGGCAACCTGAGGTTGCACAAACAGCGGGATCCGTGATTAAGGCCGGTCCAGTATGGGCAATCGCGGGCAGATGAAAAATGCACCTTCCAGATCCAAGATTGTACTTTTCACGGGGCAGGTTCCGGCGCCATGGCGCGCTCGGTCAAATCCCCCGGCACGGATGATCAAGACAAGCGCCTCGCCAAGGCCCTTAATAGGGCCATCCCTTGCGATGCCTTGCGTAGGCGTGGCAACGGAGTTTCCTTTCACTTTGTCAGGTTGCGTCATGATCAATATCGAAACGCCCACCTATTACACGGCCACCAAGAAATACAACCTCAGCTTCCCCACACTGGAACAGGACGTGGAAGCCGACGTCGTGGTCATTGGCGGTGGTTTTTCCGGCATCAATACTGCGCTGGAGCTCGCTGAAAAAGGCATCACCAACATCGTGGTGCTGGAGGCGCGTTACCTTGGGTTCGGCGGCACCGGGCGCAATGGCGGGCAAATCATGGCCGGCATCGGTCATGACCTGGAAAAGATCAAGAAGGACGTCGGCGAAGACGGCCTGCGCCAGGTCTTCGAGATCAGCGACCTGGGCGCCGACATCATCAAAGATCGTATCGCCAAGTACGCCATCGATGCCGATTTCTGCCACGGCTATGGCTACATGGGTTTCAACGCCCGCCAGGAAAAAACCCTGCGGGCCTGGGAAAAAGACTTCAAGTCGATCAACAGCAAACATGAGATCCGCTTCCTCGGCGGCTCCGACGTGCAGCAGATCATCGGCTCCAAGGCCTACGGCAGCGCATTGCTGCACATGGGCGGCGGGCATGTGCACTCGCTGAACCTGCTGCTGGGTGAAGCCAAGGCGGTGGTCAGCCACGGCGTGCGGATTTTCGAAAACAGCCCGGCCCTGGAAGTCAGCTATGGCGAACGCATCACCGTGCGCACCGGACGCGGTTCGGTCAGGGCCAGCAAGCTGCTCTGGGCCTGCGACAGTTTCCTCAACAAGTTGGAACCGGAACTGCACCGCTCGACCATCAACACCTACGCCTTCCAGATGATGACCGAGCCACTGTCGGACGAGCTGATCCAGCGCATCAGCCCGATTCGCGGTGCCTACAGCGACATTCGCCCAGTGATCGACTACTACCGCGTCACCAACGAAAACCGCCTGCTGTTCGGTGCCGCCACGCCGTTGGTGGAGCACATTCCCCAGGATCTCAAGGCCTGGAACCGGCGCCTGATGCTGAAGATCTTCCCGTACCTCAAGGACGTGAAAATCGACCTGGCCTGGGGCGGGCCGATGGCCTGCAGCCCGAACCTGTTCCCGCAGATCGGCACCCTGCCGGGGCGCAGCAACGCGTTTTTCGTCCAGGGTTACTCAGGCTTTGGCGTCACCCCGAGCCACATCATCTGCAAAGTGCTGGCCGAAGGCATGAGCGAAGGCTCGGCGCGCTACGACCTGGTCAGCTCGATCCGCCGCCCGACCATCATCGGCAAAGACGCCATTCGCCCATTGCTGCTGACCGCCGGCAAGTCCTGGCATCAGCTGTCGGGCTACTGGAACGGCCGTCGCTGACGGCCAACCTCATTCTTCCTTTCAATCATCAGGAGTCACCTGCCATGCCCCTCATCACCCTCGAAAAAGACATCCAGCTGTCCGACCTGGACGCCTGGGGCACCGTCGCCGACCTGGGTTCGCAGATTCTCGAAGGCGAAGTCAAGGCCTTCGGCAAGATGACCTTCGGCGCCCCCACCGACCCGGTCAGCAGCGCCTACTTCGGCACTACCCAAGGCAAGTTCCGGATGGTCTACCCTTTCGCCGAACAAGCCACCGTGGTCACCGGTGAAGTGGTTCTCACCGACGAGGCCACCGGCCAGAGCACTCGCTACAAGGCCGGCGACAGCTGGTTCGTGACCAAGGGCACGCCGGTGCTGTGGGAAGTGGTCAGCGAAAGTTTCGTCAAGCACTACTTCGCGGTAGCCTGACCGGACAGGGCTGCCGGCCCACCCGGCAGCCCGCTTGCGAAGGTTGCGATCATGAACGTCATCCCTACCCAGGACATCGCCGACCATTGCCTGCACGCCTTCACCCAGTTGATTCCCGTCAGCCGGGCGGCGTTCTACTGCGTGGATCGGCAATTGCAAGCCCACGACTTCAGCCTCCATGGGATGAGCGGCGAGATGCACCGCGACTACCTGGACAATTACCGCCAGTTCGACCCACTGCACCCGCGCCACTGCGCGTCCAGCGAACTGGCCGTGGTGCCGCTGGGCCTGGCGATGGCCCGCCAACCGTTGCGTGACAACCATCGTTATCGCGACTTCCTGCAACGCTACGGCGTGGTCGACGTGGTGGAAGTTTTCGCCCATCGCGATGGTCAGCCCCAAGCCGCGATTTCGTTGTTGCGCACCGCCGAGCAAGGCGTCTTCACCCATCAGCAGTTGAGCCAACTCAGCGCGTTGCAGGCCTTGTTGCAGCTGGCCGTGGCCCATTTGCCGGCCCATGAGGATGCACTGGACGATTTGACGCCCAAGGAGCGCCAGATCGCCTGGCTGTTACGCCAAGGCGTCAGCAACAAGCAACTGGCCCGGGAACTGGGGGTGGGCTTGCCGACCATCAAGACTCACCTGATCCACCTGTTCCGCAAAGTCGGTGTGAGCAGTCGCACCGAGCTGGTCAGCGCACTGTTCCTCTAGTCAACCATTCGGTTGATAGGCCGCCATCGCCCGGCGCCGCATGATCCGAGTGGCTAATTCAACCACCGGAGCCTTGCAAATGAGCACCTCTACAGACTGGATCACCGTCGGCGCCCTGGCCGATGGCTTTGCCCCCGAAGCCTTCATCCTGCCAAACCTGGCCGACCTGGACGGCAAGACGTTCACCCTGCATTTCGCCAATGGCTGGCAGATCGAGCATCGCTTCGAGCGGGACACCCTGACCTGGCACGCCGCCGATGGGCACTCCAGCGGCAACGCGATCTACCGGGCCACATCCGTGCGCCCGGGCCTGTACCTGGTGGACTTCATCAAGCGCGAAGGCGAGCTGACCTCGTCGATAAGCCTCGTGCTCGATACCGCCAGCGCCGCCTTCACCGCCGTGATCGGCCGCATGCCAAGCCAGCCAGAAACCGGCGAAGGCCTCTACAGCCGGGCGTTGGCCGGCAAGCCATTGACCTCGGTTCAAGCGCAGTTCCTGCATGGCAGCCTCGATCGTCCCTGGCAGCCTGGCCTGTGCCCGCACGCACCGACCACCGAGCTGGTGGGGCTGCGCAATCTGTATCGCTACAGCCCGAGCGAAGTCTACGAACACATTTATCTCAACGATCAGTTCTACTCGTGGCAGTGCCTCAAAGGCGTCGAGCAAGGCCTGTGCGACACCGATCGTTGCGACACCTACAAGATCGCCGATCAGTTGTACCTGTTCGTGTGGCGAGAAAAGATCATCCCGACCCTGGGGTTGGTGCTGATCGACCTGCAGCAGCATCGCAGCGACGGCAAGATCTTCGGCTATGCCGGTGAGTCCTTCGATGAGTTTTCCAATTTCCCGATCAGTTCCTACTGCCAGGTGCTCAATCAGACGGAGTATCCCGATGCCTGAATCACGCACCGTGGTGATCACCGGTGCCGGTACCGGCATCGGTGCCGCCTGCGCTCGCCTGTATGCCGCCGAAGGCGCCAACCTGGTGCTGATCGGCCGCCGTCGCGAGCCCCTGGAAGCACTCGCCGAGAACATCGGCGGCCTGGTGCTGGTGGGCGACGCGGCCTGTCCAGACACCTGGAACGGCTTCATCGAGCAGATCCGCACGCGCTACGGCCGGCTCGACGTGCTGCTCGCCTGTGCCGGTGGCTTGGGAATGGGCAGCGCCACTGAGACTCAGCCATCGGCCTGGGAAGCGGCCCTGCGCAGCAACCTCGGCAGCGCCTTCTACAGCGCCCGGGCGTGCTTGCCACTGCTGCAGGAAAGCGCCGGCAACATTGTGCTGATCGCCTCCATCGCCTCATTGGCGGCAGGCCCCCAGGTGTGCGGCTACACCACCGCCAAGCACGCACTGCTGGGCCTCAACCGCTCCCTGGCAAGGGATTACGGGCCTCACGGCGTACGGGTCAATGCGGTCTGCCCAGGCTGGGTCCGCACACCCATGGCCGATGAAGAAATGCAGGCATTGATGCAGTTCCATGGCGAAACGTTGCAGCAGGCCTATGACCGGGTCTGCGCCGACGTGCCGTTGCGCAGGGCTGCCAGTGCGGAGGAAATCGCCAACGTCTGCCGCTTCCTGGCCTCGCCCGATGCGTCGATCATCACCGGGGCGACGCTGGTGGCCGATGGCGGCTCCAGCATCGTCGACGTGCCGACACTGGCCTTCAGCCGGATGGAGGCCAGCGATGTCTGAGGACCTTGATTTCAGCGGCCAGACCGTACTGGTCACGGGCGGCGCCCAGGGCATTGGCCGGGCCATCGTCGAAGCGTTTGCCCTGCGCGGGGCACGCGTGGTCATTGCCGACCTGGGCCTGGCCCGCGCCGAGGCGGTAGCCGACGAACTGACGGCCGTGGGCTGTCAGGTGCAGGCGGTGGGCGTTGACCTGGCCGACGCGACGGCGATCTTCGAAATGATGACCGCGCTGGAACAGCGCTTGGGGAGGCTGGATACCCTGGTGCACAACGCCGGGTATTTCCCGTTGACGCCGTTCGCCGAGATCACCCCGGCGATGCTTGAGCGAACGCTGGCGGTAAACCTGTCGGCGCTGTTCTGGCTGACCCAGGCGGCGCTGCCGATGTTCCGGCGCCAGGGCCGAGGCTGCGTGCTGGTGACCTCCTCGGTCACCGGCCCGCGGGTGGCGTATCCGGGGCTCAGCCACTACGCGGCCTCCAAGGCCGGGGTCAATGGGTTCATTCGCAACGCCGCGCTGGAACTGGCGGCCGAGAATGTCCGCGTCAACGGGGTCGAGCCGGGCATGATCGCGACACCGGCCATGGCCAACCTGGGCGACGATGAAGTCAACCAGGACATTGCCCGCCGGGTGCCGCTGGGGCGATTGGGCCAACCAAGCGACATCGCCGGCGCCATGCTGTTCCTGGCGTCGAGCTTGGCCAGTTATGTGACCGGGCAGACTTTGGTGGTCGATGGGGGTTCGACGTTGCCGGAGGTTTGAACCTGAGTGGGGGGAGTCAGCTTGCGGTGGATGGACCACCGTCATCGCGAGCAAGCTCGCTCCCACACTTTCCAGTGTCACCCGCAAAACTCATGTTCAGCACAAATCCCTTTGTGAGAGCGAGCTTGCTCGCGATAGCGGTAGTTCAGACTACAAAGCCGTTAGATATCTCCACTCAAGCCATCCCCTGCCCCATCTGCAAACGGCTGGAACGAAACTCCTTGGGCGACAGCTCGAACTGCTTCTTGAACGAACGGCTGAAGTGCGCCGAATCGGTAAAGCCCCACTTGTAGGCGATCGAGGTAATGGACTCGTCCCGCAGGAACGGGTTGGTCAGGTCATCGGCGCTGCGCTTGAGGCGGGCCCGCTGGATGTAGCGGCAAACGCTGTCATCCTGCTCTTCGAACAAGCGATACAGATGCCGCACCGAAATATTCAGTCGATTGGCCAGGCCTACCGGGCTGAGGCCGGGCTGGGTCAGTGACTCGTCGATGACCTTCTGCACGTAGCTGCGCAAGTGACTGCCCTGCAAGGCCACTCCTTCGTCACGGCCATCGCTTCCCTGTTCCAGGGCCGAACCCAACAGTGAAACGAAGGCACTCTGCAAGGCTTCACCCTCGCCCGCCGCACCCTCGCCGTCCGGCGTGTCCTTGCACAGTTGGTCCATCAGCACATGCAGCATCCGTCCACACGCCTTGCTGGACGAAACCTTGCCGAAAGTCTTGGTTTCCCCGCCCAATTGTCGCGACACGTCCTGGCGAGACAAGGACAGCACTGCGTGCTCGATCAGGCCGAACGGGGTGATCTCAAGCGCCCCAACGGAATCCATCAACAACAATTCACCGGGCGCCAACTGGATGCTGCGACCGTTCTGGGTAATGCGACAGTAGCCACTGCGCTGGCTGACCAGAAGGCAATCCTGGTCATCATCATGATCGGCGCTGGGTGAGTGACGCTTGATGCTGCCGGCATTGGTGCGCAGGTTCGCCAGGGCAAGGCCACCCCGATGGAAATTCGACACCTCACCAATGAACAACGCGCGATTGAAGGCCAGCTCGGTATCGAAGTGACCGCAAGTCGCCCGCAGATCCCGGGTCCAGATGTCCAGACCGTCCTGCCCAACCTGTTGCATGCTCATGGCATTCTCCGCAGTGGCTTTGTTGTTTTTGTGCGGTAATAGTTAACATGTTATCTATATACGCGCAACAAGTACCTGATCGCCAGAGCAGTAGCAGGAATGATGCCAGGACAGCACAACAGGATCAGAGCGTTGCCAACACCCGCTGCAGGCTGCTCAAGGTCACCAGCAAGACGCCGCGCTGCTCGCGACTCAACGGGATATAACGACGAAAGGCCGGCATGCGATTGACCACTTCGCTACCGCCCATGTGCTCCAGGCGCACGCACCACTGGCGCCCCTGCAGATCGATGCGCAGCCGTTTGAAATCCAGCGGCATGAGGGCCTGATACAACGCAGGATCCCTCTCCACGGCCGCCTGCAACCGGGCCGCCAGGTCACTGCGCCCGTCCCGCTGCCGGCAACGAATGCCGCTGCGCCGCAAAGCCCCACCGTGGTGCAGTTCCAGGCGTGCCGTGCCCTCTCGGGAAGCAGGCACGCGCAGGACGAACTCGGTCATCACCAAGTGCATCAACAACTGCGACTCGGTGCGTTCGACGATCTCCAAGTGCAAGCTGCCGTCGTCGGTGACTGCCGTGGCCATGGCCGGACCCGCGACCTCGAATCGTGCCAATGCGAGGTTGCGCCGCAGATGCTCCAGGGTCACCCCGGGCCGATAACCGGCCGGGGCGCGCTGGGTGCCGAACAACTCAGACAGTTTTTGCAGCAGGGACGATAAACTCGCCCGCAGGTTGCCCTGGCTCATGGGAAAACTCCTTGGCCAACACGTCTTCCACCGACGCTGGCTTGAATGGATTGACCTTCTGCACCACCAGGGTCCAGAACAAGGCGTACGCCGCGGTGCCACCGAGCATCACCGCGAAGGGCACGTAGATGTCCGCCGGATTCATGCCAGGTGGGGTGATGAACCACATGCCCAACCCAATGCCGACACTGGACAGGATCTGTGGCAATGGGAACCACGGCGAGCGATAGGCGCGCGGCAGATCAGGGCGACGAATCCGCAGGCTGACCACCGACACGGTCACCAACAGGTAGGCAAAACTCCAGGCACACACCGCGGCCAGCACCAGGTGCATGATGTTGTCGGGATTGCCGCCCAGCCACAGCGCATGCAGGCAAGGAATCAGCATCGCCACCAGGATGCACACCAATGGCGTCTTGAAGCGTGGATGCAGATAAGTGAAGACCTTCGGCAATGCGCCGTCCACCGCCATGCCATAGAGAATCCGCGGCACGCCGGCCATCAGGGTGTTGATGGTCGCCGCACCGGCAAACAGAAAGCCAATGCCCAGCCACATCGGGCCGATATCGCCCATGACCTGCTCGGCGAACCGTGGAATCGCCATGGGGGTGTCCAGCAGATGCACGCCGCTGGTGGCATCGAGCAGCACGTTTTCCACCTGGCGCTTCATCGCCGCGCCATAGATGAACATGCAGGTGGCAACGCTGAACAAGCCCAGCATCATCGCCCGAGGCATGGTCCGGGCGGAGTGGCGCAGGTCCGGCGCCAGCGGCGTGACGAATTCGCAGCCGACAAACATGAACATGGCCATGCCCACCAGCGACAGCACCGTGACCAGGTCGGTGCCCACCACGGACACGCCGAACCAGCCCTCCAGCTCCACCGCCGGCGCGGCGATCAGGCCCAACACGCCGAACACCATCAAGGTGGTCCACATGCCGAACGTCAGGATGATTTCGGCCCGGCCAAAAGCACTGACGCCGAACGCATTGAGTACGCCAAACACCACCACGAACCCCACGCCCAGCAACCAGGAACCGCCTGCCGATTCGGCCAGGGTGTTGAGGTGTTCGAAGTTCACCAGGGCCATGACCCCGGCCAGGATGGTCTCGGCGGTGCCGGCGAACACATGGACAATCAGATAAGCCGACAAGGTGCCAGTGATCGCGAAGAAACGCCCCATGCCACAGTTGATGTAGTCATAGACCGAGCCGGTGGTCGGGAGAATCGATGCCGCCTCGGCGAACGTCGTCGCCTGGGCCAGCATCATCACCGCGGCGATCAGCATCGCCAAGGCAAAGGCGCTGCCGCCGATGCCAAAGCCCATGGTCGCAGTGAGAATCACGGGGCTTGCCATGATCAGGCCAATGGTGCTGGCCAACGCGGTGGGAAAACCCACCGAACCCCGGTTCAAGTGTTCGGTGAGCCTGTCATTGATCGACATCGTGCAGATCCTCGAAAGCGGATTTTTAGTATGGATGCCACTGCCGTCCAGGAGCCGGCGATCATGCCCTCCCCAACCGGTCCCTGATCGAAACGGCGTTGCGTACAGCCTTACTCTGCGCCGCCCTGCCTCGGGCGTCTTGCCCGTGTCTGCCGCCGGTTTTGTTGCTGCCTGCCAACGCTGCCGCGCTGGCGGCCTGGATCAACTCCATGGCAGGCAGGTGAAAGACTTCCCTAGGTGCCGCTCCCTTTAATGCGCGCTCTGCTGTCCTATCACACAGGGGAATCCACCATGGAGCACACACGCCGTACACCTTTGCTGCGCAATGCCATCGGCTTGGGCATCGCCCTGCTGGTCGCCGATTCATCGGCTCACGCTTATGAGCTTTACGCCGACGAAGACACCACCGTCACCGGCAACTTCCTGGCGGTCTACGGGCTGTTCAACAGCCGCAAGAACTACGACGGCACCGCCGGTGGTTCGAGCTGGCGCGAAGGCTTCATCAAGTATGGCCTGAGTATCGACCAGACGCTCGGAGGCCTGGGCAGTGTCTACGGGACGGCCAACCTGGTCAGTTCCGGGACCTGGGGCGACGGCGATGCGGCGGGCCTGAGCGATGGCTCCGAACGCACCACAAAGTTCGATGAAGCCTTCGCGGGCTGGCGCTCGGGGGATCTGTTCCCGGCACTGGGCAAGGACGGCGTTGACCTGTCCTACGGCCGCCAGGTGATCACCCTCGGCGATGGCTTCATCATCAACGACGACGGCCTGAACCTGGGCAAAGGCGTGGCCGATGGTGAGTTCAACCGCGGCGGCGCCTATTACCTGGCGGCCCGGCATGCCTTCGACAAGACCGCCGTGCTGCGCCTGGGCGGCAAGGAAGGCGTGCATGGCAGCCTGATGTGGCTCAAGTCCGACAACCGCGCCCAGGCCAACACCGAAATGGCCGCCGGCACCCTGGAATACACCGCCGCGCCTGGCACCCTGGGGCTGACCTATATCCACGGCATCGATGTCGATGACCGCTACGCCAGCGATTTCCAGAAGCAGCGCGACGGCATGGACATCTACAGCCTGCGCGGCGCTGGCAATGCCGGCATCGAAAATGCCCACTTCTCCTTCGAGTACGCCTGGCAAGACAAGGACGCGGGCCCGGAGAAAGCCTGGTACGCCGAAGCTGGCTACACCTTCGCCGACCTGCCCTGGACACCAGACCTGACCTATCGCTACAGCCGCTATTCCAAAGACTGGGACTCGATGTTCAACGGCCAGAACCGCGGCTATGGCACCTGGTTCCAGGGTGAAGTGGCGGGTAACTATGCCGGCCCGTTCAACAGCAACACCGCCATCCAGCACGTCGGCCTCAAGCTCAAACCGACGGAAACCGTGACCCTTGGTGCGCTGTTCTTCGACTACCAGACCCTGCACACCCGTCAAGCGCTGAACCTCGACGCGCGGGAGCTGGATCTGTACGTGGAATGGGCGGTGAACGAACACCTGATCGTCACGCCGCTGGTGGGTTTGTACAAGCCGCAGAAGGATGCGGACAACGGTGGCAATCAGGTCGGTGGCAACGGCACCAACGTCTACAGTCAGTTGGTGGTGGCGGTTCCGTTCTGACAACCAACCGCAGGAGCTGCCGCAGACTGCGATCCTTTGATCTTTCGCTTGAGACTCGATTCGCTTGAGACTCAAGCGTCGGGGGAAAGATCGCAGCCTCGCTCCGCTCGTCAGCTCCTACGGGTAGCGATTACCTTGTTCCCCGCGGGCTGGCAGCCACAGACATACCGCGAGGCAGGCACAGTCAAGCCGGGCGGTCGTGCCGGGATTACTCTCGGGCTTTCCCTTGTTCGCGATCAGGAAACCCTCATGAGCGATATTGCCCTGCTGCCTCAGGTCGAAGCCTTTCTCGGTCGACGCCACGCCCTGTTCATCGACGGAGGCTATGTCGAAAGCCAGAGCCACCAGACGCTGGATGTGGTCAACCCCGCCACCGGCCACGTCATCGCCCAGGTCAGCGACGCCAGCCCCAGCGACATCGATGCGGCGGTGCAGTCGTCCCGTCGCGGCTTCAAGCAGTGGTCTCAAACCGCGCCGGCGGTGCGTGGCCATGTGCTGCTCAAGTTGGCGGACCTGTTGGAACGCAACCGCGAAGAGCTGGCGCAGATCGAAACCTGCCAGTCGGGGAAGATCATCCACATCTCCCGGGCCTTCGAAGTCGACCAGGCCGCACATTTCCTGCGCTACTACGCCGGCTGGGCGACCAAGATCAATGGCGAGACGATCACCCCCTCGTTGCCCTCCTTCGCGGGCGAGCGCTACACCGCGTTCACCTTGCGCGAACCGGTTGGGGTGGTGGTCGGTATCGTGCCGTGGAATTTCTCCACCATGATCGCCATCTGGAAACTGGCCTCAGCCCTGGTGACCGGTTGCAGCGTCATCATCAAGCCCAGCGAGTTCACCCCCCTGACCATTCTGCGTATCGCCGAACTGGCCATGGAGGCCGGCCTGCCGGCTGGTGCCCTGAATGTGTTGACGGGCGGCGGCCAGGTGGGCAAAGGTCTGATCGAACACCCGGGCACCAACAAGGTTTCATTCACCGGTTCCGTGCCCACCGGCCTGGCGGTGGGCCAGGCGGCCATGGGTGCCGGGTTGACCCGGGCGACCCTGGAATTGGGCGGGAAGAATGCGGCGGGGTTCCTGAGCGACATCGACTCCGAGGTGGCGGTCAACGGCATCATCGAGGCGGGTTTTCTGCATTCGGGACAAATCTGCGCGGCGGCGGAACGGTTCTTCGTCCACCGCTCGCAGATCGAGTCGATCATGGACAAACTGGCCCAGCGCCTGGGCAAACTCACCATCGGCTCGCCCCTGGACGAGCGCACCGAATTCGGCCCGGTAACCAACCGCCAGCATCAGCACAAACTCGCGGAATTCTTCGCCAAGGCCCGTGCGCAGAACAACACCATCATCCACGGCGGCAAGCTGATCGATGGGCCGGGGTGCTACGTCGAGCCGACCATCATCCTCGCCAATCGCCGCGACGACGCCTTGCTCAACGAAGAAACCTTCGGCCCGATCGCCACGTTCTTTCCTTATGACACTGAGGACGAACTGCTGGAACTGATGAACGACACGCCCTACGGCCTGAGCGCCAGCCTGTGGACCAACGACCTGGGCAAGGCCCTGCGCATGGTCCCCGCCATCGAAGCGGGCACGGTATGGGTGAACATGCACACCCTGCTCGACCCGGCCGTGCCTTTTGGTGGCAGCAAATCTTCCGGGGTGGGCCGTGAGTTCGGCGGTGCATTCATCGACGACTACACCGAACTGAAATCGGTGATGATCCGCTACTGAGCAAAAAGGGCTCTGGAGCAACACCCCAGAGCCCCTCCCCAGCCAAAATCCCCTTTGTGGGAGCGAGCTTGCTCGCGATAGCGGACTATCAGCCAACCATGATGCCGACTGACACAACGCCATCGCGAGCAAGCTCGCTCCCACATGGGTTCTTCGGTGTCCACAGATCCAGTATCTGCCCGCAATCCCTTGTGGGAGCTGAGCTTGCTCGCGATAGCGGACCGTCAGCAATGATGATGCCGACTGACACAACGCCTTCGCGAGCAAGCTCGCTCCCACATGGGTTCTTCGGTGTCCACAGATCCAGTATCCGCCCGCAATCCCTTGTGGGAGCTGAGCTTGCTCGCGATAGCGGACTATCAGCCAACCATGATGCCGACTGACACAACGCCATCGCGAGCAAGCTCGCTCCCACATAGGTTCTTCGGTGTCCAGAGATCCAGTATCCGCCCGCAATCCCTTGTGGGAGCTGAGCTTGCTCGCGATAGCGGACTATCAGCCAACCATGATGCCGACTGACACAACGCCATCGCGAGCAAGCTCGCTCCCACAGTTTTTTCCGAGTCGTCCAAGGCATCCGCGACCACCACAGTTTCACCGCTGGCAGGCGTTGACCGCTGGGACTCGGCCGCGCCAGGGTTGGGCGCGTTCCAGCTGGGCGGCCAGGGCCAGCAAGGTGTTTTCCTCGCCAAAGCGCCCGGCAAAATGTGCCCGATTGACCCGACCTTTGATGATTCCAGGGCTTATGGGTCAAAGCTCAGGCAAGTTCCATTCCGCCCCGTGGACCGGTCGTGCGATTGTGCCGAAAACGGATAACCGGCCCGGATTCAGCTGCCGGCGTCGGCATGGGCCTCTTCGAAGAAATAGTCCTTCCAGCTGTCGGCCTTGTTTTTCAACACGCCCAGTTCATGCAGTTTTTCGGCATAGATGTAGGTGCGTTGCGGAACGACGGTGAAGTCGATTTCGGGGTCGGTGACGATTTTTTCCACCAGCGTCAGCGGCAACTTGGACTGTTCAACGCGGATATAAGTCTGGGCAGCGGCCGGCTTGTCGGCCTTGATGATGCCCTGCGCCTCCACCAAGGCATCGTAGAACGCCTTGTAGGTCTTGGGGTTTTCGTCGTGGAATTTTTCCGTGGTGTAGAGCACGTTGAACGTCGCCGGCCCGCCCAGCACATCATAGGAACTGAGCACCTTGTGCACATTGGGGCTTTGCAGTGCCTGGTACTGGAACGGTGGGCTGGAGAAGTGCGAATTGATCTCCGACTGGCCGGCGATCAGCGCCGCCGTCGCATCCGGGTGTGGAAGGCTGACCGAGATGTCGTCAAATTTCTTGAAGTGATCGTTGCCGAACACCTTGGCGGTTTCGATCTGCAACGTGCGCGACTGGAATCCGACCCCTGCGGCCGGGACAGCGATCCGGTCCTTGTCGGTGAAGTCCTTCAGGCTCTTCACGTTCGGGTTGTTGGTCAGCAGGTAGTTGGGCATCGACCCCAGCGAGGCGATGGCCTTGACGTTCTGCTTGCCGCGGGTCCGATCCCAGATCGTCAGCATCGGTGGAACACCTGCCGACACCACATCCAGAGCGCCGGTCAGCAAGGCCTCATTCATCGCCGTCGCGCCGGAAATGCTGTTCCAGTCCACTTTGATATCCAGGCCCTGGGCCTTGCCATGCTTCTCGATGAGCTGCTGGTCACGCACCACATCCAGGATCAGGTAGCCGATACCGAATTGCTGGGCGATGCTGATCTTGCCCTCGGCGTGGGCCAAGGGATTGAGCAGCGCAGCGGCCGCCAGGGAAACCAACAAGGTGAGCGCAGGACTCTTGAAAGCCATGGTCTGGTGAACCTCACAGTAGGAAAGACTGAAGGCCAGGACTTTAAAGCTATAAGAATATTATTTTAAATACCTTAATAGCATATCAATAGCACCTAAATGTTCGGCATCCGAGTCCATGAAATAGCCCTCACGAGCACGTTCCCTTGATAACCTTGCAGGCCTCCCTGACGAACACCAGCGCGAAGCGAACATGAACGAGATGACCCTGGCTATCGGCATCGCCGCCGAGTCCGTTTCCCAGCCGCGCACCCTGGTATTCCTGGCCTACCCGCAGATGGGTTTGCTGGACCTGACCGGGGCCCAGACCGTGTTCTGGGCCGCCACCAAAGCCATGACCGAGCGCGGCCTGCCCGGCTACGCCATGCACACCGCGAGCCTGGCTGGCGGGTTGATGCAAAGCGCCGAAGGCCTGGTCGTGGATACCCGTGCCCTGCATGAGCTCGACGGAACGCTCATCGACACGCTGATCGTCCCCGGCGCACCGGACATTCGGCAGGCAATGATCGACTGTGTCGACCTGGTGCACTGGTTGCGCAAGGCCTCGGTCCAGGCCAGGCGCACCGCATCGGTGTGCAGCGGTACCTTCCTCATGGCCCAGGCCGGCTTGCTGGACGGACGCCGGGCCGCCACCCATTGGGCCATGTGCGAGATGCTCAAGAGCGGTTTCCCGTCGGTTGAAGTGGACCTCGATGCGATCTTCATCCAGCAGGGCAACGTGTGGACCTCGGCCGGTGTCAGTGCCGGCATCGACATGGCCCTGGCATTGGTCGAAGCCGACTGTGGTCGCGATGTGGCCTTGCAGGTAGCCCGTGAGCTGGTGGTGTTTCTCAAGCGCCCCGGCGGGCAGGCGCAGTTCAGCCAACTGTTGCAATTGCAGATGCAAGAGAGCGCCGGCTTCGATGAACTGCACGTGTGGATTTCCGAGCACCTGGACGACAACGACCTCACCGTCGAACGGCTGGCCCGCCAGGCCAGAATGAGCCCGCGCAATTTTGCCCGGGTCTATAAACGCCAGACCGGCCGAACCCCGGCCAAAGCCATCGAGATGTTCCGCCTTGAAGCGGCGCGTCGAATGCTCGAAGACTCTCAGCGCAACATCGACCAGATCGCCCGATCCTGCGGTTTCGGTGACGAGGAACGAATGCGCCACACGTTTCAGCGCCATCTCTCGATATCCCCCCGGGAATATCGCAGCCGGTTTTCTCGCTGAGTGCGAAACCCTTGCGCAACTGTCCGTCAGGCTACTCGCCTGGATTGCTCCTGCGGATCGGCCTGCTCAGCCAGGAGCGCGCTGCAACGGGAACGCAACCAACGCTCCCCGGGATCATTGTGCGTAGCGCCGCGCCAGACCATGGAAAGCTCATGCCGGGGCAAGCAGATCGGGACCGCTTGCACCCGCATGCCGGTCACCACGGCCATCGCCTGGGCAACGTAATCCGGCACGATGGCAATCATGTCGCTCTGGGCCAGCAGCACGGGCAAGGCGCTGAACTGGGGCACGGTCAACACCACCCGGCGCTGTCGGCCCATCAGGCATAACGCGCGGTCCGAATCATCGATGACATTGCCCATGGACGATACGACGGCATGGGGCCGACGGCAGAATTCATCCAGGGTCAGCTCGCCGGGCTGCGAATCGGCGCGCAACAACATCGGTCGAATCGGCCGCAGTGTCTTGCGCCGGGCATTGGCCGGCAGCTCCAGCGTCGGGCTGATGCCCAGGGAAATCTCGCCACTGACCAACAGCTGGGAGACCTGCCACTGATCGGTCCGGCGCACCACCAAGGTGGTGCCCGGTGCCTCGACCCGCAGGCGACGCAACAGCTCCGGCAGCAGGGCGTACTCGACGTCATCGCAAAGGCCGATATGGAAGGTCGCCTCGCTGGTGGCCGGCTCGAACGCCTGGCAGCGACTCAAGGCGGCGGCGATGCCGTCCAGGGCCGGTGACAGGTTAGAGAAGATTTCCCGCGCCCGGAAGGTCGGTTCCATCAACCGCCCCGAACGGATGAACAAGGGATCATCGAACATCAACCGCAAGCGCGCCAGGGCACTGCTGATCGTTGGCTGGCCGAGAAACAGCTTTTCGCTGACGCGGGTCACGTTTCGCTCGTGCATCATGGTTTCGAAGACCACCAGCAGATTGATGTCAGCACGACGCAGGTCATTTCTGTTCATCATAGTCGTCGCCCCAGGCGCCAGGCCATTGAGTCGGAAGTGGACAAGATCATCGCCTGCGCCCTCCATCAAGGCCTACGGCGACGAGGTGTTGAAAGCGTAATCCCCCGAGGCACGCCAGGTCTGTTGTACGTGGGGACACTCGACTCACCCTTTGGGCAACGTCGTCGATACCTCGGTATATATCCAGGCCTTGGCGAACACCGCCTTTGTGGCGAGGGAGCTTGCTCCCGCCGGGCCGCGCAGCGGCCCCCTCCCTTTGGCACAGCTTGGCGGGATTTCAGGGTTTTATGTCCTACCTCAGGCAAAGCGGCGCTTCTAAGATACAAACCGATGCTCTGTCGCCCCGACATCCAGAGCGAGACCACGTAAAAACAAAAGGTCTGCCAGCGTGCCCCTACCCTCCGCGATGCTCAAGAACGTCTATGACAGCCTTCGATACAGCCCAAGCCAGAGCGGGCCTAGGCCGTCGATGGGAATCAGCACCCACCCGCTGATCAACGCTCTCGGCTGGGCGGTGGGCCTGGTGGTGGCCTGCGGCATTGTCATCATCAACTCCGAAACCCATTCCGACCTGGCGCCAACCCTGCTGTACATCACCTTGCTGTTGATGGCGGCCAATCTGTTCTCCATCAATCTGGTGATCACCGTCGCGCTGATGTGCATGGGCTTACTCACCGCGATGTTCTTGTACAACGGCGGCTATCACCGCTGGGAATCGACCACCGGCTTCTTCCGCTGCCTGACCGCGCTGTCCGCCATAGCTTTCCTGGCCCTGCGCAGCAAGCAGGCTTCCGACAACCTGCGGCACAACGAGGCTTACCTGACCGGCGCCCAGCGCCTGAGCCAGACTGGCAGCATGGGCTTTCGCGGTGATCGACAAGCGTTGTCCTGGTCGGAGGAATCGGCACGGATTTTCGAGTACCCGCCCAGCAAGACGCCAACGGTGTCGATGCTGCTGGAACGAACCCATCCTGAAGACCTGGAGTTGGCACGCGGGGTTTTCCAGCAGGCCGCCGCTGGCGAACCGCAGATCGAGGTCAAGCTGCGGCTGCTGATGCCTGATGGGCGCATCAAGCACATTCACATGATCGCCAGTCCCCTGCTCGTCCAACATGGCCGTTTCCAGTATCTCGGCGCCCTCATGGACGTGACGGCCAGCAAGCAGGCCGAAGAAGCGTTGTTTCGCACCCAGAGCCAACTGGCCCACGTCACTCGCTTGACCTCACTGGGGGAAATGGCCGCGTCCATTGCCCACGAGGTCAATCAGCCACTGACGGCCATCACCAGCAGCGGCGAGGCCTGTCGCCGCTGGCTCAAGCGCCCGGAACCCGATCTCGGGGAAGCCCTGGATTGCCTCGACCGAATCGTCGCCAACGGCTGTCGCGCCAGCGAGGTCATCAACGGTATCAGGGCGCTGTCGCGCAAGTGCGACCCGTTGCGCCAGCCCGAGCGACTGGACGACATCGTCCGCGAGACCCTGAACCTGGTCCAGCAACAACTGGCTCATCATAAAGTCCGGGCCAAGGTGGATCTGGCAGCGCCAAACGACCAGGTCAGCGCAGACCGGGTGCAACTGCAGCAAGTGATCATCAACCTGATCATCAATGCCTGTCACGCCATGGACGGGGTCAAGGTACACACACGAACCCTGCATATACGCACCTGGACGGAGAGTGACGAAGTGCTGCTGGAGGTGACTGACCACGGACCCGGCATTGCCCCCGAGGTCTTGCCGTGCTTGTTCAATGCGTTTTTCACCACCAAGGAAAACGGCCTGGGCATGGGCCTGTCCATCTGCCGGTCCATCATCGACTTCCATGACGGCAGGATCTGGGCGACCAGCGAGGCCGGCCAGGGCACCTCGTTCAGGTTCGCACTGCCGCGGCTCACTGGCACCGCTCTGTCGGGGGGTGGGCAATGACCTCCATGCAGTCCGCAAGCCCGATCGTCGACAACGCCCCCATCGTCTATATCGTTGATGACGACGCACCGCTGTGCCAATCCCTCGGCAGCCTGCTGCGCTCCATCGGCTTGCAGGTCCATCTGTTCGGTTCGGTCGCGCAGTTCATGAACCATCCCAGGCCCGACCAGCCCAGTTGCCTGGTCCTGGATGTGCGCCTGCAAGGCACCAGCGGCCTGGATTGCCAGCGGGAGCTCGCCGCGGCCAACGTTCGACTGCCGATTGTGTTCATGACCGGTCACGGTGACATCGCCATGACCGTGCGGGCGATGAAGGCCGGTGCCGTGGATTTCCTCGCCAAACCGTTGCGCGAACAAGACCTGATCGACGCTGTGACCGCCGCCCATCACCAGGACCGCCAGCGGCGCGACGCCGAACGCAGCCACCGGCAAGTGCTTGACCGCTACGCCACCTTGACGCCCCGGGAGCAACAGGTCATGGCACTGGCGGTGTCAGGCCTGATGAACAAACAGATCGCCGGGGAGCTGGGTTTGAGTGAGATCACGGTCAAGATCCACCGTGGCCAGGCCATGCGCAAGATGTGCGCACGCTCGTTTGCCGATCTGGTGCGCATGGCCCAGGTGCTTGAACTGCGCGGCGAGCGGTAGAAAGTTCATACACACGTATACTTGGCGGGGCCACCGGACGGCGTATCTTGCAGTGACACAGGGGGCCTTATGGCTACCTGATATCACTTCCAGGTATCGACATGTCCAGCACTGCAATCATTTCAATCATTGATGACGATGAGTCAGTTCGAATTGCATTGGATGGTTTGTTACGTTCCCACGGATATCGGGTTGAAACATACGCCAGCGCCTTGGATTTTTTGTCTTCCTGCGAACTTGAAAACACAGCGTGCCTGATATCGGATATTCAAATGCCTGGTATGACGGGCATTCAGATGTACGATCGATTGTCGACCCTGGGCATTCATCCCCCGATAATCTTCATCACCGGATACCCTGGCGTGCCCCCTCGTGTCAGCGCCGGTACGCCTGAGCCGGTGGCGTTTTTCCCGAAACCCTTCGACTGCGCCGAATTGATCGCCTGCATCGAATCGGTACTTGTCCGGTCTGCTTGACTGCGTCGCGCCCTCATACCTTCGTATAGATCCCCCCTACCCAGGCATAGGCCCGATGACCTTATGTAGAAGTGTTAAACACAGGTCCTGCCAATAAGCTTCCCTACAGCGAACCGAAACTGAATGTGCTCGATGGCAACTCATTGCTGCCAGGCGCTTTTGGGGTACTTCGCGACACGGTCACGCTGAAACAGTTGAACCATTCAACGTATCGATTTTTGTCTTCGGGAGCTCATCATGAAACAACGTATTCTGGTTGTCGGCGCAGGCTTCGGTGGGGTCTGGAGCGCATTGAGCGCGGCCCGGCTGCTGGACCAACACGACCGTCATGACGTGGAGATCAGCGTCCTGGCCCCCCAAGCCGAGCTGCGCATTCGTCCCCGTTTCTACGAGCCGGACGTCCACACCATGGCGGCGCCGCTGGGTGAGCTGTTCGACGCGGTGGGCGTGAAATTCGTCCAGGGTTCTGCGAGCAGCATTGATGTCGAGAACAAGCGGGTTGGTTACGTCGATGTGTTCGGTACCCAGGGCACCCTGAGCTATGACCGACTGGTGCTCGCGGCGGGCAGCCGGTTGGTTCGCCCCGACCTTGAAGGCATGATCGAGCATGCCTTCGACGTTGATGAAATCGAACAGGCCACCCGTCTCGAAGCCCATATCAAGTCGCTGAAAAATCTGCCGGACAGCCCGGCCCGCAACACCGTGGTGGTGGCCGGTGGCGGCTTTACCGGGATCGAAACCGCCACCGAAATGCCCGCACGCCTGCGCGCGGTCCTCGGCGAGGACGCGGACATCCGGGTCATCGTGGTGGATCGCGGGCCGCAGATTGGCGCAGCGTTGGGCGACGGCATACGTCCATCCATTGTCGAAGCGTCCGAGCACCTGGGTATCGAGTGGATCCTCAACGCCTCGGTCGAATCGGTGGACGCCACGGGTGTCACCCTGTCGAGCGGCCAGCGTATCGAGTCCCATACCGTGATCTGGACCGTGGGGTTCCGCGCCAGTCCCTTGACCCAGCAGGTACCCGCTACCCGCGATCGCCAGGGTCGCCTGCACGTCGATGCCAACCTGAAAGTCCTGGGCCAGAACGACATATTCGCCAGCGGTGACGTGGCCTACGCCGCCACCGACACGCTGGGCAACTATGCGGTGATGTCCTGCCAGCACGCCATCGCCCTGGGCCGCTATGCCGGCAACAACGTCGCGGCCGACTTGCTGGGCGTCGCGCCGATGGCCTACAGCCAACCCAAGTATGTGACCTGCCTGGACCTGGGTGCCTGGGGCGCGGTGTACACCGAAGGCTGGGATCGCCAGCTCAAGTTGGTCGGGCAGGAAGCCAAGGAGCTCAAGACCCAGATCAACACGGTGTGGATCTACCCGCCCGCGGCTGATCGCGCAACCGCCCTGGCCGCCGCCGACCCGTTGATCCCGGTAGCCTGAAACCCGTTTCCGCCCCCACCAATCCCTCCTTTTTCGCCGGCCTTTCCCAGACGCCTGCCAACGATCCTTGGGCAGGCGTTTTTTCCGGCGCTCGTCCCCAAGCCAGCCTGAATATCGTCACTGCCCAGCAAAATCCGTATCAATGCCCGCCCACCGCCCTCCGTGCACAAGGTAAGGTAGGCAGAAATCATCCGGATCGAGGTGTGCCGTGGCGTCCTATTCCTTGCGTCAGCTGAAGTACTTCGTCACCACCGTCGAATGTGGCAGCGTCGCCGAAGCCTCTCGCAAGCTGTACATCGCCCAGCCGTCGATCGCCTCCGCCATCAAGGGCTTGGAAGACAGTTTCGGTGTGCAATTGCTCATTCGTCATCACGCCCAGGGCGTATCGCTGACGCCCGGCGGCGCGCGCTTCTATCGCAAGGCCCAAGAGCTGTTGCGCATGGCCCGGGAGTTCGAGCAGAACGCGCTGGCCGATAACGATGTGGTCAGCGGGCAGATCGACATCGGCTGCTTCGAAACCGTCGCCCCGCTCTACCTGCCACGGCTGATCGCGGGTTTTCGCCAGCGCTTCCCGGGGGTGGAAATCCGCGTGCAGGATGGCGAGCAACAGGAGCTGGTGCAGGGCCTCACGGGGGGGCGTTTCGACCTGGCGATTTTCTATGAACACGACCTCGACAGTACCATCGAGACCGAAGCACTGACGGCGCCGCAACGCCCCTACGCGTTGTTGCCGGTGGGGCATCGCTTCGCCGACCAGGCCCAGGTATCGCTGCGCGACCTGGCCCTCGAACCGATGATCCTGCTGGACGTGCAGCCCAGCCGTACCTATTTCGTGAGCATCTTCGAGGAGCTGGGCCTGACACCCAACATCGTCTTCAGCTCGCCCTCCATCGAGATGGTGCGGGGCATGGTCGGCCAGTCCTTTGGTTTTGCCGTACTGGTGACCCGGCCGCAGTCCGCCTGCACCTACGATGGGCAACACCTGGTGTGCGTCGACATCGCCGAGGACGTGACCGGTTCGGCACTGGTGGCAGGCTGGCTCAAGCGCGCGCACCTCACCAAACCGGCCCAGTTGTTTGTGGACTACTGCAAGGAACAGTTCAGGCAATGGCTGCCTTGAGCCACGGCAGGCCAGGCACAACTGCCCGCCCCGGCCTGTAAGTAAAACACCAACCCCGTGGCGAGGGAGCTTGCTCCCGCTGGGTTGCGCAGCGACCCCATGCAAGCCGAACGCGGTCAGGCTGATACACCGAGGCGCCTGGTGTCGGGGCTGCTGCGCAGCCCAGCGGGAGCAAGCTCCCTCGCCACAAGGGATATGTCTAGCGAGCGGCCCAGGCGTTGAAGCGTTGTTCCAGTTCCTCGCCATGGTCGACCCAGAACTCCGCGTCCACGGCTTGGGCTTCAGCCAGGTTGGCCTCGGCGGTGGGCAACTGTTCCTGTACCGCCGTCGGCAACAGCGCCAGTGCCTTGCGGTGCACCGGCCCATAAGGGATGTTTTCCGAAAACACCTTCTGGGTCTGCGGCTGGCTGGCAAAGGCAATGAACTGCTCGGCCAGGGCCTTGTTCGGCGTGCCCTTGACCACGGCCCAGTACTCCGGGTCGTAGAAGCTCTGCGGCCAGACGATGCTCAACTTCATGCCTTCTTTCTGCGCCGACGCGATGCGTCCGTTGTAGGCCGCACTCATCGCCACGTCCCCCGCCACCAACCACTGCGCCGGTTGCGCGCCGGCTTCCCACCATTGGATGTTCGGCTTGATCTGGTCGAGCTTGGCGAATGCCCGGGACACGCCTTCCGGGGTGTTCAGCACCTTGTACAAGTCCTGCGCCTTGACCCCGTCGGCCAGCAAGGCGATTTCCAAGGTGTACTTGGCGCCCTTGCGCAGGCCGCGTTTGCCCGGGTACTCGGCAACGTTCCAGAAATCCGCCCAGGACTTGGGCGCCTTGGCGAGCTTGCTCTGGTCATAGGCCAGGACCATCGACCAGACGTAGGTCGCGACCCCACATTCATTGAGCGCTCCCGGCACATAGTTCGCCGGGTCGCCAAGGCCTGCCAGGTCGAGTTTCTCGAACAGCCCCTCCTCACAACCACGCAACAGCTCGGGGCTCTCCACTTCGACCACGTCCCAGCTGGTGTGGCCGGCGGCGACCATGGCCTTGATCTTCGACAATTCACCGTTGTATTCGCCAGCCACGATGTTTCCCGCGCCGCTGGCGTTGAAAGGTTGGAAGTAGGCCTTGTCCTGGGCCTGCTTGGTGGCGCCACCGAAGGAAATCACGGTCAGGCTCTGTGGCGCGGCCAGGACACTGGTACTCAGCAACGCCAGGGCACACGCAGTATTGCAACGCAAGGATCTGGACATGAAGCGGTTCCTCGAAAATACCGGCTCGCCCGCACGAGCCGGTGACGGGACTCAAAAGTGACCGTAAATACGGGCGGCAAGGTCTACAGCAAAGGCTCTTGTCGGCCTGTTCATGGGTGTCGCCTGGCTGACCGCGAGGAATCTCCCTCCATTGAAATCGTCCTCCTCAGGCACCTTGCGGTCAGCAATCATTGGGTTCACAGAGATAGCTCGCCAGCCGATCCATCAAGCGGTCGCAGGCGGCCATTTGTTCAACGCTCACGTATTCGTCGGGCTTGTGCCCCTGGTCCATGCTGCCGGGGCCACAGACCACCGTCGGCACCCCGGCCTGATGGAACAGGCCGCCTTCGGTGCCAAAAGCGACGGTGCCGAACGCGTCGCTGCCGCACAGTTGCGCAACCAGTCGGGCGGCCGCGCTGTCAGGCGAAGTGGCCAGGCCCGGGTAGGCCGACAACGGTTCGAAGCGGATCGCCGTATCCCCCGCCACCGCCTGCATGGCCGGCAGCAGGGTCTGCTCGGCATAACCTTGCAATTGCTCGGCCACCACGAGGGGATCGAAATCCGGCAAGGCGCGCACCTCGAAATCGAAACGACAGTCCGCCGGAACGATGTTCAGCGCCGTGCCGCCGTGGACCACCCCGACCTGCACTGTGGAAAACGCCGGGTCGAAGCGCGGATCGTGCCGCGAGGGTTCGGCCAGTTGCGCGCCGATCTCGCCCAACCGCCCGATCAGACGCGCCGCCTGTTCGATGGCGTTGACCCCGTAAGGGGCATAGGCCGAATGACAAGCCGCCCCTCGGACATGACAACGCATCGCCAGCTTGCCTTTGTGCCCCAGCACCGGTCGGAGTTGGGTGGGTTCGCCAATCAGGCACAGGGCCGGTTGCGCAATTCGCCGGACCAGCACCTCCAGCAAGCTGTGAACGCCCAGGCAACCCACCTCTTCGTCATAGGAAAACGCCAGGTGCACCGGTCGCCGAAGCGGGCTGGACAAGAACACCGGCACTGCCGCGAGCACCGAGGCCAGGTAACCCTTCATGTCCGCCGTGCCGCGCCCGAACCATTTGCCGTCCATCTCGGTCAGGCAGAACGGATCGACCGTCCAGGCCTGCCCGTCCACCGGCACCACGTCGGTGTGCCCGGACAACACCACACCACCTGGCACCGCCGGGCCGATGCTCGCCAGCAGGTTGGCCTTGGTTCGCTCGGCGTTGTAGATCAGCTCGCTGTTCACGCCCAGCCCTTGCAAGTAGTCGCGCACGAACTCGATCAAGGCCAGGTTCGAATCGCGGCTGACCGTGGCAAAGCTCACCAGCTCGGCAAGCAGCGCGCGACTGCGCGGCTCACTCATCGCCCGGCACTCCATAACTCGGCGCCAGGGTCGGGTTGAGCGCACGGGTCAGGTAATCCTGCAATTGCGGTTGATAGGCGAGCCAGAGTTTTTCCAGCTCGCCGATGGGATTTTCCTCGGCCCAATCCACCCGCAGATCGACGATGGGCCAGGTCAGATCATCGACCACCGACAGCGCCGCCGAATGCACCGCCCCGGCCTCCCCGCCCGCCGCCTGCCCGGCCTGCAACGCGCTCATCAAGCGTGAGGCAAGACAACCACCGCCCTGCTCGAAGGCCGTGACCATGGCCTCGATCACCCCAGCGTTGGCCAACAGATTGCCGGCCGCCACGCATTGCTCACCGGTCACGGCGTTGTGGGTGCCCAGGGTATGCTCGCCGCTGAAAATCGCCGTGCGGCCCTCGGCATCGATCACCGCCACTTGCCGGTATTGGCTGTAGCCGTTACGCGCCAGGGTCCGCTCCAGCGCCGCTTGCGCCGCCAGGCCGCCCGCCAGTTCATCGAGAACCTGCGGGCCCAGGGCCGGCAGAGTAATGTTCTGGCTCGACACCGCGCCGACGCCCGCCCGCAACCAGGGGCAACGGGCACCGACGGCAATGCTCGAGGAACTGATGGCGATGCCCAACTGGCCGGTTTCGACACAGCGTCCAACGATGGAAAAGGTCATGTTCCGTTCCTTATTCAGGGATCACCGCGATCACGTCGATTTCCATCAGCCACTGCGGCTGGCCCAGGGCACTGACCACCAGACCGGTGGAAATCGGAAACACGCCCTTGAGCCACTTGCCGACCTCTTGGTACACCGGCTCGCGGTAGCGCGGGTCGATCAGGTACGTCGTGGTCTTGACGATGTGGCTCAGGTCACTGCCGGCCTCTTCCAGCAATTGCTTGACGTTGCGCATGGCCTGCTCGGCCTGGGCACGAGGATCGCCCAGCCCCACCAGTTGACCGCTGAAGTCGGTGCCGACCTGGCCGCGCACATAGACGGTGTTGCCGGCGCGCACGGCCTGGCACAGGTCATTGTCCAGCGTCTGGTTCGGGTAGGTGTCCTTGGTATTGAACATGCGAATACGCGTGTGAGTAGGCATCAACGAACTCCCGTGAGACTGGTTTTCGAACGGTGTGAATCGCTGTCGAGGGCCTGGGTCTGGCGCTGGTCAGCATCTTGATAGGCGAGATAAATGCGCTGCTTCACGATGTGGTCGGCAATATGCCGGGCGTCATGCCAGACGCCCCAGATGAACGCCGAGCCCCGTCGCGACAGCCAGGGCAAGCCGACGAAATACAGGCCCGGTTCACTGGAAACGCCACGCTGATGCCGAGGCTTGCCATTGGCGCCGAGGGCGTCGACCTTCAGCCAGCTGTAATCCACCGAGTAGCCGGTGGCCCAGATGACACTGGTCACGCCGGCGGCGACCAGGTCCAGTTCCAGGATCGGCCGGGTCAGGCATTGCGGATCAGGCAGCCGGTGACGAGCTTCAGGTTCGAGGGGCAGGTCCAGGCCGTTGCGGGCGATGTAGGCGTCGGCGGCATCCAGCAGCGCCAGGTAGTTTTCGTCGCCGCGGGCGATGTTCTCGGCCAGGTTGTCTTCGAAGGTCACCACGCTGCCCTTGAACGCTTTCGTCAGGCCCACCAAGGTGATGCCTTCGTGGGCCAGCCGACGGAAATCCACGGTATGCCCTCCACGGGCACCGCTTACCGCGATGGTGACGTGCTCCTTGCCAGGCTTGACGGCCTCCGCATCCCATTCGCCGAGCACGCCCAGCCACCAGCAGAAATCGCGGTTGCGATAAGCCCGGGGCGGACGATCATGAGCCCCTACCGAAAGATAGACCTGCTTGCCGGCGCGCTGCAGTTCATCGGCGATCTGTACCCCTGACGACCCGGCGCCCACCACCAACACAGCCCCCTCGGGCAATTGCCCGGGGTTGCGATACTGAGCCGAGTGAAGCTGGGTGACTGTCGCCATGTCCGGCGCAATCGGTGGAATCACCGACCGCTGGAAGGGCCCGGTGGCGACGACCACGTGGATCGCTTCGATCAGGCCTTCAGAGGTTTCAACGGTGAAGCCCGGACGGCCGATATTGCGCTCGACGCCCCGGACCTCCACGCCCGTACGGATCGGTGCGTTGAATTGGCGGGCATAGGCTTCGAAGTAATCGGCCACCTGGTCCTTCGTCGCGAAGGCATCCGGGTCGAGCCCTTCGAATTCCAACCCCGGAAAGCGGTCGTGCCAGGCCGGTCCATTGGCCACCAGCGAATCCCACCGCGCCGTGCGCCAGGCCTCGGCAATCCGATCGCGCTCGACCACCAGGTGAGGCACGCCTTGCCGGCTCAGGTGCTCACTCATGGCCACGCCGGCCTGGCCGGCGCCTATGACGAGCGTATCGATGTGTAGAGTTTCAACAGGCATGTCTGTGCACTTCCGACAATAGGTTCGATTCAGGCCGGCATGGCGCCGCCTCGGGTTCGGTGTTCTTGTTGTTCCGCGGTTGCGGTTATCGAGATGAGGTGTCGAGGCGATTGTGTTGGCAGGCGGGAATTTGCGAAACGAGGGTTTTTATCGTTGCTGGGAAGGAAAAAACTGGATGAACGCCCGACGAGGGATCAGGCGTTTCAAGAGGGGTCAAGATCTGAAAGGAATGGATGTTACTGACCGGCCTACTCCAACCGCGCCGGAAACGCCTTGAGCTCCAGCTTTTCCATCACCAACTCAATGAACGCCGAAACCGCTAGCGGCAATTGGCGCCGGCTCGGATAAAGCACATTCAAACCAAAGCCGATGCGCTGGTACTGTGGCAGCACCCGTACCAGCCTTCCGGCTTCCAGGTCCACGCGGCTCAGCGCCGAGGGCAGCACGGCGATGCCCAGGCCCGCCACGGCAGCCTTGCGCTGCGCTTGAGCGGTGTTGGCGTTGAAGCGGCTGGGAACCTGCACCTCCTGCTCGGCGCCGTCCGGGCCAATGAGCCGCCAGTGACTCAAGCCGCTGGGATGGGCGAAGCTCACGCTGTCGTGGTGAGCCAGGTCCTGCAGCGAAATCGGCGCACCGCGCTTGGCAATGTATGCAGGACTGGCAACCATGCCGTCACCGTCGTTCTTGATGAGTTGGCGCCCGACATAGCCGGAGTCCTGTAGCGGACCGCCGCGAAAGGCCACGTCGATGCGGTCGGCAATCAGATCGACACGGGCATCGCTGAGTACGAAATCAAGCTGAACCCGGGGGTGCGCGGCGAGAAAGTCCGCCACCCATTGCATCGGGAAAAAATCGAAGAAATCCGCCATCGCCGCGATACGCACCAGGCCACTGGGTTCATCGCTGCCCTTCATCAGTCCCTGCCCCGCCTCGGTCAGCCCGTCCACGGCGCCGACGCAGCGCTCATAGAACCCCTGCCCCACCTGAGTCAGCGTGAGTTTGCGGGTGGAGCGTTGCAGCAGTCGCGTCCCTAATTGCGCCTCCAATTGCTGGACGCGCCGGCTCACGGTATTGGACGGCATGCCCAAGCGCCTCGCCGCTTCGGCAAAGCTGCCGCTGCGCACCACCTGGACAAACAGTGCGACGTCGTTCAGATCGAGCATCGGGGCGCTATTCCTTCGTTATTTGGATGAGTTCAATCCGATTGTATCGACTAATCAATCTATTGCCAGGCACTTATCCTTCTCCCATCGAGACCACCAACGCTCAAGCATCCGAGGTCAACCATGAACAGCATCGTCGCAGCACCACCGCGCACCATCGTCCACCGCACCCGGGGCAACCGCCACGGGCCGATCACCCGCCTCATGAGTCCGGGCGACCTGGGCCAGCTCTGCAAGCCCTTTGTGTTTCTCGACCTCTTCGCCTTCCAGACCGACGCCATGCACAGAGGTTTCGGCATGCACCCGCATTCCGGAATCGCGACGCTGACCTACATGATCGAAGGTCAGGTGGCCTACGAAGACACCACCGGGCAATCGGGTGTACTGCCCAGCGGTGGCATGGAGTGGATGCAAGCCGGTAACGGCGTATGGCACGACGCCCGGCCGGTCGGTAGCTCATCGATCCATGGCTTCCAGCTTTGGATCGCGCTGCCGGCCGCTGAAGAAAACGCTCCAGCCCACAGCGTCTACCTGGCACCCGCCGATATCCCCCAGGAAGGTCCGGCGCGGGTGTTGCTCGGCCAACATGGCGCGGCTCGCAGCAGCGTTGCAGCCCCGGCGGGCATGAACTACTTGGCTGTGCAATTGAAAGACCAGGAACGCTGGCGCTATACGCCACCGGCTGGGCACACCGTTGCTTGGCTGGCGGTCAACGACGGCAGCCTCGACGCCGGCGGCCGCGTCAATGCCGGGGAAATGGTGGTGTTCGAAGAATCCGGCGCAGCCATCGACATCGTTGCCCGGGGCGCGACCTCCTTCGTGCTCGGCTCGGCGGTCAAGCATCCCCACGACCTGGTGATGGGTTATTACTCCGTGCACACCAGCGAGGCAGCCCTGGAAAAAGGTGAAAAGGAAATCCAGCGCATCGGCACCGTTTTGCAACAAGAGGGTCGGCTGGCCTAGCTGCCCCTCGACTCAATTCTATCTGTTCTCTTTTGAGGTGAATCATGAGCAACGTCGGTCTCGATCTTCTGCTGTCCCGCGCCCAGGTCGGCAAGCTGTCCCTGAAAAACCGCATGATCATGGCCCCCATGACCCGCAGCCGTGCAGGTGCCGGTGACGCCGCCACGCCCCTCATGGCCGAGTACTACAGCCAACGCGCCAGCGCCGGCCTGATCGTCAGCGAAGGTTCCCAAGTGTCGGCCCAGGGCAAGGGTTACCTGAGAACGCCGGGGATTTTTACTCCCGAACAAATCGCCGGCTGGAAACACGTGACCGACGCGGTTCACGCCGAAGGCGGACAGATGTTCCTGCAGCTGTGGCACGTGGGCCGTCTGTCCCATCCTTTGGTGCAAGTCAACGGTGCCCAACCGGTAGCGCCCTCGGCGATCAAGGCCGATGGCGAGATCTATACCCCCGAAGGCCTCAAGCCTTATGAACTGCCGCGGGCGCTGGAGCTCGATGAAATCCCCGGCGTGGTGGCTAATTTTCGCCAGGCCGCTGTCAACGCGAAGCTGGCCGGCTTCGACGGCGTGGAGATCCATGGCGCCAATGGCTACCTGATCGACCAATTCCTGCGTGACGGCACCAACCAACGCACCGATGCCTACGGCAGCTCGGTCGAGAATCGTGCCCGTTTCCTCAAGGAGGTGGTCGAGTCGGTGATCGAAGTCTTCGGGGCCAGCCGGGTCGGCGTGCGCCTGTCGCCGATCTTCAGTTACTTCTCGATGAGCGACAGCAACCCGCAGGCGACCTTCGACTACACGGCCAGGATGCTCAGCCGCTATGGTCTGGCGTACCTGCACATCGTGGAACTGGGTGAAGGCCCGTTCGACTTCCAGGAACTCAAGCGCCGCTTTGGCGGGCCGTACATCGCCAATGGCGGCTACAGCGCCGAACGCGCCGGCACCGCCATCAGCAATGGTGAAGCGGACCTGGTGGCGTTCGGCACGCCGTTTCTGGCGAACCCGGATCTGGTGGAGCGTTTCAAACGGGGCCAGGCGCTGAACGCCCCTGACCCGTCGACCTTCTACCAAGGCGACGAGCGGGGCTATACGGACTATCCGACCCTGACAGAGGCTCAAGCAGGCCAAGAGGCTTGATACCCAAGAGCGGAGGGAGCAAACCTGCTCGCGAAAGCGGTGTACCAGTCACCCTTCTTACCGACTGAACCGGCACCATCGCGAGCAAGCTCGCTCCCACAATGTTTCTGGTAGACCGCAATATCTACAGCCACCATCAATCCCCTGTGGGAGCGAGCTTGCTCGCGATAGCGGTGGCTGAGAAGGCATCAAACATTCAGGTGCTTTCCGGCACATCGATCTGAAGCGGCACCACCCGCCTCGGCACCGGTCCTGGCGGTGTGGTTGTCGCGGCCTCGACCAGTGCTTCGACCGCCTGTTCGGCCATGGTCACGACGGGATGGGACAGCACCGCCTGGACCAGCCCCGTCTTCAACGCCTCGCGTGTCAGCGGCGTCAGGTCGTGGCACACCACCACGGGCAGGCGAAGCTGCTGTTCATGGAAGCTGCGCAAGGCACGCAACACGCCGGCGATGCCGCCGCCGGCCACATACAGCCCCGCCAGCTCGGGCTCGGCCGTGAGCAAGTCCAGCGTATTGCCATACGCGAACTCATCGTCCTCCAACGTCAGGCGCGACGCGAGCAGCTCCCATTCGCTGGAGTGCTCGGCCAGATAACTGCGAAAACTCAGCTCGCACAACTCCTGGCACTGGAAACGCTGACTGCTGAGCATGACGGCCGCCGCTCCGGGTCGACTCGCCAGGCGGCTGATGAACCAACCTGCCGTGCGGCCCGTGAGGCGATTGTCCAACCCGACATACCCCGTGCCGCTGACGCTGGACAGCTCCGACAGCAGCGCCACCACCGAGACACCCGTCTCGCGCAATTGTGCAACCGCCTCCCGGACCCGGGGATGGTCCACCGCCACCACGCCCAGGCCGTCCACTTGATCGCGCAGGGCCAGGATGCGTTGCGCCACGATCACCGGGTCGAGGTCATCCAAATAACCCATCACCACGCGAATCCGTGCTCGCCTGCAGGTCGCGGCAGCGTTCGACAAGGCGTGGGCGAGCCCTTGGTAAAAAGGCACGCCGCTTTTCTGCAGCAGGAAGCCAAGCCGCAAGGTCGGACGGTCGTTGAGTACCCGTTGTTCGATAACGCCCTTGGCATGGAACCCCAACCGCGCGGCAGCTGCAGCGATGCGTTGGGCCGTGTCGGCACGCACATCGGCACGCAGGTTCAGCACCCGGTCGACGGTGGACAGGCTGACCCCGGCTTCCCGAGCGACATCGGCCATGGTGGGGCGAAGTAATCGGCGTGGTTTTTCTGACATGTTTTGACACCTCTACTGGGCATCATGAGGGGTTTTGACAGATTAAGCCATCACCCCATGGCCCTCTCCCCGGCAGCGCAATAGCATCAGGCCAAGCACATAAAAACAAACACAGCCGGAGTGCTCCATGACGATCCACATCTGCACCGCGCCTTGCTGCTGGGGCGTCGACGACATCAAGAATCCTTTCCTGCCACCGTGGCGCCAGGTGCTCGACGAAGCAGCCGAGGCCGGCTATCGCGGCATCGAGCTGGGGCCATACGGTTACCTGCCATTGGACGCCGAAACCGTCAGTCCAGCCTTGTCCGAAAAGGGCCTACAGGTGGTCGCCGGGACGATCTTCGACGACCTCGTCAGCCCCGCCAACCTGCCCAAACTGCTGCGTCAGACCCACAATATCTGCGCGTTGCTCAAGCAATTGCCCGCCTTGAAAAAGCAAACCGGCCAGCGCCATGCCGGGCCCTACCTGGTGATCATCGACTGGGGTCACGAGGCGCGCGACTACGCAGCCGGTCACCCGGACCGCGCCCCGCGCCTGGACGATGCACGCTGGCACACGATGATGACGCACATCCGCGCCATCGCCGACATCGCCTGGCATCAGTACGGCATCCGCGCGGTCATCCATCCCCACGCCGGTGGTCACATCGAGTTCGCCGACGAGTTGGCGCGCCTGGTGGACGACATTCCCGATGAAGTCGCCGGGTTGTGCCTGGACACCGGCCATCTTTACTACGCCGGCATGGACCCGGTCGCGTCGCTGCGCACCTATGCCCATCGCCTGGACTACTTGCACTTCAAGGACATCGACCCGGCGGTGTTCGACCAGGTGCTGAACGAACGCATCCGCTTCTTCGACGCTTGCGCCCGGGGCGTGATGTGCCCCATAGGGCGTGGCGTCATCGACTACCCGGCGCTGTACAGCCTCGTGCATGAACTGGGTTACGTGGGCTGCATCACCGTCGAACAGGAGCGTGACCCACGCCATGCGCAGGGCAGCCTCGACGACGTGGCCGCCAGCCGCGCCTACCTGGCCCGCATCGGTTTCTGACCACACAAGGACAACGTCATGATCAACGGCAGCAAAACAATCACACGGCCCATCCGCTGGGCCATGGTGGGCGGCGGCGAGCACAGCCAGATCGGCTACATCCACCGCTCGGCGGCTCTGCGCGACCGGAACTTCGAACTGGTCGCCGCGGCGCTGGATATCGACCCCGTCCGTGGCCGGGCCTTCGGCGAGCAATTGGGTATCGACCCCGCGCGCTGCTATGCGGATTACCTGAGTCTGTTCGAGCTGGAGGCGCAACGCCCTGATGGGATTGAGGCGGTGTCGATCGCCACGCCCAATGGCACCCACTACGCCATCACCCGCGCCGCCCTGGAAGCTGGGCTGCATGTGGTCTGCGAAAAGCCGCTGTGTTTTACCCTCGAACAGGCAGAGGCGCTGCGCACCCTGGCGCACGCCAAGGGACGCATCGTGGGGCTGACCTACGGCTACGCCGGGCACCAGTTGATCGAACAGGCCCGGGCGATGATCGCGGCCCAGGAATTGGGCGAGATCCGCATGGTGCACATGCAGTTCGCCCATGGTTTTCACAGCGCGCCGGTAGAGGCGCAGAACCAGGCGACCCAGTGGCGCGTCGACCCGCGCCAGGCCGGGCCCAGCTATGTATTGGGGGATGTCGGCACGCACCCGTTGTATTTGTCCAAGGTGATGCTGCCCGACCTCAAGATCAAACGCTTGATGTGCAGCCGGCAAAGCTTCGTTGCCAGCCGCGCCCCGCTGGAGGACAACGCCTACACCTTGATGGAATACGAAGGCGGCGCCATGGGCATGGTCTGGTCCAGCGCCGTGAACGCCGGTTCCATGCACGGGCAGAAAATCCGCGTGATCGGCTCCCGTGCCAGCCTCCAATGGTGGGACGAGCGGCCCAACCAACTGAGCTTCGAGGTCCAGGGCCAACCGGCGCAGATCCTGGAGCGCGGCATGGGCTACCTGCACCCCGCCGCACTGCGGGACGACCGCATCGGCGGCGGCCATCCCGAAGGGCTGTTCGAAGCCTGGTCCAACCTTTATAGCCGCTTCGCCCTGGCCATGGATGCGGCCAACCGCGGCAACGCCGAGGCGCTGGCCGCCCTGCGCTACCCCGACATCGATGCCGGCGTGGATGGCGTGCGCTGGGTCGAACGCTGCGTGGAATCAGCCAACCTGGATTCAACCTGGGTCGCCTATTGATCCAATGCCCGCCAGCCAGGAAAAACACGTGTGGCGAGGGAGCAAGCCCCTCGCCACGGTCACGAGCGTTACTTGACGGAGAACAACAATGAAAATCGCCCTCGACCCCTACATGCACCGCCACCTGAGCCTGCCGGACCTGTGCCGCAAGACCGCCGAGCTCGGCTTCGAGTACCTGGAACTGTCGCCACGGGAAGACTTCCTGCCCTGGTGGGTACGCCCTCGCGCCCACAAGGAGCGGATCGCCGAATTCAAGAAAGCCCTGCGCGACAACCATCTGCAACTGGCCTCGCTGCTGCCGATGTACCGCTGGGCCAGCCCTCATGAAGACGAACGCCGGGCAGCGGTGAACTACTGGAAGGAGGCGATCCAGGTCGCCGTGGAGATGGGTTGCACCACGATGAACTCGGAGTTTGGCCGCGGGCCGTCGCCTGATCGCGGGCATAAAGTCAGTTGCTGCGGTGGTGTGCACAGCCACGAATCGAGCGAAGCGGCCTGGTGGCGCTCGATGGAGGAACTGGTGCCTGTCCTGGAAAGCGAGGGCGTCACGCTGAACGTCGAGCCTCACCCGGAGGACTGGTGCGAAACCCTGCAACCGGCCCTCGATATGCTCAAGACCCTCGGCTCGGACAACGTCAAGTTCCTGTACTGCACGCCCCACACCTTCTATTTCGGCGACGACATGAAAGCCATGATTGCCGAGGCCGGGTCGATGATCGCCCATGTCCACATCGCCGACACCTACAACCACAAGGCCTCGTCCGGCCTGCGCTACATCATCAACCCACCCGGCGCCAAGGTCACCG
Source organism: Pseudomonas sp. NFACC56-3 (assembly GCF_900100025.1). Lineage (NCBI taxonomy): Bacteria > Pseudomonadati > Pseudomonadota > Gammaproteobacteria > Pseudomonadales > Pseudomonadaceae > Pseudomonas > Pseudomonas sp. NFACC56-3. Next base: position 290,680 of record NZ_FMTK01000005.1, on the reverse strand, counting down.
TCCACCAGCACATGGACATGCACCAGGGCGAGATCGACTGGGACCTGTTCTTCAGTGAACTGGCCAAGACCGGCTTCGACGGCATCGTCACCGCGTGCGTATTCGGCTGGGAGGAACGGGCCGATGAATCCGGGCGTTTCATGCGCAAGGAAATCCAGGCCTACGTCGACAAGTACTTCAGGTAAACGGGCTCATTCCAACAACCGGACCAGCCGCGGCTCGATCGCCTGTTCACTCACCTCAAGCAGCGCCAGCGTCACCGGCAACTTGAACCGTCGCCGGCCGGCGCTGCCGGGGTTGAGGTAGAGCCGCTCGCCACGCCACTCGATCAGCGGTTTATGGGAATGGCCGGTGATCACCAGCCTCACACCCGGGTCGAGTGGCGCCGGCACATCCGAGATGTCATGGACCAGCAACACCGGCCATCCCCCCAAGTCGAATTGCAGGCAATCGGCAAGGTGCCCTGCCCACTCGGCCTCCAGATCGTTGTTTCCGCGCACCACGTGCAGTTCGCCGATAGATGCCAGGACGTCGAGGATTTCCGGGCTGCCAATATCACCGGCATGAATGATCCGCTCACAGCCTTGCAGCGCGGCAAGCGCTTCGGGGCGAAGCAGGCCGTGGGTATCGGAAATGACACCGACTTTCATGAAACCTTTCTCCCCGATCGTGTGTCGCCGCGTGTACCTGCCTCGTCGCAGTCAGCTAACATGCTGAATTCGAATAGGATAGGCTGCGCCGTGAAAAAGTGCAGCCCCATCGTGGAAAGGATACGTCAATGCTCGGACGCAAGCAGCCAGAGCCCAAGATCGAAAGCCCCGATGAGGCCTTCTCCCAGCAAGCTGTGCGGGCAGGAGCGGCATTCCGGCTGACCGTGAGCTTCATGCTCGTGGTCGTCATCGCCTTCCTGGCCGTCGAAGGCTGGCGGGCCTGGCGCGACTACCGCGCCGCCTTTGCGTCTGCCCGGGATTCGGTGACGAACCTGGCGCGGGCAACGGCCCAGCACGCTGAAGACACCATTCGACAAGTGGATGTGGTCACCGCCGCCCTCGCCGAACGGGTGGAGGGCGATGGTCTGCAGAACATGGACATCCCGCGCATCCATAAGCTATTGGTGCAGCAAGCCGCCATCATGCCGCAACTGCACGGATTGTTTATCTACGGCCCGGACGGCCAATGGCTGGTGACGGACAAGGAGACGATCCCGGAAATGGCGAACAACGCCGACCGCGACTACTTCCAATACCACCGCACCCACCAGGATCAGGGCGTGCGCATCGGCGACGTCGTCAAGAGCCGTTCCACCAACGACCTGATCATTCCCATTTCTCGCCGTCTGAACAACCCCGATGGCTCGTTCGCCGGCGTATTGCTGGGGACCGTGAAGGTCAGCTATTTCGTCGACTACTACGGCGACTTCAAAATCGATGGCAAAGGCGCACTGGTCCTGGCCAAGCGCAGCGGAACGATCCTGGTCCGACGTCCCTTTGTCGCTTCGGTGATTGGCAAGAGCCTCGTCAACAGCGTGATTTTCAGGGAACATTTACCCACCTCCAACCAAGGGGTTGCCGAAGCCAAGGCCGTCGTCGACGACACCGAGCGCCTGTACGGCTACCGGGCCCTGACCACTTACCCGCTGGTGGTGGAAGCCGGCTTGTCCCGCGAATCGATCATCGCGCCCTGGCGCCGCGACCTGTTCAAGACCGGTCTGGTGCTGATTTTCCTGATCGCGATCCTGGTGGGCTTCGGGCTCATCGTGTTGAGCCAGCTGCGCTACCGCATGGCCATGGAGAAGCAGATTCGCAGCGCCCACCAGGCCATGCGCGACATGGCCCTGACCGACAGCCTGACCGGGCTGGGCAACCGCAGGCGGCTGGACATTGCCCTGGCCGATGAGATCCGCCTGGCCAGGCGCCAGGCTTCGTCCCTGGCCCTGATCATGCTCGACGTCGATTACTTCAAGCGTTTCAACGACAGATACGGCCATGCCGCCGGGGACGATTGCCTGCGGGCGATTGCAGCCGCGCTCAGGCAGACCATCAAACGGCCGGGCGACCTGGCGGTCCGCTACGGCGGTGAAGAGTTCACCGTGCTGCTGCCGAACACCGACAGCGCTGGCGCCACCCAGGTCGTGCAGCAAATCCTCGAAGCGGTCAGGGCCTTGAACATTGAACATGGCGACCATCCCTTGGGCATCGTGACCATCAGCGCGGGCGTCACCACCTGCCAGCCGAGCGGCGAGGACGTCACCCCGGCCATGCTGATCAGGGGCGCCGATGCCTTCTTGTACCTGGCCAAGAACACCGGGCGAAACCGCTGGTGCAGCGCCGACTCGACGCCGGGGTGAACCCCGCGGGAGCGCCGCGCATCGGTCAGGATCGTGCAAAACCAAGTCCACAGGTGCCGGCGAGGCGCCTGGCGGCTACAATGCGCGCTTCGACCGTGACCAGCCTGACTAAAAACAAATGTCCTTGCCCAAACATCATCTGGAATTGCTCAGCCCCGCCCGCGACGTGACCATCGCCCGCGAGGCCATCCTGCATGGCGCCGACGCCGTGTACATCGGTGGCCCGAGTTTCGGCGCGCGTCACAACGCCTGCAACGAGGTGGGCGATATTGCCCGGCTGGTGGAGTTCGCCCATCGCTACCACGCCCGTGTGTTCACGACCATCAACACCATCCTGCACGACAATGAACTGGAGCCGGCCCGCCAGCTGATCCACCAGTTGTACGATGCCGGCGTCGACGCGTTGATCGTCCAGGACCTGGGGGTGATGGAGCTGGATATCCCGCCCATCGAGCTGCACGCCAGCACCCAGACCGACATCCGCACCCTGGCCCGGGCAAAGTTTCTCGACCAGGCCGGTTTCTCGCAACTGGTCCTGGCCCGTGAGCTGAACCTGCAGGAAATCCGCGCCATCGCCGACGAGACCGATGCGGCCATCGAGTTCTTCATCCACGGTGCGCTGTGCGTGGCCTTTTCCGGCCAGTGCAACATCTCCCACGCCCAGAACGGCCGCAGCGCCAACCGTGGCGACTGCTCCCAGGCCTGTCGCCTGCCCTACACCCTCAAGGATGACCAGGGTCGGGTGGTCGCCTATGAAAAACACCTGCTGTCGATGAAAGACAACAACCAGAGCGCCAACATCCGTGCCCTGGTCGAAGCCGGCGTGCGTTCGTTCAAGATCGAAGGCCGCTACAAGGACATGGGCTATGTGAAGAACATCACCGCCTATTACCGCCAGCGCCTGGACGATGTCCTCGAAGACCGCCCGGACCTGGCGCGCGCGTCCAGCGGCCGCACCGCGCACTTCTTCGTCCCCGACCCGGACAAGACCTTCCACCGTGGCAGCACCGACTATTTCGTCAGCGAGCGCAAGATCGACATCGGTGCCTTTGATTCGCCAACCTTTACCGGCGTGCCGGTGGGCGTGGTGGAAAAAGTCGGCAAGCGCGACCTGCAAGTGGTGACCTTCGATCCGCTGTCCAACGGCGACGGTCTCAATGTGCTGGTCAAGCGCGAAGTCGTCGGTTTCCGCGCCAACATCGCCGAGCCCAAGGGTGAATTCGAAGAGGACGGCCAGAAGCGCTACCGCTACCGCGTCGAACCCAACGAAATGCCGGCCGGCATGTACCAATTGCGTCCCAACCACCCGTTGAGCCGCAACCTGGATCACAACTGGCAGCAAGCGTTGCTCAAGACCTCATCCGAGCGCCGGGTCGGCCTGGCCTGGGTCGCGCGCCTGCGCGAAGAGCGCCTGGAACTGACCGCCACCAGTGAGGAAGGCATCAGCGTCAAGGTCTCCCTGGACGGGCCGTTCGGCCTGGCCAACAAGCCGGAACAGGCCTTGGAGCAACTGCACGACTTGCTCGGCCAACTGGGCACCACCGAATACCACGCCACCGCCATCGAGCTGGATGCGCCCCAGGCGTTCTTCATCCCCAACTCGCAGCTCAAGGCGTTGCGCCGCGAAGCCATCGAAGCCCTGACCGCCGCCCGCATTGCCGCTCACCCTCGCGGTGGCCGCAAGGCCGAGACCAGCCCGCCGCCGGTGTACCCGGAGTCGCACCTGTCGTTCCTGGCCAACGTCTACAACCAGAAGGCCCGGGACTTTTATCATCGCCACGGGGTCAAGCTGATCGATGCGGCGTTCGAGGCCCACGAGGAAACCGGTGAAGTGCCGGTGATGATCACCAAGCACTGCCTGCGCTTCTCGTTCAACCTCTGCCCCAAGCAGGCCAAGGGTGTCACCGGCGTGCGCACCAAGGTCGCGCCGATGCAACTGATACACGGCGATGAAGTGCTGACGCTGAAGTTCGACTGTAAACCCTGCGAGATGCATGTGGTCGGCAAGATCAAGGGGCACATCCTTGACCTGCCATTGCCCGGCAGCACGGCGCAGCCCGTGGTGGGCCATATCAGCCCTGAAGATCTGCTCAAGACCATTCCACGCGCACCGCACTGAGTCCGCAAGGCCTGGTGCCCGCGCAGATCCCTGTGGGAGCGGGCTTGCTCGCGAAGGCGGTGTGACAGTCGACATCAATGTAACTGACCCATCGCCTTCGCGAGCAAGCCCGCTCCCACACTGGATCTGCGGTGGAGGAGTGGCCGAAGTATCCCTCACCGCCAATATCACCGCACAACAAAGCGCGGCCATCGTCAAAACCTTCTCCGACACTTCCGTCACCGATTTCCGACAGTTCCTGGGGAGAAGTATCCAAAAGTGATCTCGCCAAAACCGCCAACCTCGGCCCGGCCATCAGCGCCTTCCTCGACAACAAGACCCTGTCGGCTGAACGGCAGAACGAAATCCATCGCCTGCGGGGCCTCTACGCCCGAGTGAAATACGGCAAAGCGGCCACCGAGACGCTGAAGGAGCATGTGGCCATCCCGACCTTTCGCAAGGACGGCGTTGCCCAGCACGAGAACCCGGAATTCCTCAAGATCGCCGACAAGATCAAAAGCCTGGCCGAGTCTTTCCACCTGAACTTCCGCAACATCGACAACCGCGTCTATGAGATTTCCCTCGAAGGCAGCGGTGACGAAGTCGTGGGCATTCATGCCCAAGCCGATGTGGTGCCGGTGACGCCGGAAAACTGGGTATTTAAGATGGCACCCGGCTCGATCCGTTCAAGGTCACCCTGGTGGGCGATCGCATGTATGGCCGGGGCACCGAGGACGACAAGAACGGCATCGTCGTGGCGCTCTACGCCATGAAGATCATCAAGGAAGAAAAACTGCCACTGGCGCGCAACTTCAAGCTGCTGGTCGACACCACTGAGGAGACCACCGGCGACGCCATTCCCTACTATTTCGAGCGCAACCCGACGCCCAACTACAACCTGGCGCTGGATGGCGGCTACCCGGTGGTGATTGCCGAGAAAGGCTACGGCACCGTCATGGCGAACTTCGCCCGGCGTACCGCACAGGGCAAGGACGCGCAAATCACCGCATTGACCGGCGGCCTGGCGACCAATCAGATTCCGTCGACCTCCGTGGCCACCTTTGCCAGTGACAAACCTGCCGAACTGGCCGCCGAGCTGCTCAAGGCCGCGACCGACTATGCCAAGCGCAACGGCGGCAATTTCGAAGTGGGCACGCAGGTCGTCGGCAAGGACGTGCAACTGACCTTCACCGGCGTATCCGCCCACTCCTCCGAGCCCGAGTCAGGCGTCAACCCGGTCGCGCGGATGCTGGACTTCATCAATGGCCTGGACGGCAAGGTCGCGCTCAAACACAACCACATCACCGACGCCGCCCGCTACGCCGCCGACAACTGGGGCCTGGACTATCTGGGCAGCAAACTGGGGATTGGCTTTTCCGATGCGTTCGTGGGCCCGCTGACCGCGTCCCTGACGTTCGTCGGGATGGATGAGAAGACCTTCAAACTGGCGGTCAACCTGCGGGTGCCGGTCGGCAAGACCACAGAAGCCCTCAAGACTGACATTGCCGACAAGCTGGCCGCCTGGAGCAAGAAATCCCAGGTCGCGGTGGCCTTCGACTACTCCATCGACGAGCCGATGTACCGCAACCCCGAGGGTGAATGGGTCAAGGCACTGTTGGCCGTGGCCAGTGAGAACCTGGGCATGGAACACAAATACGGCACCTCCGCCGGCGCCACCTCGGTCCATGACCTGCCCAACGGCGTGCAATTCGGCCTGGCGATGCCCGACGTCAAGTACACCGGCCACAACGACAACGAGTTCAAGACGGTGGAGCAGTTCCTGCTGGACTTGCAGATCGTGACCGAGATGATGGGGCGAATCGGGCAACTGCCGAAGTTGTAAAACACCCCTGTGGGAGCGAGCTTGCTCGCTCCCACAGGGTCATGTGCGCAGCCAGGAGGTCTCCCTTACCAGGTGAGCACCGCGCCCACCGCAAAGGTGTCGGTGTCTTCGTTCTGGGCGCCGGTGTCGTGGCCGTTGATTTCGAACTGGTTGTACTCGGCCACGAGCTTGAGGTTGTCGTTGATGTCGTGGAACAGCGCGATGCCCCGGGTTTCGTAATCGGCGCCACTGCCTACCACGCCGTTGCCGTCGTCATCGGTCTTGCCGTAGGACAGCGCCAGGCGGTTCTTGCCCAGCTTGTACGAGCCCTGCAACAGGTAACCCTTGCTGTCGACATTGCGCAGGGTGGCTTCACCGGCGTTGTTGGTGAAGAACGGGTTGATGCCCTTGGCCTGGAACCCCGAACCGGTGAGCGACAACCCACCCATCTTGGCCTGCACACCATACCCCAGGCCTTTGGAAGTCACCGATTCGACGGTGGAATCGGTGTTGTCCGAGGTCTGGTAGCTGCCGTTGAGCCAGCTGTAGATCTTCGCCCCGCCCAGGTCGAACTGGTAGGTGATCTCGCTCTCGGTGCGCGGGTTTTCCTGATAGGCCTTGCCGGTAGCGCTGTTGTCGTTGGTGTCCACCGGGTCCATGATCCCGACCGCCACCCTTAGCCCGTCCATCACCGGCGTGCGGTAGGTGATCTGCGAGGTCGGGAACGGGTACGGATAACCGCTGCCGATGTTGCCGAACGACACCCCACCGCCGTCCACCAGTCCCAGGGTGTCGCTGACCTGACCATAACCGGCCAGCAGTTCGTCCAGCAGGATGTTGGAGCGGGCAAACAGGCCGAAGTCCTTGCCGATCAGCACTTCGCCCCACTCCGGATTGGCCACGGTGCCGTAGAACTGGCGCACATCGATGGCGGTGTCGGTGCCATTGGTTTCACTGTCGTTGATGGTCACCCAGAACGAAGCCCGGGCGCCGAGCTTGAGGTCATCGACCTGCTTGCCCATGTTGAAGCCCAGGTAGTTGGGCAAAAAGCCCATCTTGACCCGCGCCTGCCGACGGTCGTACTGCTCACCCGCGCGGTCCACGTCGCTGTTGACGTAAAAGGCGTTGATGTAGCCATCGGTGGAAAAGGTGGTCTGGTCCTTGTCGTACAGCATGATTTCAGCGTTGGCCCAGGACGTCAGCCCCAGGCTGGAAAGGCCGGCGATGACCGCAGGCAAAAAACGCAGGCAGGTATTTTTATTGTTGTGCATGGCGCGCTCCGCAACAGGGGACGGGATGTCGGAGGCGATTATCGAAAGGTGCCAGGGCGCGTCATACGCTGCCTTGGAGGCAATTGGCGAATGCTTTGGCAGCGCCGGCCCGGCGCGGCAGTTTGGGTGTAAGACGGCGAGGTCGACGGGCGCGACAGCTTGGGTGTAAGACTGCCTTGCCGACGGCTGCGATACTTTGGGTGTGGGCCGGTTGTCCTGCTTATTGTGGGAGCGAGCTTGCTCGCGATGGTGGCAGGTCATTCAACAATACGGTTGGCTGACACAGCGCTATCGCGAGCAAGCTCGCTCCCACAGGTTTGCACCGTGTTGCTTTTGTGGTGAGGGGGCTTGCTCCCGCTGGGCTGCGCAGCAGGCCCCCTCGCTATCAGCTCAGAACCTCGGCTTGACGGTCTTCCACTCCGGCCGGTAGCGCTGCATCTGCCGCACATCGTCGCGCTGGCGGATGCCGCAACTGAGGAACTGGTCATGCAGCTTGCCCAATTGATCCCGGTCCAGTTCCAAGCCAAGGCCCGGCGCCCGGGTGATCTTCACGCAGCCGTCGACAATCGGCAGTTTGCCGCCCTTGATCACTTCTTCATCCGGTTCCTGCCACGGGTAATGGGTGTCGCAGGCGTAGTCCAGGTTCGGCACCGCGGCCGCCACGTGGGCCATGGCCATGAGGCTGATGCCCAGGTGCGAGTTCGAATGCATCGATACGCCCAGGCCGAAGGTGCTGCACATTTTCGCCAGGGCCTGGGTGTCCCGCAGACCACCCCAGTAATGGTGGTCGGCCAAGACGATCTGCACGCTGTCCAGGGCCACGCTGCGGCGGAACTCATCGAAATCGGTGACCACCATATTGGTCGCCAGCGGCAGCCCCGTGCGTTTGTGCAGTTCGGCCATGCCTTCCAGCCCTGGCGTCGGGTCTTCGTAATACTGCAGGTCATCCCCCAACAGCTCGGCCATGCGAATCGAGGTTTCCAGGGACCAGTTACCGTTGGGGTCAATGCGCAACGGGTAGCCGGGAAAGGCCTGTTTCAGCGCCTTGATGCAAGCGACTTCATGTTCCGGATCGAGGGCGCCGGCCTTGAGCTTGATGCTCTTGAAGCCATAATCCTGGATCATCCGCCGGGCCTGGGCGACGATCTGCCGTTCGTTGAGCGCCTCGCCCCAACTGTCGGGCGGGTACGGCGAATCGATGTGCTCGGCGTATTTGAAAAACAGGTAGGCACTGAACGGGATCTCCTCGCGAATCGCGCCGCCCAGCAGGTCCACCAGCGGCACGTTCAGGGAGTGGGCCTGCAAATCCAGACAGGCCACTTCGAACGCCGAGTAAGCATTGCTCACCGCCTTGCTCGCATGGGAGCCCGGCGCCAGTTCGGCACCGGCAACGCTGGCCGGTTTCTGCGCGGCGACGGTCGCCTGGACGATGGCCCGCAACTGATTGAGGTTGAACGGGTCCAGGCCGATCAACTGGCTCTGCAACTGCTGCTGGATCGCCAGGGCCGGGGCATCGCCGTAGCTCTCCCCCAGGCCGATGTAACCGTTGTCGCTCTCGATCTCGATGATCGAGCGCAGCGCGAACGGCTCATGGATACCGCTGGCGTTGAGCAAGGGTGGATCGCGAAAAGCGATGGGTGTCACGGTGATGCGTTTGATCTTCATACAGCGGCTCCCGATGGGCCAGGGTTCAAGGCTTGGTTTTTTTCCGGCTGATTGGCTTCGGCAACGGTTTCGGGCCGGCCGGACAGTGAGTTCGGGGTATCGCGCTTCGGCGTGGTGCGGGCGAAAAAGATCACCACGGCGGCGACGAGCGAGGTGGCGGCCAGCCCATACAGGCCACCTTCGATAGAGCCGGTGGTCTGCTCCAGGAAACCGAAAGCCGTGGGCGCGACGAAGCCGCCGAGGTTGCCGATGGAGTTGATCAGGGCGATCACCGCCGCCGCGATGCGCGCATCCAGGTAACCCTGAGGGATCGGCCAGAACAACGCCGACGCCGCCTTGAAACCAATCGCCGCGAAACAGATCGCCACGAAGGCGAAGATCGGCCCGCCGGTGGTGGACATGAACATGCCGAACGCGGCGACCACCAGCGTCACCGCGACCCACGCCTGCTGGAATTTCCATTTGCCGGCCAGGGCCGCGAAGCCGTACATCGCGACGATGGAAATGATCCATGGAATGGAGTTGAGCAAGCCGACCTGGAAGTCACCCAGGTTACCCATTTTCTTGATCATGCTCGGTAGCCAGAACGTGGCGCCGTAGATGGTCAGGGCGATGGAAAAGTAGATGAAACAGAACAGCGCGATCTGTCGGTCGGCCAGCAACTTGAACATCGACGGCTTGATCACTTGCGCCGCTTCCCGGGCCCGCTGCTCTTCGGCGATGGCGGCGATCAATACGGCTTTCTCTTCAGCCGTCAGCCATTTGGCCTGGCTCGGGTGCGATTGCAGCCAGAACCAGACGAACCCGCACAGCACGATGGAGGCGAAACCTTCGATCAGGAACATCCACTGCCAGCCATGCAGGCCCATCCCGCTGATGTGCAGCAAGGCGCCAGACACCGGGCCGGAAATCACCGAGGCGATGGCCGAACCGCTGAGGAAGATCGCCATCGCCTTGCCGCGCTCGTTGGCGGGCAGCCACTGGGTGAAGTAGTAGATGATGCCGGGAAAGAAGCCCGCCTCCGCCGCGCCGAGAATGAAGCGCAGCACATAGAAGCTGGTTTCACCTTGCACAAAGGCCATGGCCATCGCCGCCGCGCCCCAGGTGAACATGATGCGCGTCAGCCAGGCCCGCGCGCCGTAGCGTTGCAGCAGCATGTTGGACGGGACTTCGAACAGCGCGTAGCCGACGAAGAACAACCCGGCGCCAAGCCCATAGGCGGCAGCGCCGATGCCCAGGTCGGTTTCCATATGGCTGCGCACGAAGCCGATGTTGACCCGGTCGATGTAGTTGACGATGAACATCACCACCACCAACGGCAGTACATGACGTTTGACCTTGGCCGCCGCGAGCGCCAGGGTGCTGTCATGGGTGGAGTCCGTTACGTTATTCAAGGGGTGCCTCCCGATCATTGTTTTTGTGGGGAACGGGACGATGATGGACGCGGTGGATTGTTCCCGTCTAATCTAACTTGGCACTTGATTGATACCTGGATTGAATTAATGTTTGAACTGGCCCAGTTGCGCTGCTTCACCACCGTGGCGACCGAACTCAACTTCCGTCGCGCCGCCGAACGCCTGAACATGACCCAGCCACCGCTGAGCCGGCAGATCCAATTGCTGGAACATCACCTGGGCGTTGAACTGTTCACCCGCAGCACCCGCAGCGTGGCACTCACCGCCGCCGGCCGGGCGTTTTTCATCGAAACGCAAAACCTGTTGGAACAGGCGCAACAAGCCGCCGTGGCGGCCCGGCGTTTCGCCCAGGGCGACATCGGTTCGGTGACCATCAGCTTCGTCGGCAGCGCGGTGTACGAGTTCTTGCCCAAGGTGATTGCCGAAGCGCGGTTGAAGCAGCCGCAGGTCAAGATCGTCCTCGCGGAGATGAACACCTACCAGCAGCACGAAGCCTTGCGGGCACGGCGCATCGACCTGGGCATCGTCCGCTCGCCGCTGCTGGAAACCGGCTATGCCACTGAATGCCTGGTGCGCGAACCCTTCGTGCTGGCGGTCCCCGCCGGGCATCCCCTGGCGTCTGCCGACACGGTGAGCGTCCAGGACCTGGACGCCCAGCCGTTCCTCATGTACTCCCACTCCGCCTACCCGCCCTTCAACGAACTGCTCACCGGCATGCTCCGCTCGGCCCGGGTCGCGCCGCAATTCGTGCAATGGTTGGGGTCGTCGCTGACGATCCTGGCCCTGGTCAACGCCGGCATGGGCCTGGCCCTGGTCCCGCGTTGCGCCACCAGCGTGGTGTTCAAGCAGGTGGTGTTTCGCGAGATTGACCTGGGCGAAGGGGTGCAGAGCGAGTTGCACCTGGTGTGGCGCGAGGACAACGACAACCCGGCGTTTTCCATGTTGCTGGAAGGGATTAGGGGAGCGGTTCGCGAAGGGTTGTGAAGGCGGAGCCCCATTGCCCATGCTGCCGGCTGACTCCGCAAGATCCACATCGAGCCGTAAAACCTTTTACTTGAAAAGCGGCTCAGGCCTGCGAGTGGAACGCATCTGCCATGGCTTCGATCTCCTGTCGCATCCACAACTTCTGCAACCAATCGGAGGGAATAGCCTGCATCCCATAAAATGCCCCCGCCACCTGACCTACAATGGCAGCGGTGGTGTCAGCGTCATCGCCCAGGTTTGTCGCGGCCAGCACCGCATCAGTGAAACTGTCCGTCTGATGAAAGCACCACAGCGCCGCTTCCAAGGAAGCCACCGAATAACCGGTGCCTGACACTTCACTTCGAACTTTTCCCTGATACGCCCCTTGGGCGAGCGCTATCACTTTAGCCTCGGTCAGTTGCTCGGATAACACACGCAACACATCCGCCTTTGAAGCACCGGTCAATGCGTTGGCAATGACATCAGCCAACACCAGGCAACACTCCACCGCCTCTGCTGCCCCATGGGTTGTACGCGAACTCAGAGCCGCAAAATCGCGAATGCGTTTGCGATCCGGATAAAAGAACAACACAACCGGTGCCAAGCGCATAAGCGAGCCATTGCCAGCCGTATCAGCAGCGGTATCCCCCGCGAATGGGTCGCCATGGGACTGATAGCGTTCCAGTGCACCGCGAACGGTCATGCCAATGTCAAAGCAATCACCAGTGGAGCTCAGATAACCCCAATGCCACCAATTGAGGTATCGGCCCATCTGGTCTGCCGCATCAAAACCACGCTTTTGCAACAGGCTCTCAGCCAGACACAAAGCCATCGATGTGTCATCGGTCCATTGGCCAGGCTTGAGACTGAAGGGGCCGCCACCAACCATGTCGGTCACAGGGAGAAAGGAATCCCGTGGATGGAATTCAACAGTAGTGCCAACGGCGTCACCACACGCCAAGCCCAGTAAGCATCCGCGATAGCGGTCTGAAAGTGTCGGGGACATCCTGATTCCTTCTGTTTCGAGTTCGTCCGCGCAGGAGCGGCGTACAACCAGCGAGATGATAACGGCTGGGCATGCCCAAGGAACCTGATCGTCATCTCTTGATTGAAAACGCAACGTACATCCACTCGTCAGTTTCCCTATCCCGAGACAAGCAATATCCAGGACAAGAAAGCCTTCATCGCCGACATCGAAACCGGCAAGAGCGCATTCAAGACCCTGGAAATGCAGAACCAGAAAATCACCTTGTCAGGTGATGTGGCGCTGGTGCGCAACCACTTCTCGGCCCAGGCGCTTAAGGGCACCGAAGTGGTGCCAACGGAAATCGAGAACTTCCAGATCTGGCAGAAGCAGAAGAATGGCAAGTGGCTGCTGATTGGCCGTCAGGCGTTTCGGTTCTGATGGGGAAATTTTCTGCAAAGCCTCCTGTCAACTTGAAGGCGCTGTGACTCATTGTGTCGAGGGGATTTATCCCCTCGCCACAGATCACAATCACCTCAATCCGCGGCCCACTGCTCCCGGTACTGCAGTAGAAAATCCACGAAAGCACGCACCCGTTGCGGCACATATCGGCCATGGGGATACAGCAAGGTAAACGGACGCGAGCGCCCTGCAAAAGGCGCAAGTACCTCCACCAATTGCCCATTGGCCAGCTCCTGCTCCACGATGAATTTGTAGGTCTGGAACAAGCCGGCGCCATGTTTGGCCAGCGTCACGCCGCCGAGCACGTCGTCCGAACAGCAGTACCCTCCTTCGCCGAATATCTCCTTTTCCTTGCCCTCGACATTGAACAACCAGGAAATCCGTCGCCCGTTGCTGGGCAATTCGAACTGGATGCACTCGTGGTCGTCCAGGTCTTCAAGAACCTGCGGCGTGCCGGCCTTGCGCAGGTAAGCCGGGGACGCGACCACCACCAGTTTCGCGTCTTCCAGCAGACGGGCGATCATCGACGAGTCCGGCTGGGCCCGCACCCGGATGGCGAGGTCATAGCCTTCGGCGACGAAATCGATGTTTCGATTGCTCAGGTGCAGGTCCACGCTGACCTGCGGGTACAGCGCCCGAAAGGCCGGCAGCAACGGCAGGATCCGATGATGCCCGTAGGTGGTGGGCAGGCTGATGCGCAGTTGCCCGGACGGCACCGATTGGGCGCCCATCATTTCCTGTTGCGCCTCGACCAGTTGCGTCAGCGCTTGCCGGCATTGTTCGAAATAGGTCTTGCCGGCTTCGGTCAGGCGGATGCTGCGGGTGGTGCGCACGAAAAGCCGTGAGCCCAGGCGCTCTTCCAGGCGAAAGATCGAGCGGCTCACCGCCGCCGGGGTAACCCCCGCCAACTGCGCCGCGGCCGTGAAACTGCCCGCCTCCGCCGCGAGGCAGAACAGTTCTATGCTGCCCAACTGCAGGTCTTCGAAATGCCGCTTCATGATTCGTTACACCGCGTATCAACTGAAGTTTCCAAAGGCCTGTTTATCAGCCCGTGGCGTATAAATACAGTGGCCTCGCAACACGCGGGCGTTGTCCTGCGTTCATTTCCCATCAGTTGGAGTGCAACATGCCTTTCGTCAACGTACGAATTACCCGAGATGGCGTCACCCGTGAACAGAAAGCCCAGGTGATTGCCGAAATCACCGAAACCCTCCAGCGCGTGCTGGGCAAGGACCCTCACTTGACCCATATCGTGATCGAGGAAGTCGACACCGATAACTGGGGATACGCGGGGATGACGACGACGGCGTATCGAAGTCTTCCCAAGGAGTAGCGCTCCACCCTTGCGAGCCCGGTCCGATTGACCGGGCTTTTTTCTGCCTGCCAGCCGGGAACATTGTGGGAGCGAGCTTGCTCGCGATGGCGGCGTGTCAGTCAACATCACTCCCGACCGACCTGACGCCATCGCGAGCAAGCTCGCTCCCACAGGGGGACGTGTTGTCCTTGTCATTGATTACATGACGTATCAACTCAAGTACCAGAAGTCTTATTTATCAAACCCTGAGGCATCAATACCCTGAGCTCAACCACCGCCATACAGACGCATCGGTTCCATTCAATGTGATCAGGAGTCAATCATGAGCCTCAACAAAACCGTCATCATCACCGGCGCTTCCAGCGGGATCGGCCTGGGTTTGGTCAAGGCGTTCCTGGCCCGGGGGTATAACGTGGTGGGCAATGCCCGCTCCCCGTCCGGACTGGACGCTGCCGCCGCCCAGCTCGGTCACCCGGCCGGTTTCATGGGTGTGGCCGGCGACATCGCTGACCCGGCCACTTCAACCGCCCTCATCGCCCAAGCTGTCGAGGCCTTTGGCGCCGTTGACGGGCTGGTGAACAACGCCGGTTTCTTCCTGCCGAAACCCTTCGTCGAATACAGCCCCCAGGACCTGGACGCGCTGCTGGACACCAACCTCAAGGGTCTCGTCTACGCCAGCCAGGCCGCTGCCGCGCACATGATCGGCCGTCAGCGCGGCTTCATCATCAACATTTCAGCCGCCGTGGCCCTGCAGCCGAACATCCAGGTCCCGGCTGCGCTGCCCGTGTTGATCAAGGGCGGCGTCAACCAGATGACCCGCGCCCTGGCCCTGGAACTGTCGCCCCACAACATCAAGGTCAACGCGGTCGCTCCCGGCATCATCGACACGCCCATGCACGACCCGGCGCACCGCGACTTCCTCGACAACCTGGCCCCGGCCGGTCGCGTGGGCACCATCGAGGAAATTGCCGAGGCCGTGTTGTACCTGGCGGGCGCTGATTTCACGACGGGCGCGATACTGCCGGTGGACGGTGGGATGAGCACCGGCAAGTGGTAGGAAAAACTGTGGGAGCGAGCTTGCTCGCTCCCAGCTGGACTGCGACTGCGCGCGACTTCAAAGGGTGTAGGAAATCCCGGCCTGTACCGTCCGCGGTGCACCTGGGTAGGCGTAGACGTTCCCGAAAGCGCCTTCTTCGTAGTCGGCATCAAACAGGTTCTTCAGGTCCAGGTTGAGGCGGATCCGTTCGTTGACCTTGTAGTAGCCGAGCAGGTCCACCACCGTGTAGCTGTCCATGGAGAATGCATTCGCCGCAGTCTGGCCGGCCCGTTCATCCACATACTTGGCGCCCAGCCCCAGGCCCAGCCCTTTGAGGCCGCCATCCTGGAACTCATAGACGTTCAACAGGCTGAAAGTGTTCTTGGGCACGTTGAGCAGGCGGGTGCCGGACGGGATATTGATGTCCTTGGTCACTTCGGCATCCACATAGGCGTAACCACCAATCACGCGCCATTGCGGCGTCAGGTTGCCCGCCACGTTCAGGTCAAAACCACGGCTGCGCACTTCGCCAGCGGCCACGCTGAAGGCGGAATCCACCGGGTCAGTGGTGAGCACGTTACGTTTTTCGATCTGATACACCGCCGCATCGACGCTCAACTGACGATCCAAGGCCTCCCACTTGATCCCCATCTCATAGGACTTGCCCTCTTCCGGCTTGAACCCGCCACCTGCGCGACTGGCACCGTTGTTAGGCTTGAACGAGCGCGCGGTATTGGCATAGACCGCCACGGTGTCGGTCAGGTCGTAGATCATACCCAGGCGCGGGGTGACGGCGCTGTCGGTGACATCCCAGTTCCGACTACCAGGCGGGTTCTGGGGGACGAAACTCTCATACTGATGCTCGAATCGCTCAAACCGCGCCCCCGCCAGCAACTTCAAACGCTCCGTCAACGCCACCTGATCCTGGACGAACACGCCAAACGTCTTGAGGTTCTCCTGGTCATCGGTGGGTGTGCGCGTCAATGCCGGGCGTGGCTGGCCATACACCGGGTCGAAGATATCGATCGGGTAGGCACCGGTGCCCGCGGCGGAACGCTGGATGATGGACTGGTAGTCGTAGTCTTCATACTCGACGCCCGTCAACAACGTGTGCTCGAACCCGCCCGTGGAAAAATGCCCGGTGAGGTTGAGTTGGGTGTCCCGATCGGTCCACTCCAATTTGCGGTAGTTGAAGTTACGCCCCAGGGTGCGGCCGTCGGCGGCGATGCCGTTGCCTTCGATGGCATTGCCCTGCAAGGAGCCGTCGAGCCACTGGGTACCGCCAGCCAGGGTCCAGTCGTCGTTGAGCATGTGCTCGAAACGCACCTGCAGCATGTTGTTGTCGTTGTGCAGCTTGCCGGCATCTTTCTCGCCGAAGAACGTATCGCGCGAGGCGGTGCCGCGCTGGCCGGCGTAATGGGTCAGCCCACGATCCAGCGGCGCATTGTTGCGCATGAAATCACCTTCGAAAATCAGGCGCGTGGTGTCATTGATCTGCCAGGAGACCACCGGCGCGACGCCGTAGCGCTCGGTCTCGACGTGGTCGCGGAACGTATCGCCGCCCTCGCCGATCACGTTCAAGCGATAAGCCAGGCGCCCTTCTTCGTCCAATGGGCCGGACGCATCCAGCGTACCGCGACGCATCCCCTGATCGCTGAGCTGGCTGCCCAGGGTCACCGTACGCTCGGCCAACGGCTGCTTGGACACCACGTTGAAGGTACCGCCCGGATCGCCACGGCCATAGAGCATGGTGGCCGGGCCGCGCAGGACTTCCAGCCGCTCGATGGTGTTGGCGTCCGGCATGTTCGGGTAGCCACGGTTGATCGGGAAACCGTTGCGGTAGAACTCCCCGGTGGTGAAACCGCGCACAGTAAAGGTGGTCAGGCCCTGGCCGCCAAAATTGTTCGCCCGGCCCACGCCGCCGGCGTAATCGAGAGCATCCTGCAAGCGTGTGGCACTCAGGTCTTCGACCACGTCGCGGGACACCACGGAAATGGATTGCGGGGTTTCATGAATCGCCGTGTCGGTACGGGTGGCACTGGCCGAACGGGTGGCGTGATAGCCCTTCACCGGTCCCTGTGCCGATTCATAGTCGGCGCTACCGACGATATCCGTGGCTTGCAACTCAAGGGAAGCCGGCTTGGCAGGGACCGGCTGTTCGGCCCAGGTGGAAACGGAATAAGCCTGGAGCACACACAGTGAAACGAGAATCCGACGCATCGATGCACAATCCTAATGGAAAAAAGCCTCCACATCGGGAGGCTGACAAGAATGTGTCGCGAAAGATACAGCAACTCATTGCTGTTTGATATTTATTCCCATTAACGCTGATCTTTTTTGTGACCGGTCAGTCCGTCATCGCGAGCAAGCTCGCTGCCACAGGGATCTTCGATGGCTACAAGCCTTGTGTTTGGCCCCTGATCCCTCCCTGTGGGAGCAAAGCTTGCTCGCGATGGCGCCAGAACAATCTCCCCATGCTCTACTGGCCCCCCACAATCGACTCCTGCTCCACCCGCTGGAAGAACACCTGCGCACGATGATCCTGGGTATAGGCCACATTCAACCGCAACCAATCGCACGCCTCCCCCTGGGGCAGGAACGTCGAGCCTTGGGACAGTTGGATCTGCAACTCCCTGGCGATCTGCTGCACCCGTTGCGCCGCCAGGCACCGAGGCCTGGCCCAGACGAACATCCCCCCCATCGGCTCGGCAAACACCTCCCAGTGGGCCGGGTCCAGTTGGCGCAGCGTAGTTGCCATCTGCTTGTTCAGGCGTTGGCGCAAGCGCTGGATCAGCTTGCGATAGGCACCGTTGGCCAGCAACGTCGCTACCACGTTTTCCGCCAGTAGCGAACAACCGATGCCGGTAATCATCTTGACTTCGGCCAGGCGCCGGATGATATCGGGCTGGGCGACCACGTAACCGATGCGCAGCGAACTGGACAAGGTCTTGGAAAAACTCGCCAGGTAGATCACCCGGTCCAGGGCATCCAGGGAGGCCAGGCGGGACGTCGGGCCATTCTGGAAATCGGCGTAGATGTCGTCCTCGATGAGACGAAAGTCATGGGCCGTCGCCAGTTGCAGCAGACGATAGGCCACGCTCGGCGCCAGGCTGGTGCCGGTGGGGTTTTGGTACATGCTGTTGATGAAGAAATACGAGGGTTTGTGCTCGACGAGAAGCTGTTCCAGGCGGGCGATGTCCGGGCCTTGGGCGGTTCTCGGCACCGCCACGGTCTTGACCCCCTGCAGCCTCAGCAGATTGAACAGGTTGTAGTAGCCGGGGCTTTCCACCAGCACCAGGTCGCCGGGCTTGAGCAGGGTTCGCACCAACAGGTCGAGGCCCTGGCTGGCGCCTTGGGTGGTGATGATCTGTGCCGGGTCGACGTGAATGTCGATCAGGCCCAGGCGTTTTTGCAGTTGCAGGCGCAGATGAGGCGAGCCCAACGGGGTGCTGTAGTTGAACAATGCGTGGTTGTCGCTGCGCACCACCTGGCGGATCGCCTGGCCCAGGTCGGTGTCGTCGCGCCAGGCGTCGGGCAGCCAGCCGCAACCGAGCTTGAGCTGCGTCGATTCATTGTCGAACAACCGCCACGACGGATTGTCCGTGTCAGGTAGCGGCTCCACTGGCCGGACCAACTGCTGCGCGACAAAAAAGCCCGCGCCATGCCGAGACTCCAGCACCCCGCTGGCAACCAGTTGGTCATAGGCCTTGATCACGCTCGACAGGCTCAGGCCATTTTCCCGGGCCAGTTGGCGAATAGACGGCATTCGCGCGCCAGGGCGAATGCCATGGGCGTTGATCCAGCCCGTGAGGTGCGTGACGAGCTGCCGGATCATGGGCTCGGCAGTGTAGCGATCAATCTTCAGGTCCACGGCGGGGCACTCTTGGCTAAGTGTTCTCGATTTTCGAGAAAACAGTTAAACACAAATGGCCGGCGTCTGTTCCTTGTTTGCGTTGTGCCCGGCGGTGATAGTCCCCGGGACTTCATGCGCGCCCTTTAAGTTAAGGAACACTCTTGAACCCACAGCATCGACATGCCTGGGGGCTGGCTTTCGGCCTCTGCCTGATCACCCTTGCGGTCAACCTGCAGGCGCCGCTGTACACCACTTATGCGCAGTTGTCCGGCTCCGGGGCCGGGGCCACGGCGGTAGCGTTTTCCGGTTATGTGCTGGGGGTGTTGCCGGTCCTGCTGGCGTTCGGTGGGTTGGCCGACCGGGTGGGCCGCAAGCCGTTGATCCTGGTGGCGCTCGGGTTGTCGATGCTGGCGACGCTGGTGACGTTGCTCTGGCCGAACCTGGTGGCGCTGGGCGTGGCACGCTTGATGATGGGGGTCGGCACGGGGCTGGCCTCGGCCACGTCGACCGCCTATATGACAGAACTCATGGCAACCCGCGATACCCGCTCGCCGGCCAACCGGGTCACCGCCAGCACCTCCCTGGGCTTTGGCCTGGGGGCGGCGTTGACCAGTCTGTTCCTGTTCGTCCATCCCAGCGCCACGCCCGGCAGCTTCTGGTTGCAACTCCTGTTGGCCGCCCTGGCGATTGTCGTGGTCTGGCGGCTACCGGACCCGGCGTTGAAAATCACAGACGCGCCGCTGCTGCGCCTGCCTTTGTTTCCCGCCGGCAGCCTGCCCTACAGCTTTTCCATGCTGTTGGCCTGGGCGACTTCGGGCCTGGTCATCGCCATATTGCCGTCGGTGCTGGCAACCCACGATTTGCAGCGCTGGTCGGGCCTGTCGACCTTCACGGTCATCAGTTGCGGCCTGCTCTTCCAGCCTTGGGTGCGGCGCATGTCGCCGGCCAGGGCCACGGGCCTAGGGCTGTTGATCCTGCCTGCGAGCTACGCGTTGCTGGCCTGGGGCGCGAGCGCCGGCTCCCTGCTCGCCGTGTTGCTGGGAGCGCTGGGCGCCAGCAGCGCTTGCTACGGTTTCCTGTACCTGGGTGGGTTGTCGGCCGTCACGGCCATGGCCGGCGCGGAAAAGGCTCGGGTCAGTGCCGGTTTTTTCCTGTTCGCCTATGTCGGGTTCAGCATCCCGGTGGTGGTGACCGGGGTGCTGGCCGATCATTTCGGCGCGGACGTGGCGTTGATCGTGTTCGGCCTGGCGTTGTTGGCTGGGGTGTCTGTTACCGGATGGCGCATCGTCCGGACCGAGGCTTATGTGAGCCACCTGTCCCACGGCTGAACACACCAACCTGTGGCGAGGGAGCTGGCTGAAGGATTGGGGGAAGCCTTGGACAGCTCGACACTGCGCTCGGCAAAGTCGTATACCATATCCCCACCTAAGCCGAACGATCTGCCGCCGTGACTTTATCCAAGTTCAACCTGCCTGACCTGGGCAACACCCCTTCCACCTCGGAAATCATCACCCGCCACCTGCGCGATGCCATCGTGGCTGGGCATTTTGCCGAGGACGAGCCGATTCGCCAGGATGACATCGCCCGCCAGTTCAACGTCAGCAAGATCCCCGTGCGCGAGGCCCTCAAGCGTCTGGAGGCCGAAGGCCTGGTGATGTTCCAGCGCAATCGCGGGGCGATGGTGACGCGCATTTCCGAGGCGGAGCTGGCGCAGATGTTCGAGGTGCGCATGCTCTTGGAAGACAAAGTGCTGCGCCTGGCGATTCCCAACATGACCGAAGACACCTTCGCCCGCGCCGAAAGCATCTGCCGGGAGTTCGTCGGTGAAGACGACGTCGGGCGTTGGGCCGAACTGAACTGGCAACTGCACGCCTGTCTCTACGAACCGGCGCAACGGCCGTTCATGGTGAGCCTGATTCGCTCGGTCCACGACAAGCTGGAGCGATATTTGCGCATGCAGATGAGCCTTTCGGCCGGTAAGGACCGAGCCGATCACGAGCACCGGGAAATCATCAAGGCCTGTCGCGCCGGTGATGTCGAGCGGGCCGTGGCGCTGCTGGACGAACACATTGCCGGGGTCTGCGAGACCTTGTTCAAGTTCCTGCCTTCCACCCATTGATGGGCCAACGCTGTGCCGATTTCGTCATCGACGACAGATAAAACCATCAAGCCGTCGCCCCTGGGCGCGGGCCACGCTTGCCGTCACTCATCTGAACGGACGTGGCCCTCCCATGAAACGCATCACCGTGATCGATTCCCATACCGGCGGCGAACCGACCCGACTGGTCACCGACGGTTTTCCTGACCTGGGCCAGGGCAGCATGGCCGAGCGCAAGCAACGCCTGGCCAGCGAGCATGACGCGTGGCGCACCGCCTGCGTGCTGGAACCCCGGGGCAGCGATGTGCTGGTGGGAGCGCTGCTCTGCGAGCCGGTGGATCCAAGCGCCTGTGCCGGCGTGATCTTTTTCAACAACAGCGGCTACCTGGGTATGTGCGGCCACGGCACCATCGGCCTGGTGGCGTCACTGGCCCACCTGGGCAGGATCGGCCCCGGCGTGCACAGCATCGAAACCCCGGTGGGCACGGTACAGGCAACCTTGCACGAAGACCGCTCGGTCAGCGTGCGCAACGTGCCGGCCTACCGTTACCGCAAGGCACTGGCCCTGGAAGTGCCCGGCATCGGCCAGGTGGTGGGCGATGTGGCCTGGGGCGGCAACTGGTTTTTCCTGATCGCCGAACATGGCCAGCGCGTGGCCGGCGACAACCTCGACGCATTGACCGCCTACACCTACGCCGTACAGCAAGCCTTGGAGCAGCAGGGTTTTCGCGGCGAGGACGGCGGCCTGATCGACCATATCGAACTGTTTGCCGATGACCCGCAAGCCGACAGCCGCAACTTCGTGCTCTGCCCGGGCAAGGCCTATGACCGCTCCCCTTGCGGCACCGGTACCAGCGCCAAACTGGCGTGCCTGGCGGCCGATGGAAAACTGCAGCCCGGGCAGATCTGGCGCCAGGCCAGTGTCATTGGCAGCGAGTTCGAAGGTTCCTACGAACGCTCGGGCGAGCGCATCGTGCCAACCATTCGCGGTCGCGCCTACATCAGCGCCGAAACCACTCTGATCATCGACGCGGACGATCCGTTCGCTTGGGGCATTCGTCCGTGAGCCAGGGCCATGTCGCCGACGTGATCGTCATCGGCGCGGGCATCATTGGCGCGGCCTGTGCCCAGGCATTGGCCCGGCGCAACGTCAACGTGCTGGTGCTGGACGCCGGTTGGCACGGCGCCACGGCGGCCGGCATGGGGCATCTGCTGGTGCTGGATGACAACCCGGCGGAACTGGCCCTCAGTCAATACTCCCTGCAACGCTGGCGCGAACTGGCCCCGGCCCTGCCCGAGGGTTGTGCCTGGCGCAACAACGGCACCTTGTGGCTGGCGGCCAATGCCGAAGAAATGGCCGTGGCCCAGAGCAAATACCTGAACCTGCTGGCCCATGGCGAAGCCTGTGAATTGATCGGCCAAGCCGCTCTGCGTCAGCGTGAACCCGAGCTACGCCAAGGGTTGGAAGGCGGGCTGCTGATCAAGGGCGACGGCATCCTCTACGCTCCGGCGGCCGCCCGCTGGATGCTGGACGCGCCTGACATTCGCCAGCAACGGGCACAGGTCAGCGAAGTCGACGGTCACCGCGTGCGCCTCGGCGACGGTCGCTGGCTGAGCGCCGACGCGGTGGTCCTCGCCAATGGCATCCAGGCCACCGAGTTATGCCCGGAACTGCCGATCGAACCGAAGAAGGGCCACCTGCTGATCACCGACCGCTACCCCGCCACCGTCACTCACACCCTGGTGGAACTGGGCTACGTCACCAGCGCCCATAACGCCAGCGGGCCGTCGGTGGCGTGCAATATCCAACCACGCCCGACCGGACAATTGTTCATCGGCGCCTCACGGCAGTTCGGCACCGTCGATCCGCAGGTGGAAGGCTGGATGCTGGCGAAGATGCTCAAGCGCGCCGTCGAATACATGCCTGGGTTGGCGCATCTGAACGGCATCAGGGCCTGGACCGGTTTTCGCGCAGCGAGCCCCGACGGTTTGCCGCTGGTGGGTCAACATCCGCAACGCAAGGGGCTGTGGCTGGCGGTCGGTCACGAAGGCCTGGGGGTCACCACGGCGCCCGCGACGGCCGACTTGCTGGTGGCGCAGCTGTTCAACGAAACCTCGCCGCTGCCCGCGCAGCCTTACCTGCCGCAGCGTTTCCTGGGAGAACCCGCCCATGCCTGAAGCCCGACACAAGTCCTTGTGGCGAGGGAGCTTGCTCCCGCTGGACTGCGCAGCAGTCCCCTGGATTGGCCTGACACACCGAGTTGTCAGATCGTTGTCGGGGCCGCTGCGCGCCCCAGCGGGAGCAAGTTCCCTCGCCACGGGATGGGCGTTTGGCGCTGATATCCATTTATCCCTGGGGGATTGTTCCTATGCCTGATCTATTCCTCGATGGCCGCCCGTTCTCGGTTGCCAACGGCACCAGCGTCGCGGCGGCATTGGCGCTGGGCGCGGACGGTTGCAGCCGCACCTCAGTCAGCGGCCAGCGACGGGCGCCCTTGTGCGGCATGGGCATCTGCCAGGAGTGCCGGGTGTTGATCGATGGCCGTCGCCGCCTG
The DNA here is from genome assembly GCF_900100025.1 of Pseudomonas sp. NFACC56-3. Classification (NCBI taxonomy): domain Bacteria; kingdom Pseudomonadati; phylum Pseudomonadota; class Gammaproteobacteria; order Pseudomonadales; family Pseudomonadaceae; genus Pseudomonas; species Pseudomonas sp. NFACC56-3. The sequence goes on along the minus strand of NZ_FMTK01000005.1, from coordinate 266,816 downwards.
GCCTGCCAGACCTTGTGCCTCGATGGCATGCATGTGCAGACCCGACCATGAACGAAACCACCGACCTGCTGATCATCGGCGCCGGCCCCGCGGGCATGGCCGCTGCCCTCGCCGCGGCAAGCAGCGGTGCACGCATCGTGCTGCTGGACGACAACCCGCTGCCCGGCGGCCAGATCTGGCGCGACGGCCCCCAGGCCAACCTGCCCGCCGCCGCCCGACGCCTGCGCGATCAACTGCACACCTGCGCCAACGTACGCTGCCATGCCGGTACTCGCGTGATCGCCTGCGCGGCGGATAAAACCTTGCTGGTGGAAGACGCCGAGCGCGGCTGGCAGATCAGCTACGAGCGCTTGATCCTCTGCACGGGTGCCCGTGAGTTGCTGCTGCCGTTTCCCGGCTGGACACTGCCCGGCGTGACCGGCGCCGGCGGGTTGCAGGCGTTGATCAAGGGCGGCTTGCCCGTGCGCGGCGAACGGCTGGTCATCGCCGGTAGCGGCCCCTTGCTGCTGGCCAGCGCCGCCACGGCAAAACATCAGGGCGCCCAGGTGGTACGCATCGCCGAGCAGGCCCGTCGCGGCGCCGTAGCCGGTTTCGCCGCGCAGTTGCCACGCTGGCCGGGGAAGTTTTTCCAATCGTTCAGCCTGTTCGACCGGCACTACCGCACCGATACCCATGTGGTGGAAGCGCTTGGCCGGGACCGGCTGGAGGGCGTGCGCCTGCAACAGCAAGGCGAGACGATTGAATTGGCCTGCGATCGGCTCGCCTGCGGTTTCGGGCTCATTCCCAATACCCAGCTGGGCCAGGCCCTGGGCTGCGCGGTCGAAGAACAGGCGCTGGCGGTGGACGCGTGGCAAGCGACCTCTCGCCGCGAACATTACGCCGCCGGTGAGTGCACCGGTTTCGGCGGCAGCGAACTGGCGCTGGTGGAAGGCGCCATCGCCGGCCATGCCGCCGTCGGCAACAGCGGCGCCGCCCAACAGCTGTGGCCCCGTCGCGCACGTTGGCGGGGTTTCGCCCGGGCCTTGAACACGGCCTTCGCCCTCGATCCACGCCTCAAGACCCTGGCCACGGCGGACACCCTGGTCTGCCGCTGCGAGGACGTGCCGTATGGCGAACTGGCCGGCCATGGCAACTGGCGCGAAGCGAAACTGGCCAGCCGCTGCGGCATGGGCGCCTGCCAGGGCCGAGTATGCGGCGCCGCCCTGGAACACCTGTTCGGCTGGACCCCACCCCTCCCGCGCCCGCCCTTCAGCCCGGCGCGGATCGAGACCTTGCTGAACCTGGCAGAAACCCCGCCCACCTGAACCGGACTGAGATTCTATTGTGGGAGCGGGCTTGCTCGCGAAAGCGGTGGCTCGGCTTGCAACGATTTTGAATGTGCCGACGCTTTCGCGAGCAAGCCCGCTCCCACAGTAGACCGAGTTGGTTCCAGACCTTCCTGCCTCAAGGGTTTCGGCTCTATGATCTCTGCGTCCTCTCAGAATCCAGACCATGTACCCCTCGCTCACCTCCCTAGCCCCTTGCGACCTCGACACCCTGTTGCGCAGCCTGCAGCCCATCGCCCCGCTGCTGGACACCCTCGCGGACGTGGTGTTTTTCATCAAGGACCCGCAGGCCCGCTACGCCTTCGTCAACCAGACCCTGGCCCGGCGTTGCGGTTTCAAACACCGCGGCGACCTGCTCGGCCTCACCGCCGACCAGGTGTTCCCCGAACGCTTCGGCCCGCTGTACACCGAACAGGATCGCCGGGTGCTGGCCAGCGGGCGGGAGTTGGCCGACCAGCTCGAACTGCATTTGTATTACGGCAACCAGCCCGTATGGTGCCTGACCCACAAGCTCGCCCTGCACGATCCGGATGGCCGGATCGTCGGCCTGGCCGGCATTTCCCGCGATTTGCAACTGCCGCAATCGAGCCATCCGGCGTTTCACAAACTGGCGGCGGTGGACGCCCATATCAAGCAGCACTTCGCCCGCCCCATCAGCCTTGCCGAGCTGACCGCCATCGCCGAATTGTCGGTGGCGCAACTGGAACGCCACTGCAAGCGCATCTTCCAACTCACACCGCGGCAGATGATTCACAAGGCCAGGCTGGAGGAAGCCTCGCGGTTGTTGCTCGACCAGGACCTGCCGATCACCGAGATCGCCCTGCGCTGCGGTTACACCGATCACAGCGCCTTCAGTCGCCAGTTCCGCGCCCTGACCAGCCTGTCCCCCAGCCAGTATCGCGAGAATCAGCACTGATCCTTGTTCCCTGATGGGGCGTCGGGTTCCGTGGTTGCTCCCATCTGTAACACCACGGGCCAACGCAGCACCCTGCCTCTATGTGCCCCCGCCAGCCGGGAAAGCCTCTAGGTCAGTCCTTCAACACAATTACTGCGGCTCAACCCGAAACAGGCATGCCGATTGCTTATCTAATATCGTATACGAAATCCTCAATACGATAGCTCACCGCATTTATTCGACAGCGAGGCATTTATGAAAAACCCTGCATTGGCCGTAGCCCTCAGCGTTGTCCTCACCCCGCTTTTCATCGCCCCGGCCCACGCCGACAAACTCGACGACATCATCGGTTCCGGCAAACTGCGCTGCGCCGTGACCCTGGACTTCCCGCCCATGGGCTTTCGCGACGAAAGCAACAAACCGGCGGGATTCGACGTGGACTATTGCCAAGACCTGGCGAAGGTCCTCGGCGTAGACGCCGAAGTGGTGGAAACGCCGTTCTCCGACCGAATCCCTGCGCTGCTGTCGGGCCGCGCCGACGTCATCGTCGCCTCCACTTCCGACACCTTGGAGCGAGCCAAGACCGTCGGCCTGACCGTGCCCTACTTCGCCTTCCAGATGGTGGTGCTGACCCGCGACAACACCGGCATCAACAGCTACGCCGACCTCAAGGGCAAGGCCTTGGGTAACACCAGTAGCACCTACGAAGCCATCGCCCTGGAGAAGGACCAGAAGAGCTGGGGCAGCGGCAGCTTCCGCGCCTACCAGTCGCAGAACGACACCCTGCTGGCCGTCGCCCAGGGGCACATCGATGCCACCGTGGTGACCAACACCGTGGCCGCCGCGACCATCAAGTCGGGCAAGTACAAGGGCCTGAAGATCGCCGGTGACGCGCCCTACGTCATCGACTACGTATCCCTCGGCGCCAAGCGCAGCGAGTACGGTCTGCTCAACTACCTCAACCTGTTCGTCAACCAGCAGGTGCGCACGGGCCGCTACAAGGAGCTGTTCGTCAAATGGGTCGGCACCGACATTCCGCCGGCCAACCTGACCGTTCCCCAGGTCTACTACTGAGGATCGGCGCATGCCAAGCACGCCTGTCCGTGTGAAAGGCCGCAGCCTGGTGGAGGGTGCCGCCCAGGGCGCCCTGCTGTTCGCCGAGGTGGGGCTGAGTTTCTGGGGTGGAGTCGATCCAGCCAGTGGCGAGGTCATCGACCGGCACCATCCCTTGAGTGGCCAGCACCTGGCCGGGCGCGTATTGGCGATTCCCAGCGGACGCGGCTCCTGCACCGGCAGCAGCGTCTTGATGGAGCTGATCAGCAACGGCCACGCCCCCGCAGCCCTGGTGCTGGCCGAAGCCGATGAAATCCTGACCCTGGGCGTGCTGGTGGCGCAGGTGATTTTCCAGCGTTCGCTGCCGGTGTTGTGCGTGGGGCACGAGGCCTTCAATGGTCTGCGCGGCCAGGGTTTTGTCCGTCTGGAAGGCGATGTCCTGACATTGTCTGGCCGGCCCCTCGACGACGGCTGGCAAGGTTCGTACGCGGCGTCGCAGCCGCCCACTTTCTCAACCCTGGCGCTGACCGAACAAGACCGGGCATTGCTCGACGGCAGCCATGGCAAGGCCGCCCAAGTGGCGATGCACATCGTGCTGCGCATGGCCGAGATCCAGGGCGCCACGCAACTGCTGGACGTGACCCAGGCCCACATCGACGGCTGCATCTACACCGGTCCCGCCAGCCTGCGCTTTGCCGAACAACTGGTGCAGTGGGGCGCGAAAGTCCGTGTACCCACCACCCTCAATGCCATCTCCGTGGACCAGCGTCGCTGGCGCGAGCTGGGCGTCGAACCGGCCCTGGGCGAGCCGGCCAGTGCCCTGGGCGACGCCTACATGGCGATGGGCGCCCAGCTGAGTTTCACCTGCGCCCCCTATCTGCTGGACACCGCGCCAAAGGCTGGCGAGCAAATCGTCTGGGCCGAATCCAACGCGGTGGTCTATGCCAACAGCGTGTTGGGTGCGCGCACGCAAAAGTACCCGGACTTCCTCGACATCTGCATCGCCCTTTGCGGGCGGGCGCCGTTGACCGGCTGCCATCTCGACGATCCGCGCAAGGCCCGGCTGATCGTCGATGTGCCGGCGCTGGGCAAGGTCGATGACAGTTTCTATCCGCTGCTGGGCTACCACATCGGTAGCCTGGCCGGCCGGCGTATTCCGCTGATACGCGGCCTGGAACGCGCCGCACCGAGCCTGGACGACCTCAAGGCCTTCGGCGCCGCGTTCGCCACCACCAGCGCCGCGCCGCTGTTCCACATCGCCGGGGTGACACCGGAAGCCCTCGATCCGGACGATGTCCTGGAGCGTGACGTCGCGTTGCCACAGGAAAGCGTCGATGCCGCGGGCCTGCTTGCCAGTTGGCGCGAACTCAACAGCGCCCGGGATAACTGGGTGGACGTGGTGTCCCTGGGCAATCCGCATTTCTCCCTCAGCGAATTCGCCGCCCTAGCGACCTTGTGCGCGGGCCGGGTCAAGCATCCCTACGTGGTGCTGGCGATCACCTGCGGCCGGGCGGTGCTGGAGCAGGCCCGCAAAGCCGGGTATCTGACCGCCATCGAAGCCTTTGGCGCGGTGCTGGTGACCGACACCTGTTGGTGCATGTTGGGTGAGCCGGTGATTCCGCCCCACGCCACCACCCTGATGACCAACTCCGGTAAATACGCCCACTACGCACCCGGCCTGGTCGGTCGCGGGGTGCACTTTGCCGCCCTCGCCGATTGCGTCGAGGCCGCGTGCACCGCCGCCGCCAGCGGCCAACCACCGGTGTGGCTGCAATCGACCCTTCGCACGGGGGACTCCAGCGATGTTTGACTACACGTTCCAATGGCGCCCGGCCTTGCGCGCCCTGCCCGACATGCTCGCCGGGGCCTGGGTGACCTTCGAGACCGCCGCGCTGTCGATGATTTTCGGCGTGCTGATCGCCCTGGTGCTGACGGTGATGCGCCAGGCCCCGAATCGCTTGCTGCGGGGCGTGGGCAATGGCTGGGTGTCCATCGCCCGCAACACGCCCTCGCTGTTCCAGATCTACATCCTCTACTTCGGCCTCGGCTCCCTCGGGCTGCACGTCAGTTCCTGGCTGGCCTTGCTGGCCGGGATTACCTTCAACAACGCCGGCTACCTGGCGGAAAACTTTCGCGGCGGCCTCCAGGCCGTGCCCGGTACGCAAATGCGCGCCGCCCGTTCGTTGGGGATGAGTGCCTTCCAGGCCTACCGGATGATCATCGTCCCGCAACTGTTGCGCATCGTCTTCTACCCGCTGACCAACCAGATGGTCTGGGCGGTGCTGATGACGTCCCTGGGGGTGGTGGTCGGCCTGAACAACGACCTCACCGGTGTCACCCAGGAATACAACGTCAAGACCTTTCGCACCTTCGAATACTTCGCCCTCGCGGCGGTGCTGTATTACCTGATCGCCAAGCTGATCGTCGGGTTGGCCCGACTATTGTCCTGGCGCTTGTTTCGTTACTGAGGAGGGTGGGTCATGTTTTCTACAAGCCTCAGCGTCAACGACCTGCTGTATTTGCTCGAGGGGGCCTGGGTCACGCTGCAACTGACCGTGTGGTCGATCCTGCTGGGCACCTTCGCCGGGTTGCTGTTCGGCCTGTTGCGGGCGCTGTTGCCGCGGGCCAGCCTGCCACTGGCCTGGCTGCTGGACGTGTTTCGCAGCGTGCCGCTGCTGATCCAGTTCGTGCTGTTCAACTCCCTCAAGAGCATCGCCGGCCTGAACCTCAGCGCCTTTGCCGTCGGCTGCATCGTGCTCGGGGTCTACGCCGCGGCGTACTTCACCGAGATCGTGCGCGGTGGCGTGCTGGCGGTGCCGTTGAGCACCCGCCGGGCCAGCCGGTCGCTGGGCCTGAGCTATGTGCAGGACCTGCGCTTCATCGTCCTGCCGATTGCCACGCGGGTGGCCTTTCCCGGCTGGTTGAACCTGGTGCTGGGCGTGATGAAGGACTCCGCGCTGGTGATGTGGATCGGCATCGTCGAATTGCTGCGGGCGTCGCAAACCATCGTCACGCGCATTCAGGAACCCCTGCTGGTGCTGTGCATCGCGGGCCTCATTTACTACGTCATGAGCCTGGTGGTCGCCCGCCTCGGCGCACGCCTGGAAAGAAGGTGGCAGGAAAATGATTGAGATCGAAAACGTGCATAAAGCCTTCGGCGCCCTGGAAGTGGTCAAGGGTGTGAGCCTGACGGTGGACAAGGGCGAAGTGGTGTCGATCATCGGCGGTTCCGGCTCTGGCAAGTCGACCCTGCTGATGTGCATCAACGGCCTGGAGCCCATCCAGAAAGGCAGCATCCGCGTGGACGGCATCGAGGTTCACGACCGGGCCACTGATCTCAATCGCTTGCGGCAGAAGATCGGCATCGTCTTCCAGCAATGGAACGCCTTCCCTCACCTGACCGTGTTGGAGAACGTCATGCTGGCGCCGCGCAAGGTGCTGGGCAAGAGCCGGCAGGACGCCGAGGCGCTGGCGGTGAAGCAGCTTGAACATGTGGGCCTGGGGGACAAGCTCAAGGCCTTCCCCGGCAAGCTTTCCGGCGGCCAGCAACAACGCATGGCCATCGCCCGGGCCCTGGCCATGTCGCCGGACTACATGCTCTTCGACGAAGCCACCTCGGCCCTGGACCCGCAACTGGTGGGCGAAGTGCTGGACACCATGCGCATGCTCGCCGAAGACGGCATGACCATGGTGCTGGTGACCCACGAGATCCGCTTCGCCCGGGACGTGTCCGACCGCGTGGCGTTCTTCTGCAATGGGCGGGTCCATGAAATCGGCCCGCCGGACCAAGTGATCGGCAACCCGATGCAGCCCGAGACGGCGGCGTTTCTCAAGTCGGTGAAATAACGGATGGCCCTATCGCGAGCAAGCTCGCTCCCACAGGGGAACGCATTTCAATGTGGGAGCGAGCTTGCTCGCGATGAGGCCCGACCAGACAACAAAGGATTTGATCCATGCGCTCATCAAAAATCATCCATGTAGTCAGTTGCCACGCCGAAGGCGAAGTCGGCGATGTGATCGTCGGCGGTGTCGCACCACCCCCCGGTGCCACGGTGTGGGAGCAGTCACGCTGGATCGCCCAGGACCAGACCCTGCGCAACTTCGTCCTCAACGAACCCCGTGGCGGTGTGTTCCGTCACGTCAACCTGCTGATGCCAGCCAAGGACCCGCGGGCGCAGATGGCCTGGATCATCATGGAACCGGCCGACACGCCGCCGATGTCCGGCTCCAACTCGCTGTGCGTGGCCACCGTGTTGCTGGACAGCGGCATCCTGCCGATGACCGAACCCCAGACCCGCCTGGTGCTGGAAGCGCCGGGCGGCCTGATCGAAGCGGTGGCCGACTGCCGCGACGGCAAGGTGCAACGGGTCGAGATCAAGAACGTGCCCTCCTTCGCCGACCGCCTCGATGCCTGGATCGAAGTCGAAGGCCTGGGCTCCCTGCAGGTGGACACCGCTTATGGCGGCGACAGCTTTGTCATCGTCGACGCCCAACGCCTGGGCTTTGCCATTCGCCCCGACGAGGCCGCCGAGCTGGTGGCCGTGGGCTTGAAGATCACCCGCGCCGCCAACGAACAACTGGGCTTCGTGCACCCGTTGAATCCTGACTGGTCGCACATCTCGTTCTGCCAGATCGCCGCGCCCATCGTCCAGGAGAATGGCATCGCCACTGGCGCCAACGCCGTGGTGATCCAGCCCGGCAAGATCGACCGCTCCCCCACCGGCACCGGCTGCTCGGCACGCATGGCGGTGTTGCACGCCAAGGGCTTGATGCAGGTGGGCGAGCGGTTTATCGGCCGCTCGATCATCGGCTCCGAATTCCACTGCCGCATCGACTCACTGACCGACGTGGCGGGACGCCCGGCGATTTACCCGTGCATCGCCGGACGGGCGTGGATCACCGGGACCCATCAGCTGTTGCTCGACCCGGCCGACCCGTGGCCGCAGGGCTATCGGCTTTCAGACACCTGGCCTGGCGCATGATCTTTCAACTTGCACACACCCCTGTGGCGAGGGAGCTTGCTCCCGCTGGGGCGCGAAGCGGCCCTCTGGATTTACCTGACACACCAAGTTGCCAGATAGTTATTGGGGCCGCTTCGCAGCCCAGCGGGAGCAAGCTCCCTCGCCACAAGAGCTCTGTATTCGACTCAACTTTATCTGCGTATACGAAATACCATTAACCACCGGAGACAACCATGAGCAAACGCATCAACTGGAGCGGCGTGTTCCCTGCCGTCACCACGCAATTCAACGATGACTTTTCCATCAACCTGGAAAAAACCCACCAAGTGATTTCCAACGTCATTCGGGACGGCGTTTCCGGCCTGGTGGTCTGTGGGTCGGTGGGGGAAAACACGTCCCTGAGCGCCGAGGAAAAAATCGCCGTGACCGAAGTGGCGGTGGACGCCTCCCGCGGCCGCGTGCCAGTGATTTGCGGCGTGGCCGAGTTCACCAGTGTGCAGGCCGCCAAGGTCGCCAACGCGGTGCGCAAGGTGGGGGTCGACGGGGTGATGCTGATGCCTGCGCTGGTCTACGGCTCCAAACCCTTCGAGACCGCCGAGCATTTCCGCTACGTGGCCCGTCACGCCGATGTGCCGCTGATGGTCTATAACAACCCGCCGATCTACAAGAATGACGTGACCCCGGACATCCTGATTTCCCTGGCCGATTGCGACAACGTGGTGTGCTTCAAGGATTCCTCCGGCGATACCCGGCGCTTCATCGACGTGCGCAACGAAGTCGGCGATCGCTTTGTGCTGTTCGCAGGCCTCGATGACGTGGTGCTGGAAAGCCTTGCCGTGGGCGCCGAAGGTTGGGTCTCGGGCATGTCCAACGTGTTCCCGAAGGAAGGCGAGACCATTTTCCGCCTGGCCCGCGCCGGACGGTTCGCCGAAGCGATGCCGATCTACGAATGGTTGATGCCGATCCTGCATCTGGACGCCCGCGCCGATCTGGTGCAATGCATCAAGCTGTGCGAAGCCATCGCCGGCCGCGGCAGCGCCCTCACCCGCCCACCGCGCCTGGCCCTGCCGGAAGCGGACCGGGTGTATGTGGAGCAGATCATGGCCAAGGCCATGGCCAATCGGCCGGCGTTGCCGGATGTGGGGCTTTAAGACCTCCCCCAAGAAAGTAAGGAGGCCTGTGTGGGAGCGGGCTTGCTCGCGAAAGCGGTCTGTCTGGTAGGACTATGCTGTATGTGCCGCCGTCTTCGCGAGCAAGCCCGCTCCCACAGGATTTGTGGCGGCCATGACAGGGAGGCTTCCCATGAACTATTTCCTGGCCCAGGTCCTGAACAACCAATGGGCCAATCACAGGCTGCTCAACACCTGCGCGCAACTGAGCGAGGCCGAATATGTGGCCCAACGCACGGGATTCTTCCCGTCCATCCAAGCCACGCTTTGCCACATCCTGGAAGTGGACCGTTACTACCTCACCGCCCTTGAAGGTGATCGTGACGGCCAGATAAAGGATTTCTCCGAGATCCTGCCCTTTGCCCAGCTCATGCAGAGCCAGACTCAAACCGACCAGCGGCTTGTGGCCTTCTGCGAATCACTGCGGGAAAAAGACCTCGCCCGCTGCGTCGACCTGGTGCGGGCCGACGGTGTCGTGTGCGAACGAATCGACCGGCTGCTGTTGCACCTGTTCGAACATCAGATCCATCATCGTGGGCAGGTCCACACCATGCTCAGCGCCACCCACGTCGAGCCGCCACAACTCGATGAGTTCTTTCTCGATTGCGACCGACCCTTGCGCAAGGACGAGGAACAGCGGCTTCAACTCGATGAACGGCGGGTCTGGCGCGATTACGTGACTGGTTGAACCGCCCCCAAAAGGAGACCTTGCCATGAACGTTATCCTTCGTTGCATCGGTTTGGCGTCGATGCTGATGGCCACGGCAGCACTCGCTCACCACGGCTGGAGCGAATACGACGCCAGCACGCCCTTGGAACTCGACGGCACCATCAAGGAAGCCGGTTACTCCCATCCCCATGGCTACGTGCGCCTGCAAACCACCGACAAAACCTGGACCGTCGTGCTGGCCCCGCCGTCACGCATGGAGAATCGGGGCCTGACCAAAGACATGCTCAAAGCGGGTAACCGGGCCACCGTGGTCGGCTATGCAAACCGCAACAAACCCGACGAATTGCGCGCCGAACGCATCACCATCGACGACAAGACCACCGAGTTGCGCTGATGCAGGCCTCCCAGGCTGGCGCGACCCAAGGCTGGATGGACCAACTGGGGGATTCATCCCTGGCGCTGGCCATGCGCAGCGAGCTGTGGCTCTACCCGCTGGTGGAAGTCGTGCACATCATCGGCTTTTCGGTGCTGGTGGGCGCGGTGTTGATGTTCGACCTGCGTATCCTGGGGCTGTCCAAAGGCATCGCCGTGACCGCCCTGGCCCGTCATCTGCTGACCTGGGCCATTGCGGCCCTGCTGCTGATCGTGCCTGCCGGGCTGATGATGTTCAGCGCGCACCCCCATGATTTTGCCGGCAACGACGTCTTCGTCCTCAAGCTCTGCCTGATCGCGACGGCGGGCCTCAACGCCCTGGTGTTCCACGTTGGAACCTACCGCGGCGTCCAGCAATGGAATATCGGTCACAAGGCACCCGGCCTGGCCAGAATCCAGGCGCTGGTGTCCATGGCGCTATGGATCGCGGTGATCTGCTGCGGCCGCCTGCTGGCTTATACCTGAAAAAAAGCGATGGCCGCTGCGGCCATCGCCAAATCGCCCACCCGGGCGCGCTCAGATCCGTGCGGGAGACACGATGATCTTCACGTTGTGCTCCTTGTTGTTCACCAGCTCCTCGAAGCCCTGCCCGACGATCTCCTCCAACTGAATGCGCCCGGTCACCAGCGGCGAGATGTCCAGGCGTCCGTCGGCGATGAAGGCGATCACATCGGCGAACTCACCGTTGTAAGCCAGCGCGCCGAGCACTTGCTTCTCGGTGGAGACCAGTTCAAAGAAGTTGAACTCGCTCGGTTCCTCGAAAATGCCCACCAACACGCATTTGCCGGCCTTGCGGATCAGGTCGATGGCCAGCTTGGCGGTGTGCTTGTTGCCAATGCATTCGAAACTGACATCGGCCCCCAGGCCAGCGGTCAGGCGGCGGACTTCGGCCAGGGCGTCGCATTCGTTCGGATCGATCACGTGGCTGGCGCCGACTTCCAGGGCCTTGGCCTTGCGGGCACCGGACATTTCCAGGGCGATCACCTGGGCCGCACCGGCCGCCTTGGCGCACATGATGGTGCACAGGCCGATGGTTCCGGCACCGACCACCACCACGTTCTGACCCAACAGGCTGCCGGCCTTTTTCACCGCATGCATGCCCACCGCCAACGGCTCGATCAACGCACCGGCCTCGGTCGGAAAGTCGCCAGGCAGTTTGTAGAGCAGGTTCGCCGGCACGTTGACCAACTCCGCGAACGCACCGTTATTCATCAGCCCGGTGAAGGCCAGGTTCTCGCAGATGTTGTAGAGCCCGTGGGTACAGTAATAGCAAGTGCCGCAGTGCTGGCAGGCATCGGCCGCCACCGGTTCGCCGACGCTGAAACCCTCGACGCCGGCGCCCAATTCGACGATTTCGCCGCAGAACTCATGGCCGAGGATGCATTGGCCCTTGATCCCGGTCAGCGGATGCGGCGCGTCCACCGGGATGAACACCGGCCCGGCCACGTATTCATGCAGGTCAGAGCCGCAGATGCCGCACCATTGCACGCGGATCTGCACCCAACCGGCGGGCGGCGAAACCGGCAGTGGCACGTCTTCGACGCGAATGTCGTTGCGGCCATGCCAGACGGCGGCGCGCATGCTGCGGGTCGGCTTGATTGAAACGTTCATAGTTGCCTCCAGAGTATTTTATGGGGCGGCGATTCATCGCCGCCCGCTTGGTCAGTGCTGTGCGATGAACTCGATAATCGATCGATTGACCTGCTCGGCCGCTTCCATCTGCACCATGTGGCCCTGGCCGGGGAGCACTTCGACCTGGGCATCCAGCCCTTCGCTGTGGGCCGCCGGGATGATTGCGTCGTCGCTGCCCCAGATCACCAGGGTCGGTACGTGGCCGGCCTGCACCACCTCGCGCAGGTCCACCTGCTGGCGGCCGTCGGCGAACAGCGTCGCCGACAGTTGTCGCAGGGCGGCGTCCACGCCTTCCAGGCGCTTGTACTTGAGCATGTCGTCGAGCATCTGCCGCGTGACCAGCTCGGCATTGGAGAACAATTGCACCAGTGGCGGCTTGAGGGCGTTGCGGTTGGCCGCTTCGACGAAACCTTGCAGGTAGCTGCCGTTGATCTGCGCGCCCAGCCCGGCGCTGCCGATCAAGGTCAGCGACCGTATCCGCTGGGGCATCAGACGCGCGGCATTCAGCGACACCGCCCCACCCATGGAATGCCCCACCAGATGCACCGCGTTGATGTCCAGGTGATCGAGCAAAGCCAGCACCACGCCGCTCAGCTCGTCCAGGTCGCCGCGTTGCAGGGTTTTCGAAGATTCGCCATGGCCCGGCAGGTCCAGGGCAATGACCCGACGCCCGGCGGCCAGCGCTTCATGGTTGAACAGCCAATTGTTCAGGTCGCCGCCGAAACCGTGCACCAGCACCAACGGCACGCCGCCCTCGCCGCGCTCGAAATAGCGGATCACCCGGCCGTCCAACTCGACTTTCTGCGGTGTCGGGCCGCTGTCTTCATCGGCTGCGTCACCGGGCACGAAGTTGGACTGGAACTGCTCGATGACCGCGTCGATCTCGGCGTCGCTGGCCTCGCCGTCGACGACGATGCCAAGCAAGGCGCCGACCGCCAGGGTTTCGTCCTGGCGGGCAACCTGCCGGCGCAGGATTCCGGAGAACGGCGCCTCGACGCTGCTGGAGATCTTGTCCGTCTCGACGTCCATCACTTCCTCGCCCTTGGTGATGGCCTGACCCTCCTCCTTGAGCCAGGCATCGACCCGGCCCTCGGTCATCGACAGGCCCCACTTGGGCATGGTCAAGGTATGAATCTGGCTCATCAGCGCTTGCTCCACTCGATCACGTTGAGCACGGCTTGCTCGATCTTCGCCGCGTCAGGGATGTACAGGTCTTCCAGGGCATCGGAGAACGGCACCGGCGTGTGCGGCGCGGTGACCATTTCGATCGGCGCCTTGAGCGCGCCGAAGGCCTTTTGCGCCACCAGCGCGGAAACATCGGTGGCCATGGAACAGCGTGGGTTGGCCTCGTCGATCACCACCAGGCGCCCGGTCTTCTCCACGCTTTCGAGGATGCTGTCCTCGTCCATCGGGCTGGTGGTACGCAGGTCGATGACTTCGCAGTCGATACCGCGCCCGGCCAGGCTGCGCGCGGCGTCCATCGCGGTGTTGACCATGCGTCCGTAGGACACGAGGGTCACGTCCTTGCCGTCGCGCAGGAAGTTGGCCTCGCCAAAGGGGATGGTGTAGAGCTCTTCCGGCACTTCGCCCTGCATGCTGTAGAGCAACTTGTGCTCGCAGAAGATCACTGGGTCGTTGTCGCGGATCGCCTGGATCAGCAGGCCCTTGGCGTCGTAGGGCGATGACGGGCAGACCACTTTCAGCCCCGGAATGTGCGTCCACAAGGACGTGAGCATCTGCGAATGCTGGGCGGCGGCGCGCAGGCCGGCGCCGACCATGGTGCGGATCACCAGGGGCGTGGAAGCCTTGCCGCCGAACATGTAGCGAAACTTCGCCGCCTGGTTGAGGATCTGGTCCAGGCAACACCCGGCAAAGTCGACGAACATCAGTTCGCACACCGGGCGTACGCCGCAGGTGGCAGCCCCGACTGCCGCGCCGACGTAACCGATTTCCGAGAGTGGCGTGTCCAGCACGCGCCCGGGAAACTGGTCGTAAAGGCCCTTGGTCACCCCAAGTACACCGCCCCAGGCGTCGTTTTCACCGGGTGCGCCAGCGCCACCGGCCACGTCCTCACCCATGATGAACACGCTCGAGTCCCGGCGCATCTCCTGGGCCAGCGCTTCGTTGATTGCCTGCTGATAGCTGATTTTTCTCGCCATGATGGAGTTCTCTATTCTTGTTGTTCAGGAGGGCGTTCAGGGATAGCTGACGTAGACGTCGGTCAGCAGGTCCGCCGCGGAGGGCTTGGGATCGGACTTGGCCTTGTACACGGCGTTTTCAATCAGCAGGTCCACTTCCTTGTCGATCTGGTCCAACTGCTCGACGGTGAGCAAGCCGGCCCGGGTGGTGCGCTCGCGGAACTGCATCAGGCAGTCCTGGTTTTCACGAAAGTGCTTGACCTCGTCGGGTGCCCGGTAGGTCTGGGCGTCGCCCTCGAAGTGGCCGTAGTAGCGGGTCAGCTTGACCTCGATCAGCGACGGCCCCTCCCCGGCACGGGCGCGTTCGACGGCAGCCCCGGCGGCTTCATGCACGGCAAAGAAGTCGAAGCCGTCGACAGTCACGCCGGGCATGCCGAACCCGGCCGCGCGGTCGGCGATGTGATCGCAGGCCACTGACCAATTGGAAGCGGTGGCTTCGGCGTAGCCGTTGTTTTCCGCGACGAACAGGCACGGCAGGTTCCACACCGAGGCCATGTTCATGGCTTCGAACACCGCGCCCTCGTTGGAGCCGCCGTCGCCGAAAAACACCACGGCGACGCTGTCGGTGCCCTTGAGCCGGGCCGCCAAAGCCGCGCCGACCACCAGGGGCGCGCCGGCGCCGACAATGCCATTGGCGCCGAGCATGCCTTTCTCGAAGTCGGCGATGTGCATCGAGCCGCCCTTGCCTTGGCAGACGCCGGTTTTCTTGCCGTAGATCTCGGCCATCATCCCGTAGACGTCCACGCCCTTGGCGATGCAATGACCATGGCCACGGTGGTTGGAGGCAATGCAATCGTCATCGCCCAGGTGGGCCATGACGCCTGCGGCCGAGGCTTCTTCGCCGGCATACAGGTGGACGAACCCGGGGATTTCACCCGTGGCGAACTCCACGTGAAGGCGCTCTTCGAAAGCGCGGATGGTGCGCATCACCTGGTAGGCGTGCAGCAGTTGATCGTGGGTGAGCGGTGTCGACATTTTTATTCTCCAGGGGTGTCTTGAAGGTTCAGAGGGTGTTGCGGGTGTTCGCGGCCGATGGCCAGCAAACGCTGTTGCGCGGCGTAGGCCAGCACCGCGTTGACGTCGATGCTCAGTGGACCGCCGGCATCGAGGGTGACCGTGGGCCGGTCATGCACGTTGAATTCGATTTCCCGCTCGCCGTCCAAGGCCAGGGTGCCGCTGGAGAGCGACAGGCCATGGGCGACACCGGGTTCCAGGGGGCCGGCGGCGAGCACGCCACAGCCCTGCAACAGGCCCGGCGCAAGCGGCGCCAGCAGCGCTTCGGGGGATTGCGGGTCCAGGCGCATCCAGGCACCACCCGGTGCCTGGCGTGACACCGGGAACCACAAGCCGCATAGCGCCGACAGGCCGATGGACTGCGGCTCGGCGAAGGTCACGAACACTTCGGCCAAGTCCTGTGCCCGACTGATGGCCCGGGCGCCGACAAACCGCAGCGGCGACACGGCGACGTCCACCAGGGCAACTTCCCGCAGGCCACGTCCGGCGTCGCAAACCAGTAAACGCTTGTTGCGGCGCAAACCGATCTGCGCCGGGACCCGGCCACTGGCGTACAAGCCACCGGCCAGCCCGGCACTGGTGGCTTCGCGCAGTTCGGGAAAGGCGTTGTTGGTGCCGGTGGACAGGGTCAGCAATGGGATGTCCCCCACTTCGGCGGCCACCGCCTTATGGGTGCCGTCGCCACCGAGCACGGCGATCAGCGCCACCTCGCGCTCGGCCATCAGGCGCGCGGCCCGGCGGGTGTCTTCGACGGTCTGGCGCAGGGTCAGGTCGAGGAACTCCAGGGCCGGCCAGTGGCTGCTGCGGGCCTGGCGGCTGTGGCTGTTCTTCAGCACAGCGGCGGCCATGCCAATCATGTCGGTGGGCATCAACACCTGCTCGATGCCGGTGGCACCGAAAGCGGCCAGCAGGCGCTGGATCACCGAGACCTTGTCGGTGCTGGAAAACAGCCCGGCATTGGCGGTCAGGCGCCGCACGTCGCGGCCCGATGCGGGGTTGGCGATGATGCCCACGGTCAGTGGCCGGCGGCTCATGGTGCCACCGCGGGAGGAACAGGCGAACGGCCTGGGCAGGAGAACATAGGCACCTCGTTGTTATTATTGGATGACCCGTCAAGCAGGCTCCTGGGGTAGAGCAAGGGCGGTGCCAGTTACCGGAAAAACCCAGGAAACAGCCGGACCAGAGCGGTCCAGGCGGGATGTTCGATGAGGCCAGGCGAGCCCCGCTGAGACGCTCCATGTCAGCCTGCACGAGGTGGCGGCGAGACGCTGAGACGTGGCGTCTCACACCTGCCCGAACAATCCGTCGTGCTTGTCTGCATCCGGCGAACGGCGCTTAATGTGCGCACAACGACAAGAAGCTGAATCGGAGGCCCCTATGCTTTCCGCTCACTCCCGGGCGCACGTGGATTGCGTCAGCCGCGTGGTGAAAAACGCGGCGCAATTGCCTCAACTGCCGGTCCCGGACCTGATCCTCGACTCCTGGCGTCGCTCCCTGGAGCAACATCACCTGGACCCCGGTTCGCTGCAGGGCCCGCGCATCTTGTCCCAGGACGTGCTCAAGCAATGCCGCGAGCGCTCCGAGCTGTTCCTCAATATCGCCAGCGAAGAAGTGGCCCGCCTTCATGGCCGGGTCCGTGATGCCGACTACTGCGTGCTCTTGACCGATGCCCAGGGCCAGACCATCGACTATCGGGTGGAAACCACGATCCGCAATGACTGCCGCAAGGCCGGGCTTTACCTGGGCACGTGTTGGTCGGAGGGTGAAGAAGGCACCTGTGGCGTGGCGGCGGTGCTCACGGGCAAAGCCCCGGTGACGGTGCACAAGCGCGACCATTTCCGCGCGGCGTTCATTGGCCTGACCTGCTCCGCCGCACCGGTCTTCGACCCCCAGGGCGAATTGCTCGGGGTGCTGGACGTGTCGGCAGTGCGCTCGCCGGATGATCGGCGCTCGCAGCACCTGATCCGGCAAATGGTGGTGCAGAGTGCCCGGGAGATCGAGCAGGCGTTTTTCATGAGCAGTGCCCAGGGCTACTGGGTGCTGCGGGCCCATCGCAACGCCGGCTACGTCGACAGCCAGCCGGACTTCCTGTTCGCCTGGGACGACGACGGTTGCCTGCAAGCCTTGAACCCGGCCGCCCGCCAATACCTGCTGCAACATTACGGACAGTTGCCGCAACACATCGGCCAGGTGTTCGACCAGCAGCGGCTGCACCGGGCCCGGGACGAAGGCCTCTGCTTCCTCGATCACGCTTTGCATGGCCGCTTGAGCGCGCCTCGCCAGCGGGCCAATCCGCGTCCGCGGGTGGCGATGACGCCGGCCGAGATCGATCCGCGCCTGGCCGACAGCCTGCGCCTGGCGGTACGGGTCAAGGATCGCAACCTGCCGGTGCTGATCCAGGGCGAAACCGGTTCCGGCAAGGAAGTGTTCGCCCGGCAGCTGCACCAGGCCAGCCAGCGCCATGATCGCCCTTTCGTCGCGTTGAATTGCGCCGCCATCCCCGAAAGCCTGATCGAAAGCGAATTGTTCGGCTACGTCGCCGGCGCCTTCACCGGTGCCTCGGCCAAAGGCATGCAAGGCCTGCTGCAACAAGCCGATGGCGGCACCTTGTTCCTCGATGAGATCGGTGACATGCCGCTGGCCTTGCAGACCCGCCTGCTGCGGGTGTTGGCCGAGGGGGAAGTGGCGCCGCTGGGGGCATCCCGCCGCAAGGCCGTGGACATCCAAGTGATCTGCGCCACCCACCGCGACCTGGAGACCCTGGTGGCCGCTGGCGAGTTTCGTGAGGATTTGTATTTCCGCCTCGGTGGCGCGCGTTTCCAGCTACCGCCGTTGCGCGAACGCAGCGACCGGCTGGCGCTGATCAATCGAATACTTGCCGAGGAGTCGACGCTCTGTGGGGAGACGGTGCAACTGAGCAGCGCGGCGCTGGAATGCCTGCTCGGTTATCACTGGCCGGGCAATGTCCGCCAGTTGCGCCATGTGCTGCGCTATGCCTGCGCGGTGTGCGAAGCCAGTGTGGTCCAACTCAGCCACCTGCCCGAGTCATTGCACCGCGCGGACGCCGCCGATCATGGACCGCAGCCAAGCGCCAGCCCGGAACGCCAGGCGCTGCTCGATGCCCTGGTGCGCCACCGCTGGAAACCCACCGCCGCCGCCCGGGCCCTGGGCATTTCCCGGGCGACCCTGTATCGGCGGGTGCACCAGCACGGTATCGAGATGCCAGGCCGGAGCCCGGCCTGACGCCTATCGGCGTGCCAGCTCATGACGGACACATTGTTCGTAGTAGGTCTGCTTGACCGCGGCAGGCTTCAGACGCGAAGCGCTGTTGTAAGTCTGCTCGGTAATACCCAGGGCAGTCATGCGCATCCAGGGCCGGGGAAACTTGCGCACTTGCAGCTTCTTGCGCGCGCCGTACAGGCTGACGCCAGAAAGCTTCGACGCCTGGGCGCCCGCCGCGATGTCCGCCCCCCAGCGGCACACCGACTGCTGGTTCTGCGTCAGCGCCTTGGCCTGGGCCCCAAGCGAGACGGCGGCCAGGAGAAACGTCGTTACGACCCACATAGAAATACGCATAGGTTTGTCGCCCAACTTTCTGAAAGAAAAGAAGTTTGACCGTATGCAAATGAGCAAGGGGCCAGCATTTGCATGCGGCCCCTGTGGCTTTGCCCTCACTATCTGCGCCATCCGTTCCCAATTGACACGATAATCTAGAAACCAGAATAGAATATAATTTCAACAATCTGATATTTAACGATTTTTAATTAGATAACTGGCTTGTCTTCGCCTCCTGCAACAACTGCTGAATCACCTGCTCCTGCTCGCCGTAGCGTCCTTCGCCAAAATGGCTGTAGCGCACCTGCCCCTTGGCATCGATGAAGTAATGGGCCGGCCAGTACTGGTTGTTGAAGGCGCGCCAGATCGCATACTGGTTGTCGATCGCCACCGGATAATGGATATCCAGCTTGCCTACCTGCTCGCGCACGTTGTCGATGATCTTCTCGTAGCCATATTCCGGGGTGTGGACGCCGATCACCACCAGCCCGTCCTTTTCATACTTCTTCGCCCAAGCGTTCACGTAGGGCAAGGTGTGCTGGCAGTTGATGCAGTCGTAGGTCCAGAAGTCCACCAGCACCACCTTGCCCCGCAGTGACTCGCTGCTCAGCGGCGGCGAGTTCAGCCATTGCACCGCGCCGTCCAGCGCAGGCATGGCGCCCTGGGATTCGAGGGCCGGCATGGAGCTGGCGCCGGCCTTGCTCACCACATAGTCGATGACCTTGGGCACGTTCTTCAGCAAGCCTTGTTCCAAGGTGGCCGAGGGTTGGGAGGACGTCGCCGCCAACAACCGATCATCCGCCCCGGTGCCAATCGCCACGGCCGCCAGCAACACCACTGCCCCCGTTCCCCGGCGCAACCAGGTAGTGATCGGCAGCGAGAGTTTCAGGCGCCCGACCAGACCACGCCCGGCCAGGATCAATGTGCCCAGGGACAAGGCACTGCCCAGGCCGTAGGCGAGCAACAGCAGGCTGGTTTGTGCGCTGGCGCCTTGCAGCATGGCGCCGGTCAGGATCACCCCGAGTATCGGCCCGGCGCACGGGGCCCAGAGCAGCCCGGTGGCGACCCCGATCAGCACCGAGGCCACCGGCCCGGCCATCCGCCCGGCCCCGGCGTCCAGACGATTGCCCAGGCTGACCAGCGGCCGCGCCAGCCAGATGCCGACCCGGCTGAAAATCAATGACAAGGCAAACACCACCATCACCACCAAGGCGACTTGCCGGCCGACGTTGCTGGCGCGCACCACCCACTCGCTACTGACCACCGCCAGGCTGGAGACCAGGGCGAACGTCAGCACCATGCCACCGAGGGTCAGCAACACCGAGCCGCGGGAGCGATCGGCCCGGGCGAACAGAAACGGCACCACCGGAAGAATACAAGGGCTGAGGATCGTCAGGATCCCGCCGAGAAAAGCGATCAGAAGCATGGCAACACCTCAAAATGGGCTGAAACATGAATAAGAGCCAACACCTTTGTGGCGAGGGGATTTATCCCCTCGCCACAGGGACCTGGCAGCCATAACCAGGGCGTTGATCTCAGTTCTGGTTGTTGCAGTTATCGGAAAGCTTGCGATAGTCCAGCGCTTGCTCGTGGCCGGCCGAATCCAGGTAGGTCATATGGGCCTTGACCACACCGCAAGTCGGCTCGGCGTCTTCGGTCAGGGAAAGCACCTTCTGGATGTCCAGGTGGGTGCCGTAGGTGTAGCTGTGCGTTTGCACGTTGCTTTCGGCCCGGGCCGACAGGGTGCAGATGTTCAGCGCGGCGAAAAGGCAGGCGGCGTAGAGGGCTTTGGTGTTCATGGCGATTCCTCGATTCAATGGGGTTATCTGCCGAGGCTGCGTTGTGTTGCCTCGATGGATGCCATTGAATGCCGCGCAGGTATCGCGTCTGTATCGAGCCACGTGGCTTTTTGCATCGCTGTGTATCCGTCGCGCGCCAGATACACTGCAATACAAACCGCCGCGAGCCGGGCCGGCCGGCGCCTGTAGACTGCTCACAACGAAACGCCGAGGAGCTGGACACCATGGATCATGTCGATCACGTGTTGATAGTGGATGACGATCGCGAGATCAGAGAGCTGGTTGGCAACTACCTGAAAAAGAATGGTCTGCGCACCACCGTCGTCGCCGATGGCCGGCAGATGCGCGCTTTCCTGGAAACCACCCCGGTGGACCTGATCGTGCTGGACATCATGATGCCCGGCGACGACGGCCTGGTGCTGTGCCGGGAGCTGCGTGCCGGCAAGCACAAGGCCACGCCGGTGCTGATGCTCACCGCGCGCAACGACGAAACCGACCGCATCATCGGCCTGGAGATGGGCGCCGATGATTACCTGGTCAAGCCGTTCGCCGCCCGTGAACTGCTGGCGCGGATCAACGCCGTGCTGCGCCGCACCCGCATGCTGCCGCCCAACCTGGTGGTCACCGAAAGCGGTCGTCTGCTGGCGTTCGGGCGCTGGCGCCTGGACACCACCGCCCGCCACCTGCTGGACACCGACGGCACCATGGTTGCCTTGAGCGGTGCCGAATACCGTTTGTTGCGGGTATTCCTCGACCATCCGCAACGGGTGCTCAACCGCGACCAGTTGCTTAACCTCACCCAGGGCCGGGACGCCGATCTGTTCGATCGCTCCATCGATTTGCTGGTCAGTCGCCTGCGCCAACGCCTGCTGGACGACGCCCGGGAACCGGCCTACATCAAGACCGTGCGCAGCGAAGGCTACGTATTCTCGCTGCCGGTGGAGATCCTCGAGGCCTCGGTATGAGTCTGTCGCTGCGCTGGCCACGAACCCTGGCCTCGAGGTTGTCGCTGATTTTCCTGATCGGCCTGATCCTGGCCCAGGGCCTGTCCTTCGGTGTCCAATACTACGAGCGCTATCAGAGTGCCAAGTCGACCATGCTCGGCAACCTGGAAACCGATGTCTCGACTTCCGTCGCCATTCTCGACCGCCTGCCTGCCGCCGAACGCCCGGCCTGGCTACCGAAACTCGCCCGACGCAACTATGGCTACCAGCTCGACGAAGGCCAGCCCGGGCAACCGATGGATCTTACCGATGCACCCATCTCGGTCAGTTCGATCCAGGAAGCCATCGGCCAGGCCTATGGCCTGACCTTCAAGCAGATTCCCGGGCCGAAAATGCACTATCAGGCGCTCTTGCGCCTGGGGGACGGCAGCCCCCTGACCATCGACGTACGCCCGGCGATGATGCCCCTCTCCCTCTGGCTGCCGATGGTGTTGCTGGGGCAGTTGGCGCTGTTGATCGGCTGCACCTGGCTGGCCGTGCGCATCGCCGTCGGCCCCCTGACCCGGCTGGCCCAGGCGGTGGAAACCCTCGACCCGAATGCCCACAGCGTCCGCCTGGACGAAAAGGGCCCGACCGAAGTGGTGCATGCGGCCAAGGCCTTCAATGCCATGCAGGACCGCATCGCCGCCTACCTCAAGGAGCGCATGCAGTTGCTGGCGGCGATTTCCCATGACTTGCAGACGCCCATCACGCGCATGAAGCTGCGCGCCGAGTTCATGGACGAAGGGATCGAACGGGACAAACTGTGGAGCGATTTAAGCGAAATGGAACACTTGGTGCGTGAAGGCGTGGCCTATGCCCGCAGCATCCATGGCGCCACCGAGGCCAGTTGCCGGATCAGCCTGGATGCGTTTCTCGACAGCCTGGTGTTCGACTACCAGGACACCGGCAAGGACGTGCAACTGTGCGGGAAAAACGCCGCGGTCATCGACACCCGCCCCCATGCCCTGCGGCGGGTGCTGGTCAATCTGGTAGACAACGCCTTGAAATTCGGCGGCGCGGCGCAGATCCAGGTGCAACCTGCCGCCAACGGGCAACTGGCGATCCAGGTGCTGGACCGTGGCCCCGGGATCAGCCAGCAGGAACTGGCCGAGGTGCTCAAACCGTTCTACCGGGTGGAAAGCTCGCGCAACCGGGAAACCGGTGGCACCGGCCTGGGCCTGGCCATCGCCCAGCAACTGGCGATCGCCATGGGCGGCTCACTGACCCTGAGCAACCGCGACGGCGGCGGCCTATGCGCCGAGCTGCGCCTGGCGTTCGCAAGCTGACACGAGCAACCTCTGTGGGAGCGAGCTTGCTCGCGATAGCGGTGTATCTGCCGGCATCCGTTCAACTGACCTGACGCCATCGCGAGCAAGCTCGCTCCCACACTGATCCGAGGCGCTACACAGATTGATGTCTTACCAATACCCCTGTGGGAGCGAGCTTGCTCGCGATAGCGGTGTGGCTGCCGGCATCTGTTCAAGGTTTGTATGTCAGTGTGTCTGCGGATGATGGGCATACACAAACTTGCACGAGACTGCGTTGCGGACACACCCCGCTTACACCGGCTTGAAAGACTCCTCGTACCCCGGCGGCCATCACGACCGGGCCTCGACATCCAAGGAGCCTTTACATGCCTACCGCAACTGCATCTCCCCTACGTTTCCAGGGCTGGTCGCTGTTCAGCCTGCTCGCCGCCCTGGTGCTGTTGATGACCGGGTTGATCCTGGTGCTCAACCCGGACCTCACCGAAGGCGTGCGCAGCGCCATTCGTGCCACGGCTCGTTCGTCCTTCTTCCTCTTCTTGCTGGCCTTCACCGCCTCGGCATTCGCGGTGCTGGTGCCCTCGCCCCTGAGCCGCTCGCTGGTGCGCGAACGGCGTTTCATCGGGCTGGCGTTTGCCTTCTCCCATCTGGTCCACGCGGTGCTGATCTACAGCTACGGCCAGCTCAACACCGAGTTCTGGCCCGGCCGCACCACCCTCGGCAACGTGCCCGGCACCGTGGGCTACGTCTTCATCCTGCTGCTGGCCCTGACCTCGTTCAAAAGCACCACGCGCCTGATCGGCTTCAAGGCCTGGAAGCGCCTGCATGTCACCGGTATGTGGGTACTGGCGGCGATCTTTGCCTACTCCAATTTCAAGCGCATTCCCATGAGCGACTGGTACGTACTGCCATTCGGCCTGATCTGCGCCGCCACCGCCATCCGCCTGGTAGGCAAGCTGGCCCAGGCCACGCAGCGCCGCCAACGGCCGCAACACGCTTGAGCCCAGGGAGGCCGATCATGTATTCAAACGTGCTGAAAACACTGCACCTGCATCTCGATCAGGCAGGCGCCTGGCTCGCGCCGCTGGGCCTGCGCCTGTTCCTGGCCTGGGAGTTTTTCGAATCCGGCCTGGAAAAATGGAATGGCGAGAACTGGTTCGCCGAGATCCAGTCCGCCTTTCCGTTCCCCTTCGACCATGTGCCGGCCCAGTGGAACTGGGAACTGGCGATGTGGGCCGAACTGATCGGTGCCATCGCCCTGTTGATCGGCTTGGGCACGCGCCTGTCGGCGCTGGTGCTGATCGTCGTCACCGTGGTGGCGACCGCTGCCGTGCACTGGCCGGCGGACTGGTCGAGCTTGAGCGAACTGGCCCAGGGTTATGCGATTACCAACAAGGGGCATGGCAACTTCAAGCTGCCGTTGATCTATCTGGTGGCGTTGCTGCCGTTGGTGCTGCAAGGGGCTGGGAAGCTGAGTGTGGATGCGCTGGTGAAAAGCGGCGTGCACCGCCGATAGTGCAATTAATGCATAACTTTGTGGGAGCGGGCTTGCTCGCGAAGGCGGAGTGTCAGCCAACTTGACCTTGACTGATACACCGCCTTCGCAAGCAAGCCCGCTCCCACGGGGGTTAGCATTTCAAATGGGCAGATTACTGCTCTACGCCAACAACCCCTTGCTCCTGCATCCGCCGCAACAGCGCCACGGCGCTGTCCATGAACTCGAACGAAGCCACCCCCGCCTCCTGCGCCAACGCCAGCAGCTGCCCTCGCCCCGCCAACTCGGGATATTCCTCGATGCGCTGCAAAAGGCGCCAGGCCAACGGGCTGAGTTCGGCAAAGCGCACCTCAAACCCAGGTGTGCGCCGCACCAGCAACAGCGTCGGCTGGGCCGGAGGCGTCGAGGGCTGGTAGCTCGGGGCCAGGCGATGCACCGGCCATTGGTACGCCAACAGCCAGGCCAGGGGCGAGACACGCAGCGGCAGATCGAGCAAGGCGGCCTCATCATGAATCAGCAACGGCTCGGCCTCGGATTGCAGCAGCGCCATCTCGACCCACTCATAGTGCGCCAGCTCCGCCACGAACGGCGGCCAGTCCGGCGATGAGTGGGCCACGAGGTAGGCCACAAACTCCTTGGCGATTTCACCGAACCTGGGCGTGGCACAACGATGTTCGCGCAGGAAACGGCGCACGCAGGCACGCCAGGAGGCCTGCCCCAGCACGCTCACCAGCACGGGGAAGGTGCCGCTGAGCAGCGAACGCATGTTTTCGAAGATCAGGTCGCGATACACCTGCGCCCGCGCCGCGTCCATGCCGGTCGGAACCGGGTAGTGTTCCGGGTCGCGCAGGTAACGGGTCAGCGCCTGTTGCTGCTGATGCAGCGTCTGCCGGGCCTCAGCCATGGCTCACCGCCTGCCGGGGGACGGCCGGGTGTTGCAACTGGCGAATCGTCTGCAATTCGGCCACCAGCGCGGCATAGGGCGGGAAATTGAAGTCCCGTTCGAGCAAGGTCGGTCGCACGCCGAAACGCGCGTAGGCCTGGGCCAGCAACGCCCAGACCACCGGTTTGACCGGTGCGCCATGGCTGTCGATTTTAAGCGTATCGGACTCATCGTAATGCCCGGCCACATGCATCGCGACCACCCGCCCCGGCTCAAGGCCCGCCAGGAATCCCTGGGGATCGAAACCGTGATTGATCGAGTTGACGTAGACGTTGTTGACGTCCAGCAACAGGTCGCAATCGGCTTCGCGCAACACCGCCCGGGTGAATTCCAGCTCACTCATGTCTTGTTGGGGGGCGGCGTAATAGGAGACGTTTTCCACCGCCAGGCGGCGCCCCAGCACATCCTGAGCCTGACGGATCCGCGCCGCCACGTGATGCACCGCTTCTTCGGTAAAGGGCAGCGGCAACAGGTCATACAGATGCCCGTCATCGCCGCAGTAGCTCAAGTGCTCGCTGTAGAGCGGCACGTTGAAACGCTCGATAAACCCGCGCACCTGGCCGAGAAACGCCAGGTCCAGCGGTGCCGGCCCACCCAGGGACAACGACAGGCCATGGCACGTCAACGGATAACGTTCGGCCAGCGAATGCAAGGCGGCCCCATGGGGGCCGCCGATTCCGATCCAGTTTTCCGGGGCAACTTCGAGAAAATCGAAATCCCCGGCCGGTGCCTGGCGCAGCTCATCGAGCAAGGCCCGGCGCAGGCCGAGGCCTGCCGAGGGTTGAGGTAAATTCAACATGACACATCTCCTGAGGAAACGAGATGTGGAGAGCCTCATGGAGCGAACGCCACCCGACGGTGGAAATCGAACCTCAGTGGGCTGGCATCAACTCATCAGGCTCACCACCCGGGGCGAATCAGGACTCGATAGCCGCCCCGCACTTGCCTTCGCCACATTTGCCTTCGGCGGTCTTCGCCTGGGCCGACAGGTATTGCTTGGCTTCCGGCAACGAGATGCCGCCGTCGTGGTTGGCGTCGATCTTGTCGAACTCCGCCGCGCGCTCCGGTGCAGCGGCGATGAACTCGTCCCGCGAGACCTGGCCGTCGTGGTTGGTATCGGTCTTGGCGAACTTGTCTTCGCCGCACTTGCCTTCGGCGGTTTTTTTCACGGTATCGGCTGCCGCCAGGGTGTAGCCCTGGGCCAGGTCGTTCATGGTCAAGGCCGAAGCCGCCGTGGAGAGACCCAGGCCGCCGACCAGGGCCAGGCCGAGTGCAAGGGACGAATGACGGGAGAAGTTGAGCATGGGTATTCCTCTGACGATTGACAATTAAGGTGCCAGTCATCCGCACCGAGGTTCGGTGTCGGCTGGCTGGCGTAGTTAATCGCCGGTGTGTATCCGGCCTGTGTCGCCGGCCTGGGCCTTCGTCAAGCAGGTGTATCCGGGCCTGTGCGGTACACACTGCGATACACGCCCGCCCGGCCTCAGGCCCCTGGGGTTGAAAAAATCGAAACCTTGGAAGGTCTGCGCCGGTCAAGTCTTGTATGAACGTCAACCGCTGCACGTCGCGCCGAGCGACCGCAGCCTGAAACGAGGGACAGACATGAGCATGACCGTCGGTGATTTTCTGGTGGAACGTCTTTATGAATGGGGGGTTCGCCGTATCTATGGCTATCCGGGCGATGGCATTAACGGCGTGTTTGGCGCCTTGAACCGCGCCCAGGGAAAAATCCGCTTCATCCAGGCCCGCCACGAGGAAATGGCCGCGTTCATGGCCTGTGCCCACGCCAAGTTCACCGGCGAGCTGGGGGTCTGCATCGCCACCTCCGGGCCCGGAGCATCCCACTTGGTGACCGGCCTCTACGACGCCCGGATGGACCACATGCCAGTGCTCGCCATCAGCGGCCAACAGGCGCGCGCCGCACTGGGCGGGCATTACCAGCAGGAACTGGACCTGGTCAGCCTGTTCAAGGACGTGGCCGGGGCGTTCGTGCAGCAAGCCAGCGTGCCCGCCCAGGTGCGTCACCTGCTGGACCGCGCCGTACGCACGGCGATAGGCGAGCGCCGGGTCACGGCGCTGATCCTGCCGAACGACCTCCAGGAGATGGAATACACCGCGCCACCTCACAAGCACGGTACGGTTCACTCCGGCGTCGGCTACCGCAAGCCCAGCATCGTCCCCTACGAAGAGGACCTGCGCAAAGCCGCCGACGTCCTCAATGCCGGCAAGAAAGTCGCCATTCTGGTCGGCGCCGGAGCACTGCACGCCACTGACGAGGTGATCGCCATCGCCGAGAAGCTCGGCGCCGGCGTGGCCAAGGCGCTGCTGGGCAAGGCCGCCGTGCCGGATGACCTGCCCTGGGTCACCGGCACCATCGGCCTGCTCGGCACCGAACCCAGCGACAACCTGATGGCCGGCTGCGACACGTTGCTGATGATCGGCTCCGGCTTTCCCTACGCCGAGTTCCTGCCCCCTGAAGGCCAGGCCCGGGGCGTGCAGATCGACATTCAGGCGGACATGCTCAGCCTGCGCTATCCCATGGAAGTCAGCCTGCACGGCGACAGTGTCGACACCTTGCGCGCCCTGCTGCCGCTGATCGAAGAAAAAACCGACCGAGCCTGGCGCAAGAAAATCGAGCATTGGCGGGAGCGCTGGGACCGGACCCTGGAAAAACGCGCCCGGGTATCGGCCAAGCCGATCAATCCGCAGCGGGTCACCTTCGAACTGTCGCCGCGGCTGCCGGAGCACGCCATCATCACCTGCGATTCCGGCTCCTGTGCCAACTGGTTCGCCCGGGACATCAAGATCCGTCGCGGCATGATGTGTTCGCTGTCCGGTGGCCTGGCGTCGATGGGCGCGGCCGTGCCCTATGCCATCGCGGCGAAGTTCTGCCATCCGCAGCGGCCGGTGGTCGCCCTGGTGGGCGATGGCGCCATGCAGATGAACAACATGGCCGAGCTGATCACCGTTGCCAAGTACTGGCGCACCTGGGCCAACGGCACCTGGATCTGTGCGGTGTTCAACAATCGGGATTTGAACCAGGTGACCTGGGAACAGCGGGTCATGGAGGGCGATCCGAAATTCGCCGCCTCCCAGGACATCCCCGACGTGCCCTACCACTTGTTCGCCGAATCCATTGGCCTGAAGGGCATCCTGGTACTGCATGAGGACGACGTGGCCACGGCCTGGGAAACCGCGCTGGCGGCGGATCGTCCGGTGCTGATCGAGTTTCGCACCGACCCCGACGTGCCACCGCTGCCGCCACACATCAAGCTGGAACAGGCGAAGAAATTTGCCTCGACCCTGCTCCAGGGCGACCCGAACGAGCGAGGCATCGTGGTCGAGACCGCCAAGCAGGTACTGAGCAGCTTGCTGCCGGGCCATCGCACGGATAAAGAGTGAGGCTGACGCGATGCCAACCGTTGAGCTGCATCGTCGCTATGAACGGTCCCTGCTGCTGGTGTTCTGCGTGCTGTGGGGATGGTTGGCCATCGCGCCGCTGAAACGCAGCGACTGGCTGGCGGAGAACCTGCTGGTCATTGCGTTATTGGTCGTCCTGGTGACCGTTCATCGACGGTTCAGCTTTTCCCGGCTTTCCGCCACACTGCTGTTCGTGTTCCTCTGCATCCATGAAGTCGGCGCCCACTACACCTATGCCAAGGTACCTTACAACTCGTGGTGGCAGGCCCTTACCGGGGGCCCGTCGCTGGATCGGCTCATGGGCTTCGAACGCAACCAATTCGATCGGCTGGTGCACTTCAGCTACGGCCTGCTGCTGGCGTATCCGGTGCGCGAGGTTTTGCTGCGGGTTGCGCCAGCGACGGGGTTCAGGGGCTATTTCCTGGCCTGGAACCTGATCCTCGCATCGTCGGCCATTTACGAGATCATCGAATGGCTGGGCGGCGCCTATATCGGGGGCGACACCGCCAAGGCCTTTGTGGGCGCCCAACAAGACCCGTGGGACTCGCAAAAGGACATGGCCTTGGCCGCACTGGCCGCATTCATTGCCCTACTGGCCGCCGCCGGGGTCAATTCCCTGCGCCAACGGGATGTCGCCCTCGAGTGGGCCTCACGCTTGAAGGCCCGCACCTGACGAATACGACGCAGCCTGTCGGCCCCTTCGTCAACACGACTCAGTAAATCAGCCCACCCGCCGATATAAAACACGTGCGGGTGAAATCGCTTTTTGGCTGATGACTTATCTTTATGATTGAAAATGCTGGCAATGACTCGACTGTTCTTTCCCCGGGCTCGCCAACCCGTAGCTTCACCCGTCGCACTTTTCCGGCCATCATGCTCCTGCTGTTTGTCATGTCCGCACTGGCGATCGCCGTGTTGCTCAACATCACCGGCGCCCAGGACCGACGCTCCCGTGAACAGAGCCTGTTTTTCGCCCAGCGGGCCATCGAGGGGATCCGCACCGGCATCGGCCGGGACCTGAGCGACTATTCCAAATGGAGCGACGCCTACCGGCACCTGCACGTCAAGGTCGACAAGGAATGGGCCTATGACCAGGAAAACGTCGGCAGCAGCGTGTATTCGCTCTACGGTTACCAGGCGGTGTTTGTCATTTCCCCAACCGGCAAGACCGTCTATTCGGTGATCGATGGCCAAATGAGCGACGTCGATGCCGACACCTGGCTGACCGGCGACCTGCGCGCCCTGTGGAACAAAGCCAGCACCGAGGAAAAACACGACGAAGTGGTCGTCGAGATGCTGCATCACGAAGATGCCCCGGCGTTCGTCGCCGTGTCCGCCATCACCACCGGCACGGACAACAGCGTGGCGCAAATTCCCGGCCCGCCCAGCCTGATGCTCTTCGTCAAGGTCCTGGACCCCGGCGCCCTGGAAAACCTGGCGCGGGACTTCGCCCTGCCCGATGCCCATATCGCCAGGACACCCGGCCCAGCCGATACCGCCCAATTGCTGCTCGACAACCTGACCCTGGAGGCCCTGGCCTGGCGACCACAAACCCCGGGCCAGGATCTGCGCAAGGTCCTGCTGCCTTTGCTGGCCCTGGCGTTACTGGTGCTGGGAATCCTGGCGCTGGCCGTCCTGCGCCATGCCTTGGTGATGTTTCGCGCCCAGGAAAGCCAATACGCCAGCCTGTTGGCCCACCGCAAGGCGCTGGAACGCAGTGAGGAACGTTTCCGCGACATTGCCGAAGTCTCATCCGACTGGTTGTGGGAGGTCGATTCCACCGGGACGCTGACCTACCTGTCGGAGCGTTTCGAACAAGTGACCGGGTTCAGCCCCACGGAATGGCTGGGCAAGCCTCTGCAACGGCTGCTCCACCCTCATGGCGGCTCGATCTCGATTGCCCAATGGCTGCTCGGCGGGGCCAACAGCCTCTCTTCGGCACCGCTGCTGTGCGAGTACACCGCGCGCAACCAGCGCATCCGCACCTGCAAACTGTCGGTACGGGCCATCGAGGCCGGCACCCTGGGTTTTCGCGGCACCGCCACCGACATCACCGACGAGCTGCGGGCGCTGGCCCAGATCAAGCACCTTTCCCTGCATGATCCGCTGACCGGGCTGGCCAACCGCAACCGCTTGTTCGATTGCCTGCGCGAACACCTGGGCCGACCTGATCGCCCGCCTCTGGCGCTGCTGAACCTGGACATGGACCGATTCAAGCCGGTCAACGACTCCCTCGGCCATGCCGTGGGCGATAAAGTGCTCAGGGAAGTGGCGCATATCCTCCAGCAAAACGTCCGTGGCACCGATCTGGTGGCGCGCCTGGGCGGTGACGAATTTGTCATTGTCATGCCCGACCCCGGTGACGCCGACGATCTCGATCAACTGTGTGAACGGCTGATCGATTGCATGCAACGGCCCATGCACCTGGACGGCAATACGCTGTACCTGGGGGTGAGCATCGGCGTTGCCTGGGCGCAGCCCGGCGACGAACGCGCCGATGAACTGTTGCGCCACGCCGATATCGCCTTGTATGCGGCCAAGGCAGCAGGCCGCAACACCTGGCGCGTGTATGTGGAAGCCATGGGCAACTTGGCCCGCGACCGGCGGCGATACGAGCAGCAACTGCGCGACGCCATGCAGCGGGACCAACTGGAACTGCGCTACTTGCCTCGCTTCGATGTGAGCGCCGAGCAGCTGCACGGTTTCGAAGCCCAGACCTTTTGGCACCATCCCGAGAAAGGTGAGCTGGCTGGGGGCGACTTCATACCGGTGGCCGAAACCTCGGGCCAACTGGAAGAGCTGGGTACCTGGATGTTGATCAATGTCTGCGAAGAGGCCGCGACCTGGCCGAGCGCCGTCAATGTCTCCATCGCGGTTTCACCCCGGTGGTTCAACAGCAACTTCCTGCTCGACCAGGTGCAAGAGGCCCTCGAAGCGAGCGGCCTGGCGCCTCACCGGCTGACCCTGGAAGTGGCCGAAGGGGTCCTGCTGGCCGACCACAAGACCGTCGCCAGCACCCTCCATGCGCTCAAGGACCTCGGCGTGCGGATCAACATCGACAAATTCGGCACCAGCATCGCCTCCCTGCGCGAGGTGCTGGACCAGCCGTTCGATGGCATCCGCTTCGATCGCAACATCCTTTCGCAGCTGGGCCTGGAGGACGACAAGGAAGGCGTCCTGGCGATGATCCGGTTGAGCCGCAGCGTAGGGCTCATGGTCACCGCCGAAGGCATCGAAAACGCCCTGCAATTCAGCCAACTGCGTAACGTGGCCTGCGACCATGTCCAGGGCCCCTACTTCGGCGCGGCACTGGCCCGCTCGGAAATGGCCTCGTTCTTCACCACGCCGCGGTGGTTGTAATCCACTTTCCACCGCTATCGCGAGCAAGCTCGCTCCCACAATGGGCTCTGTGGTGCATGTAAAACTCATGAACACCTAGTTCCCACAATGGGCTCTGTGGTGCATGCAAAAAACTCATGAACACCCCAGTTCCCTGTGGGAGCGAGCTTGCTCGCGATGAGGCCAGCACAGCCCACCTCACTGCAAGCTCAATCCCCTACAAACTCAACCGCCCCCGCTCCTCCTCGGTCAGCCGCTGGCGGTTCTGCTCGTCCAAAGGCCCCGCGCCCAGTACCTGCACCGGGCTGGCCGGGTCATAGGCCCGAGGCGCGTCGCGGTTGGCGCCATCGCGTGACGGGGCCAGTTGCTCGGAGCCAAAACTCACCACCTGCACCGTGAACACCGACGCCTGGTTCTGCCGCGCCGCATTCTGTTGCTGACGGGCCACGTCTTCAGCCGCCTGCGTCGCCGAAGACGCCGCCGAACTGGCCGAGGTGATGGCCCCGGTGTTCACCGAGGCTGCCAGCGGCACACCGGTGGATTTGCCCTGGGTCTGGATGTTGGCCGCGTTCACCACGGTCAACGCCGCGATGTTGACGTTGCCCGACACCCGGATCCCTGCCTCACTCGCATCGATGGTGCCCAGCGGCGCGATCAGGTCGATATCCCCCGGCGCCACTTCGGCAATGGGGTTGAGGGTGGCGATACCGGCCCCGGTGCTCGGCACCGAAGGCGACAGCGTCACATTGCCCCAGGTGTCGTACAAGCGCTTGGGCGGCGTGTACACCACGGTGGTCTTCGAACCGCGACCGGCGTTGATATCACCCTGGGCCGACCAGCCGAGGATCGAGCCGCCGAAGGTGGTCATGATCCGGCTCTGCCCCAGCAGGATGCTGTTCTGCGCATACAACTGGATAT
This sequence comes from Pseudomonas sp. NFACC56-3, assembly GCF_900100025.1. NCBI lineage: Bacteria > Pseudomonadati > Pseudomonadota > Gammaproteobacteria > Pseudomonadales > Pseudomonadaceae > Pseudomonas > Pseudomonas sp. NFACC56-3. Next base: position 233,747 of record NZ_FMTK01000005.1, on the reverse strand, counting down.
CGCCCTCGCCCTGGGTAATGACCCCGGCGGTGGAAGGCGGTGCGTTACCCTCGATGCCGAAGGTCTGCCCGCCACCCGGCGTCAGCATCTGGATGCTGCCGCCGAAATCGGTGTGCACCCCCGCCCCGCCGAACATCGTGATGTCGCCCTTGTAGGTGATCGGATTGCCCGCCACGTCCTTGGTTGGGTACAACAAGTCGATAGCCTCCCGGCCCCGCAGGTAGCTGCCCTGGCGCACGCCGCCCACTTCGTTGTACTCACGACCACCGGCCTTGAGCTCGGCGAAGTACACGTCGCGGGCAAACACCCGTTGCTGCTCGGCCGGCAACGCCGCGAAATAGCTGCGGGCCTGTTCGCTGTCGCCGCTGAAGCCGAAGCGTTCCTTGAGCCAATCCACCAACTCCGCCTCGTAGGTCTTGGCGACCTTGCCGTCCTGGTTCGCCAGCGGCACACCGGCCAGGGCCTGGTTCGCCGGGTCCAGGTAGGCCTTGACGAAGCGTTCGTAATCCGCGCCGTTGAGGCCGGCGCCAGCTTGCAGCACCAGGCTCGCGCCAGGGCGCGAATCCCCCGGCACCACGGCACCGAGGCTGGTGATGCTGACCTTGTCGTCCATCAGGATGTTGCGCCCGGCGGTGATCTCCAGCAGGCCGGGGCCGGCGACGTTGAAGTTGCTGTAGAGGATGTCACGGCCGGCGGAGACGATGGAGATGTCGGTGGGGTTGTTGTGGATGAAGAGGTTGCCGGTGCTGGTGTAATCCCCCACCTCATTGTTGTCATCACTGCGCGATCCGGCCAGCGGTACCCCGCTGCTGACGATGTCTCGTCCAGCCATCATCCGGACAGCTCCAGCGCCTTCATATGCGATTCGCCCCGGCCATCTGGCTGTGGAAACCGATGTCATCGACCGCCCGGTGGTCACCGCCAGCAAGTCGCCTTCAAGCGCATAGAAGCGAGCAGGATCGGCATTGAGGGCCCATTCGCTGGAAGCGCTGCTGGTGTCGAAGGCAAACAGCGGCAGCATGTTCGAACTAAGGCGCACGGGATTACCATCGGCCGAAAGATTGCTGACCCTGATCGTGATGCCGCCATCGATAGAAGCGACATAGGCTGGCCGGAATGGCGTCGCCAAAGCGGTCGATGCGGCACCGGAACGACTGACCGACATGTCGCCGCCATAAATGGAATCGCCGGCCATGAATTGCAACTCGCTGTTGATGCCGGGAGCGAGCAGCAGGGCTGGACGATTATTGCCGCTATAGCCTGCGTCATAAACTGCTGAAGATTTTCCGTAATAGAGGCTGCCACTGGCCGCCACCGCTCTGAGGATCGACGGGTAGACCACCGCCAGGTCCGTTGCGGTACTGGAGGTGAAAGGCGTCAGGTTACCTCCGGACGACCACAAGTCGATCGCAGTATTGGCTGTCCATAGCGTGAACCAGCTCAGTCCCGATCCGTTACTGTCACCGTCCTTGAAGCGAGAGGCGCTCATCATCGGCGCCCGACCCGGGTCGGCAACGTCCATCACGACAAGGTCGCCCGACGTTGTCAAATCGAAGGTGGCATCGCCCGGCATGAGGGTCAGGCCACCGGCAGCAAGTCCTCGTGTGGACTTGAAGGAATCGTAGGCTCGCGTTTCTCCTGGGGACTGTGCTGAGGTAGCGTTGCCGTATTGAAGGTCAATACGACCGATGGCGCCGCTATCGATCTGCGCGTGCCCCCGCAGGTTGATGACCGCACCGTTGAGATGCCCGTTCACGAACAGGCTCTCTGGATTCAAAGCACCGCCCACCTGCAGATTGAGATCACCGCCGCCGGTCAGTTGCAGACTGCCATCGCCGCCCACGCGCCCGGTGCTGCCCACTGCCAGCAACAGCCCCTGGCTACGAGGGTTTATATTTGTATTGAAATCGTTACCGGCGAGTCGGCCCAACACGCCTGCATCGCCACCTACCTGTACATCCAGATCTCCGCCGCCCAAGGTCCCGAACCCGGTGAAACCGGCCATTTGATCAGCGCCACCCAATACCGTCGACGCGGTATAACTACCGAAGTTGATCCACCAGGCGGTCGACTGACCATTCACCGAATCACCGTCGCCCTGGCGCCAGAGCCAGTTGCCCACATTGGCCGAGTCCTGGTCGATGTCGGCAGGATTCGGCCGTCCGAAGGCGCTGGCGGGCGCGGTCAAGTTGCCGCTGAGATCGCCGCCAACCTTGAGCAACAGGTTCCCGCCCGCATCCGGATACCAGGCGCGGTAGATGCTCTCTGCGCCACCATCCACGAGTTTTTCGTAGCTGCCATTCTCGTCGTTGAGCACCTTGCCGTTGGCGCCCAGGGCTTTGGGTTGGTTGTAGGGATCGCCCGGGAACGTCGGCGTTGACGAGGTGCCGGCAGTGTAGATGCCGAATAACGTGTCCATGCGCAGGCTGCCGCCGCTGAGCAGTTCCAGGTCGCCGGTGCCGGTGCGGATAACGCTCGGGCGGGTACTGCCGGCGACCAGCTTGTAGTCCACGCCGAGGGCGGCACACATCTCTGGCGCATATTCACAAAGCGCCTGGACCGAATCGAACCCGAAGAACTGGGCAGCCGACGCATCTATCGGCGCCCCTGCCTTGACGTCATAACCGGATCCCGCCAGCGCCTCCACTGCTGCCTCCGTCCACTTGTAGGAAGATTGCAGCGCACACATGAATGGAAGGTCGGCACAAAATGCATCGACCGAAGCGTAACCAAAGGCGCCAACGATCTCCTGGTCGATGGGTGCGCCAAGCTCGACAGTGACCCCGGCGTTCAGAAGCTCTGCGACCCCCGCCTCAGTCCAGAGGAAAACGCCCTTGGCCGGCACCGGTTTGCCGAACATGCCGTAGTGGCTATCGGCAAGGCGCAAATCGCCATGTAGTGGTTCGGGCTGGACGATCCGGCTGTCCGCCGCCGCCGTGTCGGCCCCGGCCACCAACCGCAGCGACCAGGACTGCGAACCCTCGGCGAGCATCGGTGCGACGGCCCACATCCGCCCCTGGCTGCCGGCGATTTCCGGACGCAGTTGGATCGACTCGACGCCATCCGGCAACTTCACATCGGTCCCGGACGGGATCAGCGAACCACGGTTCAGTGCCAGGCTGCGGTCCAACCTGAGAATGTTGCTCTGGACATTGCCCACGTTGGCCACGTTGGGCAACGCAACGCCCTTCGGCCAGGTGAATCCGAGCAGCGCAGTGGGCCTGCTCAACACACTGCCGGCCCCCAGTTGCGAGCCGGCTTGCAGGGTCTGGGCCTGGTTCAGCAAGGTGCCGGCGGCAAACAGCAGATTGCCGGAGGCATCGTGCACAGCTGCCGCCAATACGGTGCCAGCGGGTAGCTCCAGTGGCTGTTCAAGAATCGCCGCCACCGGCAATCGAGTCCCCGCCGCCAACGTCACGCCTTTGATCGGCAAATCGTAGTTCAACGTGGTCCCCGCCGGGAAGGCCGTGCCTTCGGCCAAGGTCACGCCGGCGCCGGGTACGATGATGTCGCCGCCGGTGAAGTCGATCCCGGGCAACAACACCCAGCCCTTGTCATCCTGCGTGGCCGGTGGAGGTGCGAAACCGTCGTTGATGCTGCCGTAGATGCTCAGGTCGCCCCCGGCGCGCAGGGTCAGCGCGCCGGCCTCGCCGGAGCCGTACACGGCGGTTTTCTGCGTGTGCGGATTGACGCTCGCATAGCGAAAGCCGGACAGGTCCAGGTCACCCTGCACCACCAGGTCACCGTCGGCGGTCGCACTGACGATCTCGACGCCAGGCCGCAAGTGGAACGCATCGGCATAACGAGCGTTGTTCAGGCCAGCGAGTTTGCGTTGCATCAAATCATCGTTGTCCAGCGCAGCGTTGATGAAGTCTGTGCTGTCCTGATGCTTTCGGTCCAGGTACGCCTGGTCGATGACCTGATAAGGGCGACCGCTGGCCGCCGGATCGCTGCCATAATCCGCGTCGTTGTACCGCCACATGCCATTGACGGCGATGGACCGCGCCCCCTGGATATCCAGGTTCCCACTGGCGTCGATGGCAATGTCACCGAGGGTGGCATTCGGGCCGGCGCGCCGGGCATTGAGTTCCAGGGTGCCACGGGCGCGGCCGTCATGCTGCCCGGCAGGCGCCGCAGTGCCATGGCGCAGATCGATACGAGCGCCGTCGGACAAGGTCAGCACACCGGCGCGGGAAGTCAGGTCGACGGTGGCACGATTCGGCGAGTCGATGATCTTGCCGTAGCTGTCCACCCGAAGGCGGTTGCCGTGGGCGTCGAGTACCGCGCTGCTACCCAGGGTCAGGGAGTGCCCGGCCGAGAGTCGGATGCTGCCAACCCGCTCGCCGCTGGCGTCTACCTTGCCGTTGACCAACAGGTTGCCGTTATCCAGGGATACGCTGATGGTCGACGCCTTGAGCTCATTGCCGATCACCAGGTCGCCCTGTTTGAGCTGGAAGCCACGGGAACCGTAGACCTGCCCATCGTTCAAGCGCTGGTTCAACGCCGCGAACTGCTCGCTGAGACTGCCGGTGCCGCCCAGGCGCTGGGCCTGGATTTCCACGCTGCCGGCCAGGTAAGGCATGGCGGTGCCGCCGGCGTCATATTCGCCACTGCTGCTGCCGAGGATTCGTCCTTGCAAGTCGACCAGCCCGGCCGCCTCGCCCAACGCCACCGCACTGAGCCGGCCAGCCTGGTTGTTGCGAGCCGAAAGGTCGATGCTTGAACCATCCGCCTGGCGGATGTTGCCGTTGCGGCTTTGCAGGATCACCTCGCCACCGGCGCTGTAGCGCGTGACATCGTTGAAGGTGATCGCCCGACCGGCTACGTCGATCAACGCTTCATCGGCCAGGGTCAGATCATCCGTCGCGCTGAGGGTGAGCTTGCCGCTGGGCAACACCACCGCACTGGCAAGATTGAGACGCTGGCCCTTGAGGGACAACTCACCCCCAAGCCCGGAGACAGTGCCCGGCTTAGCGGTCGTGCCTGTCACATTGACCGCTCCGCCCGCCGTGATGCGGTTGACCGAGCCGGCTTCACCGGTGAGCAACGGGGTAAGGATATTCAGATTGCCGCCGCTGTAGGCGTAGCCTGTTTTCGCGTCATAGGCGCCCTGGCTTTGATACACCGCCAGGCTGCCCTTGTGATTGGCGGTCAGACGCTCGCTGGCGCTGAGGTTGACGTTGGCAAAGCCCAGGGCCAGACGGTCCAGGGTAGTGACCGAGCTCGGCTGGGCGAATTCACCGTAGCCAAACTCGATGCGCTGGGCCTGGATGTCCAGGCGACCGGCGCCGGTGCCGGCCCCGCCGGCAATCACCGAGCCCGGCGCGCCGACAGCACCGTTCCAGATCAGATTGGCGGTGCGGATGGTCGCGACATCGCCGGCGCCGCCCGCGCCATAAATCGCCGGGGTGCTGAGCATCAGGTTGTTCAGGCGCGACTTACCGGTGGTCGAATCATAGGTGTCGAGGCTGACGGTGCCATAGAAATTCAGCGCCTGACTGGCCGACAGTTCGAGGGTTTCCAGGGCCGGAGCACCATATTGGGTGTCCCCGCGCAACAGGCGATCCAGGACGGTCTGGCTCAGGGTCAGACCGACAGGCAATACATTGCGCCCCGACGCATCGCTCAATGCCTGGGCGGTGCCGACGTTGATGTTGCTCAGGGCCAGGGTCAGGTGACGGGTGCCGTAACGCACCTGGTCATCCAGTTCCAGGCTGCCAGCGGTGCCGGCAACGATACTGCCTTCGGAGTGAATGCGTGTGACGCCACTGCAAGGCGTCAGGCGGCAGCCACCGATATTGATGGAGCCTGCGCCGCCCGATGGAGGGGCCAGTACGCTGAGCAAACCATTGGAGGCGGCCAGCATATTGGCGTCGTTATTGAGATTGTAAACAAAGCCATCTCGGGCGTCGTAAGCAGCCGCACCACGACCGATGGTGTTGATGACAGCGCCCTGTTCCATCGATAACTCGCCGCCATTGGCCAACAGGAAAACCTCAGGTGCCGCTAATGCCGCACCTTCACGCAATGTCACGCTACGCGACATCTCAAACACCGGCGTCACGTAATTTCCGCTTTGACCGTAACTAACCGAAAACAGGCCGCCTATGACCTGACGCGAAGCGTTCAATGCATTCAGGCTTTCGGCAGTGAGGGTCACGCCCTCGAAACCAGCCGTGGCCCCACGCCCATCCGCAACCACCTCCAGCGCGCTCCGGGCGTAACCAACCACCGAGACGGAACCGCCGAAGCCTCCCGCCTGAGGCGCGAACTTGCCGATCCCCTTGAAGGAGAATGCTTGATCCCCTGCTCCAGGGGCCAGGTTCAGTTTCAAGGTCTTGGCGTCTACCGGCAACATTGCCCGGGGTACGCCCAGGCGAGCGGCATCGGCCACGGCGAACTGCGCGTAGCTTGTTTCGTTGTATTGCGAGTAGCGGCGCAGCACATCCCCCGACGTCAGAATGACCTGACTGGACAAACTGTTATGCTGACCGGTATTGGCCACCGACAGCACCCCGGCGGTGGTCCAGGAACCGTTGCGCATCTGTTGCGCGCCCGTTGTGACGCCTTGCCCCGCCAAGCCATTGACCTCGACCCGGAACGCGCCCGGCAGCAACGCATAAGTGGACGGCATCAGGGTGTAAGTACCGGCAGCCAGCCCGGGCACACCGGCACCGATAGTGATCTGCTGACCGACCCTCGGATCCACCGCACCACCTTCGGCAGCGACCGGCGCATACTGACTCTGGTTGCCCGGCACAATGGCGTAGACCGGGTTGCTGGAAAGACCAGGCAAGGTGAAACCGCCATTGGCACCCATTTGTACCAGCGGATTGAAACGTGCGTCAGTAGAACCGCCACGGCCTGAGATAAAGCCAGCGCCGAGCAAATCACCGCCACCAGACAGGTCAAGCACCGAACCTTCCTGCGCCGTGACCGATCGCCCGCCCAGAATGACGCCGATGTTAACGTCGGCGCTTAGGCCGGGTACAGCACCCTGTCCTAACAACACCACCTTCTTGCCAGCGTACTCGTAACTTTGACCGTCGACGGTGCCGCCATAGGGCAATCTCAGGCCCAAGCCGCTGACCGACGTCAGGCTGCCCGGCAACAGACTTACCCGATCGCTGATGGCATACCCCCCTACACTGCCGTTAGTGCCGACCTCAATCAATCCCAACGGCGCCCGAACCACGCCACCCTGTTCGATGTTCGCGCTACCCAGTTGCAAGCGCCCGAATGCCGAATAGGGTACCTGGGGCGTTGTCTGGGTTGTGCGCCCGATTACCAGGCTGCGTGCCGGGTCGTAGAGAGGGGTACCATTATCCGATATGCCCCAACCAGACCCCGCCAACACCCGAGCCCCGACCCCCGTCGCCGGATACAGCTGGGCCGCTTGCAACAGCATGTCCGAAGGGGTCAGCAACTGAGTGGTAAAACCCGTAGGCATATCGGCGCTCGAGAACCCGGCCAGGAATCGCAGATCACCCCGGCTGCTTAGCCGGACCTGATCGAAACCTGCGCGCTCAAGCGCCACCGTGCTGCCGTCGGCCTGCCTCACTGTGCCTTTGCTGCTGAACATCACATTGCCTTGCACATCCAACAGATCCGCGTCGACGGAAAACAACGCCTTGCTCGCCAATAGAGACACCCCGCCACCATCGATCACTGGCCGGGTGTAAGGATCAAAACTCGGTCGAGTGGTCGTCAGCCCTGTCGCAGTAGACAGCAACACATGGGGTGCATTGAACTCGACCCGGGTATTGGCTGGCGCGGTTGCACTCAATCCAAAGCTGCGGGCGTACAGACTCAGGCTTTGTCGGAGGGACATCGACAGGTTGCCATCGACGCTCATCAGTCCGTTGCTCAACAAGGACAAATTGTCGAAACCACCGGCCTGGACCTGATCGACGCCTAGCCGACCGTGACCGTAGACCAGCGAATCCGCCGATGTTTCAGCCGTGTCGCCAAGCCGATGTGCCTGAGCCACCTGTTCCAACACCAGTTCACGCACGTTCAACACCCGGCCATCGACTGCGCTTCTCAGGTAGTAGGGAGTTTCCAGCGCCACCGACAGGCTGCCCCCCGCCGCCCCGGCACCTCCCGAACGGGCGCTTAGTGCGCCGTCCAGATACAAGCCATTGGCCGACGCCATGGAAATGCTGCCGCCGTTGCTCGCCACTAACGAGCGCCCCTGACCAGCGACATCCAGCACGGCCTGGCTGCCATCCGCTTGCAGACGGGCACCGTCGCGCACCACCACAAACAGCTCGGAGGCAGACGTCGATCCTTTCGCGGCATCGATCTGGCCGCCAATGACAATCTGCCCGCCGTCGCGCACCAGGCCATAGGTCTGGCCGTGCATATCCTGAGCTGTCATCGCCCGGCTCGATACATCGATCAGCGCCTGCTCGCCCAGCCAGATGGAACGACCGTGGCCCTGGGCATTGACCTGATCGCGAACCGCATCATCGACGCTCAACTCGGTAAGGCTGACCCGCCCGCCCCAGGCGTTAAGCGTGCCGTTGGCGGTCAATTGCCCGCTGCTCCGGACATCGATGCCCTGGCCTGGATCAACGGTAATCACACTGCCCTTGCCTAAGCTCAATACCGTACTGGCCATGTCGGCCGCGCTGGAGTTTGGCGTGCCTGCGGTGAGACTCAGGCTCGCGCCGCGACGCTGGGTCAGGACACCTTTGACCGCGTCTTCCTGATACAGCTCCGGCGTCCAGCGCTGCAAGGCAGCGGCCGGCTCCGCGTCGCTGCCGGTGACCAACGCCTGTTCACCAACACGGTACACCGGCATCGTCACATCGACCCGAGTCCCGTCGGCCACAGTCAGACCTTCGTTGCCGGTGATGTCATAGGCCGAGAAACCCTTGTCGAAGAAATCGCCGTCCAGTTGCAGAGTGCCGGCTTCGAGGGGGGTGCCGCTGTTGCCGATCAGCACTTTGCTGGCCGCCAGCTTCAAGGTCCCGCCACCACTCACGCCAGTACCGCGCAGTTCACCTTCGAGGTTCAAGTCGCCGTTACCGGACGATGCACCGGTACTCGCGGTCAAGGTCAAGTCCCCACCCTTGCCGCCGCGAGTCTTGCCATCGGCCATCACGGCAGCGCCGGAGCTGACGTCGATCAGGCTGCCCTGCCGCACATCAATATCGCCACTGCTACGCACGGACACGCTGCCGCCGTTAATGAACGGCAGGCCCTGGCGGTCGTTGCCGTCAAGCAGCAAATTGCTCCAGCGTCCGGCGGTGTTCAGCTTGACGCCTTCGCCCAATGTGACCGTCGCCCGCTGTCCCGTAACGGGTGAAAGCGTGACGTCTCCCATCTGGAAATTGTCGGTCCTGACCTGTTTGAGGATGTTACCCAATACAATGCGACCACTGCGGGCCGTCAGGTCGGCGTTCACCTCGACCTGCGGGGTATAAAGCGTGATATCGCCGCCGTCGGCTACCTTGAGTGCACCGTCGACCTTGATGCCTTCAGCCGCCGCTACCTTGACTGCGCCGAGCTGGAAGTCATTGAGCAACGCATTGTCCAGCACCAGCTTGCCTTGCCGGTCGCTGCCGACCGCCGAGGTCAGGTCCAGGCCCGCGGCAATCTTGTCGATCACCTTGCCGACGGTGACCTGATCGAAGGTGGGGGTCAGGCCGCTATTGATCACGCCACTGGTCTTGTCATAGATCGGCGTGTAGCTGCCTACCCACAACTGAGCCCGTCGGGCCACGGCGTTTTGCGATTGCTGGTAACCATCGAGGTTGAGGTTCGGCGCCTGGGTCTGGCGTTCACCCTGGTAGACCTCGCCAACGATCTGGCCTTCCAGCACCGCATTGCGGGTCGATACCACCAGCTTGCCGGCATCGCGGCCGACGGTGTAGCCGGCTTCGAAGCGTTCGCGTGGGGCGATCAGTGGGTTGTAGTAGTAATCGGTCTGGCCCCAGCGTTGGCTGTGATCTTCGTAGCCCTTGTAGATACCGGTGTAGAGGATGTCCCCCGGCGCCTTGGACAATTCGTACAAGCGTCCATCGGGGCCCTTGAGCCAGGATTGGCGCAGGTAGCCGCTCTGCACATCCAGGGTGCCGCCAGACAGGTTCAGTTGCGCTGCCTGCTGGGTCACCACGTCGTTGCCGGTGAACGTCAGGGTACCGCCTTGTGCGGCCCATTCGCCGACACTGTGGCCGCGGGTGCCCAGGTAACCGCCGACCTCCAACAATCCACCCGCCGTGTACCAACGGTCAGTGGCGTAGCCGTTGGTGCCCGCCGGCACGTAGATCAAGTCACGCACGTCCACCCACACATCGTTGTTGGTCAGCTTGCCGCCATCGCGGTTGACCGGGGCGTCGCGCTGTTCATTGCCCTGCACGTTGACCTTGATGGAATTGGACTCCATCGCCACCTTGACGCCGATGGCACCGGACACATCGATCACCGCGCCATCGCGCACCAGGCTGCGTCCCGCGGCGCTGACCGCGACCTGACCGCCGGTGGCCAGGGTGATGGAGCCGTTCTGGAAGTCGACACTGCCGCCGCTGACGATCTCGACCCGGGACTGGTCGCTGCGGTCCACGACGCTGCTGAGGTTGTTGAACGGGCCGGTGATCAGGTTGTTCGGCGTGCCATCCAGGCCGGCCGGTCCGGCATTGCGCTGGCTGTCCAGGGCACTGCCGCCGGCAGCATCGAGCAACACCGCCGTGGCGCTGCCCTGCCCCAGGGTCACGCTGCCGCTGCTGTCGCTCGCGGCGTTGAGCAGGTGCACGGTGCCGCGGGTGTCCACCGAACTGCTCGCCACGGCCACGCCGTTCTGCTGCACAGTGTGCCCGGTGAGGGTGATGTCGCCGGTGCTGGCCTGGATCAGGCCACTGTTGATCACCGTGCCGGCGCTGCTGCCGGGCTTGAGGGACGTCGCGACCTCGTTGCCGCGGGCGGTGGAACGCAGGTTGCCGCTGGTACCCTGGCCGCGCCGGATGTAGAAACTGTCGCCCGCCGCCAGGGTGGTCTGGCCCTTGGCGGTGATGATAGAACCGGCGTTCTCCACTTCGCTACCCAGCAGCAAGGCATAACCACCACCGGCCGTGGAGGTGGCGGCGCGATGGGTTTCGATCAGTGCGCCCTGCTGCACTTCGACCTTGCCCGCCGCGTCGGTGAAGGTCGGTTGGCTGCCGGTGGCATCGACATACAAGCCGCGCTGGCTGAATTGCTCATCGCTGATATTCGCCGCCACCGCCGCCAGGTTACGCACGTTGACCTGGCTGCTGCCGCTGAAAATGATGCCGTTGCGGTTGACCAGCATCACCGTGCCGTTGCCCTTGACTTGACCCTGGATCTGGCTCGGTCGCGCCTGCGGGTCGTTGACCCGGTTGAGCACGGCCCAGTCCGACTGCTGCTGGAAATCCACCGTGGTGTTGCGGCCGACGTTGAAGGTTTCCCAGTTGAGAATCGCCTTGTCGGCGGTCTGCTCGATCTTCACCGTGGTCTTGCCGCCGGCCTGGGTCTGCTGCGGTCCCTTGGCGTTGAGCCAACCCTGGGTCAGGCTGTTGTCGACCTTGAGCCCGCCCTCGCCCAAACCATCGGGTACGACCTGCACCTGCCCCAACGCCGCTTGCCGCCCCGCGGCCTGGGCCGCCTGCTGGGCCGCGATGGCGGCCACGGTGTTGTTGAGGTTGGTCAGCGAACGCTGCAGCTGCGCATTGGCCCGTTGCTGCTGCGCCAAGGGCGGCGGCATGCCCGGCTGCGCCGTCGTAGGCCGCGCCGCGCCACCGGCCTGGGACGCCCCCTTGGCAGCAAACCAGGCCGAACTGAACGCCGTCGCCGCGTGGGCATTGCCGGCCACCATCAGCAGGGCAATGGCCTGGGCCAGCGGCTTGAGCCGCAACATCGACAACTCATCGCGACGGGAAGCATTCAGGTTCGTCTGGGGTTTGCAGCGCAGCATCCTACTTATCCTTTCGGGTTCGCTCTAAGGGGCGCAACGCAGTGCTATCAAGCTGCCAGCGTTGGTTATAGGGTTAGGCGGTTACAGGGGGGCGGGACCGAACGGTTGTCATGAAAATTTCATGTGGCTATGTCAGTTCAGTCATTACGCAAAAATCAGCAACGGCTCACGCCGTTGCTGATCAGGTATTGCAGGTCGTTCAAGCGTGGGCTTACAGCGGACGACCGATGGCGTTGCAGACGCTGGTGTTGCCGATGCTCAGGCCGCTCGAAGCAGTGACGAAGGAGTCACGAATAGCGGTTTTCCAGGCCGAAGGCAGCGGCACGAAACGGTTGGAAGTGATGGCCGAATCGTTGTTGGTCAACGCACCGTAGTGGCGGCTGAAGAAGTTGCGCACCTGGGTGGTCTGGGTTGCGTCGGCGTAGCACTGGCTGAAGATCACGTTGGTGAAACCCAGGATCGGGTAGCCGGTGGTTGGGTAGGCCACGACGCTTGGGTCGTTAGGGTTGGTGGTAGCGGCGAAAACCGGCACCCAGGCGTTCGGGTTGGAACGGTTGGCTACTGCCGGTACCGCAACCGCGGCGATGGCAGTCGAAACGTTGGCTGGGGCTGGGGAAACACCGGCAACGCGGGCGACCTTGGTGGCGTCATCCAGACCGGCCAGAGTGGTAGCGGCGTAGTCCGGGCTCATGTAGGTGATACGGCCTTGGGCGGCATTCACTGCAGTCATCACAGCCTGGCTGCCAGTGGCGGAAACGGCGCCGGCTGGCAGGCCGCCGCTGTAGCTGGAAGCGAAGTTGGTGGTGATGGCGAAGGTGCCGGTTTCAGCGCACTTGGCGTTCAGGAAGCGGGTGAACAGCTCGGTGGTGCCACTGCTTTCTGCACGGTAAACCACGGTGATCGCGCCGGTACGGCCCGAACCGGTGATCTGGCTCCAGTCGGTCAGACGGCCGGAGAACACGCCGCAGAGTTGGTTGACGCTCAGGTCAACGTTGGCAGTGCCGGTCTTGTTGAACGGAATGGCAACCGAAGTGGCGACCGAAGGCACCTGGATCAGTGGGCCCCAGGCTGCACCGTGAGCAGTGACGTAGTTGTTCAGTTCAGTGGTGCTGAGTTTCGAATCGCTGCCAGCCCAGTGCACGTTCTTGCTGGTGTCGCCAGCCACGAACTTGGTGTAGTCGTTGTTCAGGAACGCCAGTTTGCCGTTACCGCTGCCCACGCCGATGTAGGGGGCGAAACCGGCGGTCAGTACACCGGAAGTCTGGTACAGCGGCTGAGGCAAGGTAGCACCACCGCCATTGACATCAGCCATGGCGGCCTGAGCGGCGCAGAGGCCGGCGAGGGTCAGGGATACCGCGAGAACGTTGCGCTTAAACATGAAGAATCTCCTTTCATCGTGTTCGTACGTAGGTTGGGTGACGCGTGCTTGCCGTCATGGCGCTCGGTCCTGTGCCGATGGCGATGGGGTGAGGCCATGGGTTAGAAATTCGCAGCTTCCGGTGACAGATAAAGGAAAAAACCTCGGGAGCAGAGGGCTGTTTTTCGAGTTTTTTCCTCGGGTGTTCGAGGGCTCTGCGCTGTGGGTTCAGGCGGTTTTTTCAGGGGAACGGCAAGGTCTGCCGGTGGAGGTGGCCGCGGATGGTTGCCGGGCGACGGAAGATGACAGAACGAGGAACCCGAGTTTGGCGATGGTGAGGCTCGGGAGGTGTTGACGGCGTCAACATCTATTTTGCTCGGTGTGCTTTTGTGGCGAGGGAGCTTGCTCCCGCGCCACGGTTTTTGCGCGGTGGGCTACTGCACCAACTGATTGATCTCGATGATCGGCAACAGCACCGCCATGACGATCACCAGCACTACGCCGCCCATGACCACGATCATCAGTGGCTCCAGCAGCGCCGTCATGCCCATGGCCCGGCGTTCGATGTCTCGGGACAGGGTTTGCGCGGCGCGTTCGAGCATCGGTGGCAGGCAGCCGGTTTTCTCGCCGCTGGCGATCAGGTGGATCAGCACCGGCGGGAAGACTTTTTCCACCCGCAGCGCCGCCGCCAGGTTGACCCCTTCGCGGACCTTGGCGGTGGCCTCGCTGACGCTCTGGCTCAGGCGGTCGTTGGACAGGGTCTGGCGTGCGGCTTCGAGCGCTCGCAGCAACGGCACCCCGGCTCCGCCGAGAATCGCCAGGGTGGAGGCAAAGCGCGCGGTGTTGAGGCCCAGTACGAAACGCCCGATCAGCGGCAGGCGCAACACCCGCGCGTGCCAGTTCAGCCGCGCCGCCGGTTTGCGCAAATACATGCGCCAACTCCAGAACCCACCGGCCAGCACGCCAAAACACAACCAGCCCCAGGCCCGAATGAAATCACTGGCGGTGAGCATCGCCACGGTCAGCGCGGGCAGGTCCTGGCGGGCCTGGGAAAATGCACTGACCACCTGGGGCACCACGTAGCTGAGCAGGAAAATCACGATGGCGACCGACACCAGCCCCACCACCCCGGGGTAGATGAACGCCGTGAGGATCTTGCCCCGCAGGTTGTTGCGCTCTTCGATGTAGTCCGCCAATCGCTCCATCACCTGAGCCAGGTCGCCGGACTCTTCACCGGCGGCAATCAACGCCCGATAGATTTCCGGAAAATCCCGGGGGCGTGCCGCCAGGGCTTCGGCCAGGCGCATGCCGCTGCGCACATCGGCGCGCACCGCGCTCAAGGTCTGGGCGATGTGCTTGCGCTCGGCCTGTTCCACCGTGGCGCTCAACGCGGCTTCCAACGGCAGGCTCGCGCCCAGCAGGCTCGCCAGTTGCCGGGTGGCCCAGGCCAGGTCGTTGTCCGAGAGTTTGGCGCTGAACAAACCACCGCCGTTGGCCGGTGTCGTGTTGCGCTCGACCTGCACCTGCAATGCCGTCAGCCCGCGACTGCGCAACAGGTTGAAGGCCGCCCCCTGGCTGTCGGCTTCCAAGTGTCCGGATTCGATCTTGCCCTGGGCGTCGGCGGCCTCGAAACGGTAGCGATTCATCAGGCGTCCCGTGTCACGCGCAGGATTTCTTCGGGGGCCGTGGTGCCACTGCGCACCCAGCGCTCGCCATCCTCGCGCATGCTGAACATGCCGGCCTGGCGAGCGGCGGCGCGCAGTGCCTGCTCCCCTGCCCCCTGGTGAATCAGCGTGCGGATGTCATCGTCGATGCAGAACAGTTCATGGATCCCGGTACGCCCGCTGTAGCCGGTCTGGTTGCAGCTCGGGCACCCCACCGGGCGCCAGGTGCCGGGCGTGGCCGGATCCGGCTGCTTGCACTGCGGGCAAAGCCTGCGCACCAATCGCTGGGCCAGCACGCCGAGCATCGACGAGGCCAGCAGGAACGGCTCGACCCCCATGTCGATCAGGCGATTGATGGCCGACACCGCGTCGTTGGTGTGCAGCGTCGCCAGCACCAGGTGACCGGTGAGAGACGCCTGCACGGCGATTTGTGCGGTTTCCAGGTCGCGGATTTCGCCGATCATGATGATGTCCGGGTCCTGGCGCAGGATCGCCCGTAACGCCAGGGCGAAGGTCATGTCGATCTTGGCGTTGACCTGGATCTGGCTGATGCCCGGCAGGTCGTATTCCACCGGGTCCTCCACCGTGAGGATGTTGTGGACGCTGGCGTCCAGCCGGGCCAGGGCGGCGTAGAGGCTGGTGGTCTTGCCGCTGCCCGTGGGGCCGGTGACCAGGACGATGCCGTGGGGCTGGCGGATCAGGTGATCGAGCTTACCCAGTACATCCGGGTCCATCCCCAACGTTTCCAGTTGCAGGCGGCCGGCCTGCTTGTCCAGCAACCGCATCACCACCCGCTCACCGTGACCGGTGGGCACCGTCGAGACGCGGATATCGATCGGTCGACCGGCGACGCGCAAGGCGATGCGGCCGTCCTGGGGCAGGCGTTTTTCGGCGATGTCGAGCTGGGCCATGATCTTGATCCGCGACACCAGCGCACCGTGCAGGGCCTTGCGCGGCGAAACCACATCGCGCAGGGTGCCGTCGACGCGATAGCGCACCACCGAATGGCTCTCGTAGGGTTCGATGTGGATGTCGCTGGCCTCATCCCGTGCGGCCTGGGTCAACAAGGCATTGATCATGCGAATCACCGGCGCGCCGTCCTGGGTGTCCAGCAGGTCGGTGATCTCGGGGATGTCCTGCATCAGCCGGTCGAGGTCGACTTCGTTCTCTGCCGCGCCCACCACCGCGGCAGCACTGCCGGTGTCGGCATAGGCACTGTTGAGCAGCCCATCGAGCTCCTCGTCGCGCACCCGCTCCAGCCGCACTTCGCCGAACTGACGGCGCACTTCACTGATGGACCAGCCCGGCGTGGACGGGCACACCATCAGCACCGCACCGTCCTCGGCCTGCCGCAACACCAGGCGCTGGGCCTTGGCCCAGGCGTATGGGAGGGTGTTCATGGGCACACATCCTCTACTACTGACCCAGCCACTGTGGCGAGGGAGCTTGCTCCCGCTGGGCTGCGCAGCAGCCCCAAAGCCAGGCACCTCGGTGTGCCAGGTAGATGACATGCAATCTTTTTGGGGTCGCTTCGCAACCCAGCGGGAGCAAGCTCCCTCGCCACGGAATTCATTGTCCAATCGGCTCCGTTACCGGCACCGCCTTGATCACCGCCCTGGGCGTCTGCGGACCGGCAGGCGGCGTCCCCGGGATCGCCCTCGCCGAGGCTGGCAGTTGCGGGGCCTGCATGTCCGGCATTGCCCAGCTGCGATCCGGTTGCAGCAAGCCCTGGGCGCGGCGCATGAAGTCGTAGCGGTTGAGGGTGATGCCGCGTCCCGCCGCCGTGTCGCGGATGATATAGGGCCGCAGGAACACCATCAGGTTGGTCTTGGTGATCTGCCGCCGTTCATTGCGAAACAACGCGCCGATCCCGGGAATGGTCGACAGCCACGGTACCGCGTCGTTGCTCTGGCTGTAGCCATCCTGCAACAGCCCGCCAAGGACCATGATCTGCCCGTCGTCGAGCAGGATGCTGGTGTCGATGGCGCGCTTGTTGGTGACGATACCCGTGGTGCTCGAAGCGCGATTATCGACGCTGCTGACCTCCTGGTAGATGTCGAGCTTGACCGTCCCGCCCTCGGAAATCTGCGGCCGGACATTGAGCTTCAAACCCACCTCCTCGCGGGTCACGGTCTGGAACGGGTTGTTGCTGGTGCCGCCCCCGCCCGTGACGTAACTGCCGCTGACGAAGGGAATGGTCTGGCCGACGAAAATGCTCGCCGCTTCGTTGTCCAGGGTCAGCAGGTTCGGCGTCGACAGCACATTGGTGCCGCCCTTGCTCTTCAAGGCCCGGGCCAGGACCTTGAGGTCGAGGATCTTGCCGATACCGGGAATGTCCACGGTGCCGTTGACCAAACCCAGGTTCAGCCCCTGGGGCAAGACATCGATGCTGGTCTTGCCGTTGAGGTTGAGCCCCGTGCCGCCGAGATTGACCCCGCCAATCACGCCGCTGCCACCGAGGTTGCCGGTCTGCCATTGCACGCCGAATTCGCTGGCGTCGTCCTCGCCGACCTCGACGATCAGGCTCTCGATCACCACTTGGGCGCGACGCTGGTCCAGCAGGTCGATGACTTCCCGCAGGTTGCGGTACAGCGGGTCCGGCGCGGAGATCAGCAAGGTGTTGGTGGTGGCGTCGGCCTGGATGGTGACACCGCCGGCGCTGAAAGCGGTGCTCTGTTCGGTTTTCGTCGAAGCGGAGGTTGTCCCGTTGCTGCCCTGGGCGTAGCCGTTGCCGCTGGTCGACGTACTGCCGCTGGTGGTGCTGCTGGTGCCATCGCCACTGCTGCCCTGCCCACTCTGTCCGTTGGTATTGGCGCCCATGCCACTGAGCACCGAGCGCGAGTTGTCGTTGCCCTCGCCTTCGCTTTCCCCGGTGAGCAAACCGCGCAGGGCCTGGGCCAGTTTGCCGGCCTGGGCGTTGCGCAGGTACACCACGTGCAGGTTGCTCGGGTTGTTCTGAGCGTTGTCGAGCTTGTAGATCAGGTTGCGCGCCAGCTCCGTGCGCTCGGGGCTGCCAGCGCGGATGATGATGGCATTGGAGCGAGGGTCGCCAATCACGTTGATCTTCTGGGTCTGGTCGCCGCCCTGGGTTTCCAGCAGGTCAGAGACCATTTGCGCGATGTCGACGGCGATGCCGTTGTGGATCGGCACCACATCGGTGTCAATGGCACTCGGGGTGTCGATGCCTTCGATGAGCTGCGCCACCCGCGACAGGTTTTCGGCGTAATCGGTGACGACAATGGTGTTGTTGCCCGGGTAGGCATTGATCGGATTGTTCGGCGACACGATCGGGCGCAGCACCGGGATCAGGTTCACCGCGTTTTCGTATTGCAGGCGGAAGGTGCGCGTCAGCATGCCGTTGCCGGCCGGTTTGTCGGCGCTGTAGATCGGCCCCCCCAACAGCTTGGCATCGGCCTCCGGTACCACCTGGGCCACGCCGCCCACGTCTACCACGCTGAAGCCTTGCATGCGCAGCGCGGCCAGCAGCATGTCGTAGGCCTGATGGGCCGGGACCTGGCCTTCGGAAACCAGCGTCAGGTTGCCCTTGACCCGCGGGTCCACCAGGAACTGTTGGCCGGTGGAACGGGACAAGGCCCGCACCACCGCCTGGATATCCGCCTCGACGAAATTCAGCGTCACCGGTTGATCCCCCAGGGGCGTGCGCGCCGGCGCATTGCTGCGGGGCTCTCGGGCACGGGCGGTGAGATCGACCTGATGCCGCACCGCGGGCTTGCGTTCACGCAGGTCCTGGGCCCGCTGGCGATCGAGCAATGCATCGCCGTTGCGCTGGGTACTCCCCAACGGAATACCCAGCTCGCTGTCCACCAGCAACGGTGGCTGCGACGCGGGTGGCGTGCTGTTGCACGCACTCAACGCCAGCAACAACAGCGGCGCGGCCTTGCGCCAATGACGTGGGTATCGGGCCCCTTTCATGAAGCTTCCTTAGCGCTTTGCGCCTGGTCCATGCGAACGGTTCCGGACAGTGTGCCGGCGCTGTTATCGAGGTTGTCGTGGTTATCGGGATTGGCAAGGACGGTGCGCTGCAAACGGGCTTCGATCACCTCCAGGGAGAATGGCCGTGGATTGCCCAGCAGCCAGCTGATGACCGCCTCCGCCGGGGCCTGGTCGAACGTGAGCTGCCAGGCGCCGGGACGCTCGGTGCCGGGCGCTTGCAATTGGTAGTGCTGGCTCAAGCCGCTGGCGTCCAGGCTCTGGCGCAAGGCGGCTTCAAGGGGCAGGCCTTGCGCGGGCCCGGCGACGTCACGCAACAGCACTTCGAGGGCCTCGGTCTGCGATCGCAGCTTCGGGGTTTCGGCTTGCCAGTAGGCGATGGTCTTGAGCGGTGGCTGGATCAGCGCGAGCCAGACCAGACAGCCGCCCAACACCAGCGCGGCCAGGGCCACGGCGGCTTGTTCGCGCACGGCGAGCCCCTGCCAGAACGTGCGCAAACGCGTGTTAAAGGTTTGCCAACGGACCCGCGCCAATGCCAGGGCGTGCTTATTCATCGTCGGCGTCCGGGGCTTCGTCGGCGTCCTGCGTACCCTGGCCGGTCGGGGCCACCCGCAGGCGCCAGCCCTGGTCGATGGCAGCGACGTCGATGCCGGCCTGGGCCAGGGGGATTTTCCAATCCTCTTCGGCGGCGGTTTTCTGCGCCTCGGCCACCACAGTCAAGCGCAACTCACCGTTCTCGAACACCAACGCCTGGACATTGCCGCTCATGAACGGCATGGCGCTGCCCGCCTGCTGCACCAGGCTGGCAAAGCGTTGGGCCGGGTCGGTCGCCGCACCGCTCTGGCGCGCGGCGATTTGCTGGCGTGCCTGCTGCAATGGGTTGAGGATCACCGGCAACTCAGGAAACGCCTGTTTCACCCGCTGGCTCATCTGCGCCTTGAGCCGTTGGCCCTGGGCCGCTTCCCGGGCGGCATAGAGGTTCAACCCGACCACCCACACCGCCAGCGCTGTCGCGCAGATCGCCACCGCCCGGCCCCAACCACCGTGCTTGACGGCGTTGCGTGCAAGGCCGACATGCAAACCCCAACCCGGTGCAGGGCCCGTCCAGCGTTGGCCTTGCGCCAAGGTGTCGAGGGAAGATTGTGGCGGCGCGGCGCCGATCCAGTGCAGCCCAGCCCCCGTTTCCAGCAGCCACTCGTCCAACGCCTCCTCCTGCAACGGTTGCACCACGGCGTGCTGCAGGCCATGGCGTACCAGCAGATGGTCGTCCTCGATGCAGGCCACCGGCCCCGACAGCACCGGCAAGGCGTAGGCCGCCGGGTAGAGGCCACGCAGTTTCATGCCGGCCTGGTGCACCAGCCGCCCGAGATTGGCGAGGGATTCACGGTCCAGCCAGGTGATCTGCACCTGCCCGTCAATGTCACGTGGGCCATGGGCCACCTGCATGTGTTCGCTGGCGCCGAGCATCAGGGCCTGGGCCGCGCACGTCACCGCTGCGCTGATCTTGGCCGCTGGCAACAGCGGCAACTCCAGGCGGGTCAACACGCTGTCGCGGGGATGAAGGAAACACTCCACCGAAAGGTTTTTACCGCCCTGGCCCAACGCCCGAAGACTGCTGCGGCCTTGCTCGCGGACCTGGCCCTGGCGATCCAGCCAGGCAAACGCCACCGGGCTGTCGAGGTCCAGGCTGCCCAGCGGCGCCAGGGCGATGCGCAAGCGCGTCATACGCCCACCCTTGACCAGATCACCTGGGGCAAGCGGTCCTCGGTGCGTTGCAGCAAAGCCTCCAGTTCGACCCGCCGCTGACCACTGCGCGCCTGCCCGCGCAGGCGGAACCAGTCGCTGGTGATGCCGACCTTGACGCTGGCGGTCTCCAGCTCCGGCATGCGCAGGCGATTGACGAAATCCCCGCGGTTGATAAACCAATGGCCGCCGTCACGCTCCCTGACCAGCGCCTCGGCCCGTTGCAGGGACAGCCCCGGCACGTAGGCGGCCAGCACCGGGGCACTGGCGGTGTTGCCATTGAGCCAGGTGTTGGTGGGCAGGATCGTCACGTAAGGCGCCAGTGTGTCCAGTAACCGCGTGGTGACGCCTTTGACGCTGCGCAAGTCTTGCAAGGTGCGCAGCATCGGGCGCGTCGGGGCCAGCGGCGTATTGTCGGCCTGGGGCGACGTTTCGCGGCCACTGTTGAAGGTAGTGGCCTGTGGCGCCTGGTCCACCCGCTGCGGATTCAACAGGCGCGGATAGGCCTCGACCACTCTTTCGACGATACGCGTGCGGACCGTCGCGGCCACGCCCAATTGCTGGCACAGGCGTTCGAAGGCGCGCACTTGCTCCTCGTCCACCCGCTCATTGGCGACGAGATTGCGCAGGTTGAACTTGCCTTGCTCATCTTCCAACTGGCCTTCGAAGGGTGTGTCGATCTGGCCTGAACCCGGTATCACGATAGGTTTGGCCCAAGGTTGGCCGAAGCGCGTCAGTGGATCGCGCTGCCGGGCATCCCAGAGCAACTGACGACTCAGTTGCAGGCCACCCTGCAACCGCGCCGAGCCCTGGACACGCAACTGCTCGGCCTCCAGGCTGCGAGTGAACAGGGTCTGGCGGGTCAGCATGCCACCGGCGATGACCGCCACCACGGCGGCGATCAGCAAGGCACTGATCACCGCCATGCCGCGCTGCTTCGCCGCGAGGGGCGAATCCGTTCGCATCACGGCCCTTACAACTGCCAGGAGCCAATGTCGGCATTCACACCGTCGCCATCGGGCTGGCCGTCGGCCCCCAGGGAAAAGATATCGACTTCGCCGTTGGCACCGGGGTTGAGGTAGTTGTAGGGGCGGCCCCACGGGTCGTTGGGCAGGCGCTCGAGGTAGGAACGCCAAGTGCCGTTTTTCGCATCGGCCGGTTTCTCCACCAGCACCTTGAGGCCCTGGTTCATGCTGGGGTAACTGCCGTGGTCCAGGCGATACAGCTTCAAGGCTTGCATCAGGCCGCCAATGTCCTGTTTTGCCGCCGTTGCCCGCGCCTGGTCGGGGCGGTCGAGGACCTTGGGCACCACCATCGCCGCCAGGATGCCGAGGATCACCACCACGACCATGATTTCGATCAGGGTGAAACCCCGCTGCCCGCGAGGGCCTTGGGAACGGGCATTGTAACGGGCGATCTGCATCTCGACGGTCCTTCGCTGGATTCGATTCGAGGCGCAGTGTTGCAAGAAAATATGTCAGTGATATTGAAATTGCTCAGGAGCTTGCGTCGTCAATCGGTCACGAACGCCGGCTACCCTTCAAGACTGCCCTCGCACCCGAGCCCGCGCCATGCCACGCCCTGCTCCGCAAGCCGGCTTCACCCTGATCGAAGTGCTGGTGGCCCTGGCGATCATCGCCGTGGCCATGTCGGCCGCCGTGCGCGTGGCGGCGGTGATGACCCAGAGCAACGGCCTGCTGCGGGACAAATCCATCGCCCTGCTGGCCGCTCGCAGCCAACTGGCGCAGTTGCGCCTGGAAGGCCGTTTTGCCCAGGGTTCCAAAGTGTTCGAGTGCGACCAGGGGCGCTTGCTGCTGCGTTGCGAACAGACCCTGCGCCCGGCGGAAAACGGCCGGCTGCTGCGGGTTGAACTGAGCGTGTCGGACCGCAGTCGCGAAGCTCCGCCGCTGGCTCGGCTGGAGACGTTGGTCAGCCGGGAAAAATAAAGGCAGACACCCCCCTGTGGCGAGGGAGCTTGCTCCCGCTGGGTCGCGAAGCGGCCCCAAAATCTTGCGGTTGCTGCGCAACCGAGCGGGAGCAAGCTCCCTCGCCACAGAGGTTCAGCGCTGATTTTCGGGGCGTGTCAGGGACGGCAAACTCACCGAATCCGGCAACCGGGCCAGGACCAGTCGGGTCTGTTCGTTGCCACGTTCGATGACCACCGCCTGCGCCTCGATCGCCACCAACCGTACCCCCTGGGCCACGCGTTCACCCACCAGGAAACTGCGCGGCGGCCCGTCGTTGAGGCTGAGGATCGCCACGGCGGCATGGGTGCCGGCCATCACGCCGCTGACCTTGATGTCCACCGGTGCCGGCTGGTTGGAGAACCATTGCAACGCCGGGTTATCGGAACGCTCGGCCATGCGCTGCGGGGCGACGTCCGGCGTGCGCGACTCGGCCGACGTGAGCAGCAGCGAAGACCAGGTCGCCACCCCGGCCAATGCTGCCAACAAGCCCACGACCTGGACGATTTGCGCCGGGGACACACGCTCGATGAACGCCATGGCCTGAATCTCCTTTTTTTGATTCCAGCTTGCAGCGTACGCGTCAATTCTCTCCGTTTTATTTCACATCCTTATCATCTTCACCGTGCAGGATGACGCTCACGCAAAGGAGCGCACATGAACCTCGGCAAGCAACGCGGTTTTACCCTGATCGAATTGATGGTGGTGCTGGTGATCATCGGCATCGCCAGTGCCGCCGTGAGCCTGAGCATCAAGCCGGACCCGTTGAAGTTGCTGCGCCAGGATGGCGAACGGCTGGTGCAACTGTTGCAACTGGCCCAGACCGAAGCACGCACCGACGGGCGGCCGATTACCTGGCGCTGGGATGCCAAGGGCTTTGGCTTCAGTCGCCGCGCGGACCGGGGCACCGAGGTCGATCGCTTCGAGGACGACCCGCAGCTGCGTCGACGTCGCTGGCAGAGTCCGTCGATGGAGGTGCGGGTGGAACCCAGGCAGCGGGTCGTGTTGAATGCCGAATGGATCGGCGAACCCTTGCAGATCCGCTTGTCGGACGGCCAGAACAGTCTCACGGTGCAACGCAGCGCCGCCGGGCGGGTGCAACTCCAATGAGCGCCCGGGAGAAAGGCTTCACTTTGCTGGAGGTGATGGTGGCGATCCTGCTGATGGCAGTGGTCAGCCTGATCGCCTGGCGCGGGCTGGACAGCGTGACCCGTGCCGACAGCCATTTGCAGGCCAGTACCGAGCAGACCGAAGCGCTGCTGCGGGTATTGAACCAACTGGAGCGCGACGTGGCCCTGCGCGCCAGCATCGAGCTGAGTGAACCGGTCAAACCCGGCGTCGACGACCAGCCCTCGACCGCACCGCCCGCCCTCACCGTGCGCAGCACCGAAGGTCGGGGCTTTCGCCTGGATGTGATCCGCGTGGCGGCGGCCCAGGAAGGCGAGCTGCAACGGGTGCGCTGGTGGCTCAAGGGCGACACGCTTTACCGCGCCCAAGGCCAGGCCCGCAACCGCTACCCCCTGCCCGCACCCGGCCCGGGCGTGGCCGTGATCAGTGACGTCAGCGACGCCGGCCTGCGCTACTGGGACACGGAAAAAGGCTGGCGCAAACTCAGCGGCAACCGCCAGGAAAACCCGACAGGCATCGAAGTCAGCCTGACTCGCCAGACACCTCAGGGGGCCGAAACCTATCGACAGGTGCTGGGGCCGCTGGATTAGCTCGCGATAGCGGTTGGATCTGTCAAGGATGATGTCGAATGTACCGGCCCCATCGCGAGCAAGCTCGCTCCCACAGGGTTACCGGGTGAGCTCAAGATTTGGGCCCTTGTGGGAGCGAGCTTGCTCGCGATGGGGCCCGCCAGGCAACGCCGGCCTCAGCTCAGCACCACCACTCCACCCGGCAATTCGGTGCACTTGGCGCCGTAGGCATCGCGGATCAACAGCGCCACGCCCGCCAACTGGTCGAGGCGAAACCGTGCCTGGACCTTGCGCTGGCCCAGTTCGCGGTTGAGCAGCAGCAACATGCCGGGACGGTAGCGGTTGATTTCATCGATGACGCTGGCCAGGGTCGCGTCGTTGAACACCAAGACCTGCTCACGCCAGGCAATGGCGGCCGACACATCGGCACGCTTGGGCGCGCCCACCCGATGGGGCTCGTAAGTCAGTTGCATGCCCGGTTCCAGGCTAAACCGCTGGCCTTGCACCTCGACCTGCACCACGCCCTCCAGGCAGGTCGCACAAACGCTCTGGTCGGTGTAGCGGATATTGAAGCGTGCCCGGGCGGCGCTGATCCAGCCGGCGCCGGCCTGGACGCTGACCACCTGGGCACTGCGCCCCTGCACTTCAATTTCGCCACTGAGCAATTCCAACCCTTGTCCGCCATCGGCCAGCGCGCGGCGGCTAAGACGGGTCTGGGTGTTGAGCTCCAGGCTGACGCCCTCGACCCATTCCACTCGGCGCTGTTCGCCGACGTCGGTGATGTAGTCGGCCCCCAGCCCGAAAACACCGCCGGGCACCGTGGCGCGGATCAGCAGGAAAGCCGCCGATGCCGCGATGGCGCCACCCAACAACGCCCGACGGCCGAAATGCCGAGGCGCCTGCAACGCTGCGGCGGCGGGTTGCAGCCCATGCCACAGCGCCTTGGCTTGTTCAAAGGCCTGCGCATGTTCAGGACTTTGCCCGCACCACAGGCGCAAGGCCCGGGCATCGGCCACGGTGGCGCGCCCCGAGGTCAGCAGGATCAGCCAATCTCGGGCCTCGCTGGCCAATCGGGCCTGGGGCGTGGCATCAGGGGAAGCGATGCTGAAGATGTTCAAGCGCACACACACTCATGAAAGGGTCGGGTCTCTACTCTCAAGACGGTTTTCCCGCGCCGGGACCGAACCGCTGAATGACTTTTCTTTCCAGGCGCAGGGCGCAATGCCCCAGCGCCGCCTTGATTTCCTTCTCCACCATGCGGGTGGAAATACCGAAGCGCTGGGAGATTTCCAGGTGCGGCGCTTCCTCCAGGCGGGCGGCGATGAAAATCCTGCGACGGCGCGCCGGCAATTCGTACAAGGCCTTGAGCAAGGTCTGCAACTCCTTCTGCCCACCGACCACCCGCGCCGGGTCCAGCGCCTCATCCGAGACTTGCAGCAATTCCTCGATTTCATCCCCTGTGAGCAAGCGCGCATCGGCCTGCCGACGGTCGGCGGCGATGTTCAGGGCCATGCGATACAAATAGGCACTGGGCTGGGCGATGTCCGGCGGGTCGACCATGCGATCGACCCGCAGGTAGGTTTCATGCAGCACATCGTTGGCCAGTTCCTCGGAGCCCAGGCGCCTGCGCAGGCGCACCCTGAAATCCTCATAGGAGGTGAGGAACAACTTCACCAACGGGCTGCGACCGGTGTCTTTCATCGCCCGGACACCCCTTCCCCTGTCATGCATTCCATGCTTTTTCCTGATGAGTCGGGTAACAAAAGCAGGGTCACCGGCTGGCGCAACGAACTGGGCGCCGGGCGGTCGATCCTGAGGTTCTGCAAACTGTTGACCAGGGCCTTGTCCCGCATCAGGTCGCCCGTGGAACTGACCAGGCGGCTGTGCTGAACCACGCCGTCCCGGCCGATCCACACTTGCAGCACCGCCCGAAAACTGCCCGGGCGGGTCAACGGTGAACGACATAAATTGCGCTGGATGACCGTCTGGATGGCTGCCGCGTAGTTGCTGTCACTCAGGCCCGGGGTGACACCGGCAGGCAGCGGCACCTCGCGGACCCGCACCGGCTGCAACGTGAACGCATCCGCCCGGGCATAATGCGCCGCCAGCCCGGTGCCGCTGAGCAACACCCGCAAGCCTTCGGAGGGGGGAAACCGTCCCTGCACACCCAGTGTCTGGCGCTGGCTCGACAACTGGTGGTCCACCAGCACCGCCATGCCCGTCGCGCGACTGAACTGCTCCAGCGCCGTGGTCAGTTCCTGGGGTTCGATGTCCAGGTCCACCAGGCCAACCGCCTGGATCGGCCCAGCCAGCAGACACAGCAACACCATCAGCCACCCCAAGGGCGTCCTGGTCAATCCACGTCCGCGTCCGCCCCCGGCTCTGCCCTGCTGCACGACTGACGTATCCGTTGAAAATCGTCATCCTGAGGGGTGTTTATGAATGTCGTATGACAACTGATACAAATCCTCCAGGCCGCACTAGACTGATGCCCTGACAACGCACCGTCCGCTGCGACGGGCCAGGAGGTCGGAGATGAAACAGTGGATGAACATGATGGCAGGCCTCGGGCTGGTCATGGCCTTGCCCGGGGCCCAGGGTGAAGAAGCCCCCGCCTGTATCGAGGTGACCGTGGGCGGTTACAAGACCCCCGACTACAACTGCCTGAGCCGGCAGATGGGCAACGCCCCCCAGGCCGCGAAGGCGGCGCAACGGGCCCAGGACGCCATGAACGTGCCGGTCAACGAACGCGCCCCGAACAGCATCGGCCTGGCCACCCCGGCGGCCACGGGGGTGCGCATGGGCAATACATTCGGCACGTCGGTCAAGCCCCAGCGGCCGCCGACGCCCGGCGACAATTGACCTTTGCCCTACATCAAACCGCGTTATCGTTCATCGCGAGCAAGCTCGCTCCCACATTGATCCGGGAGAAACACAAAACGCCTGTTCAGACCCATCCCATGTGGGAGCGAGCTTGCTCGCGATAGCGGCCTGCCAGGCGCTAAACGACTGAAACTCAGCCACCCGGACTCTGGCGAAAACTCACCGCCAGCCGGTTCCAGCTATTGATGGTGCTGATCGCCAGGGTCAGGTCCACCAGTTCCTCCTCGCTGAAGCAGGCCCGGGCCTGGGCATAGACGTCATCGGGCACCTGGCTTTCAGCCAACAGCGTCACCGCCTCGGTCCAGGCCAGGGCGGCGCGTTCGCGAGCCGTGAAGAAACCGCTGTCACGCCATACCGCCACCGCGTAGAGCCGCCGCTCGGTCTCGCCCTGGCGTCGCGCCTCCACCGAATGCATGTCGGTACAAAAGGCACAGCCATTGAGTTGCGAGGCGCGGATCTTGATCAGGTGCAGCAGCGCCGGTTCGATACTCAAGCGACTGGTCAGGGCTTCCAGGCCGATCATGGCTCGCATCGCCCCGGGGGATGCGGTGTAGTAATCCAGACGCGGGCTCATGGCGGGCTCCGTGGTATTCGAGGCCTTCACGGTAGGCCCTGGTGCCGGGCAATGACAGGTCCAATTCGGCGAAAAAACCGGGGACAAGTCCAATGGACGGGATTTTCCCCACGCAACTTCTATGCAGTCGCACAATGCGGGTAATCTTGCGCCTTTGACGCTGGCCGCCGAACAATCGCCCAGGAGCTTGCGGGTATGGAACTTCATGTCGTCATCAACGGCCGCAAGGACCTGTCGGGCCAGCTGTATCAACAATTGCGCAACGCCATCGAGAGTGGCCGCCTGGCCGCCGGCACCCAACTGCCGCCCAGTCGTCTGCTGGCCGAGCAACTGGGTGTCTCGCGCAAGACCGTCTCCGACACCTACGCCCAACTGACCTACGAGAACTTCCTCACCGGCATCATCGGCAAGGGCACCTACGTCAATGCGCGGCCGGCCAAAGTGGTACGCAAGCAAAGCCACCGCGAACTGGCCGGTGCCGAGGTCGTCGAGGCCTGGCGCACCATGCCGGACCTGATGCGCCACCCCACTCTCGAAGGTGCGTTGCGTTACGACTTTATCGGCGGCGCCACCGGCAAGGGCCAGTTTCCGCTGGACGACTGGCGGCGCTGCACCGCCCACGCGCTACGCCAGATCGCCAGTGCCAAGGGTTTCTACAGCCAGCCCGAAGGCCTGCCGTCGCTGCGCAGTGCCATTGCCCGGCACATCGCGTTTTCCCGCGGGGTCAATTGCCAGGACGAAGACGTCGTGGTGTGCAACGGCGCGCAACAGGCCCTGGACCTGATCTCGCGGGTGTTGACCCGTCCCGGCAGCCTGGTGGCCATGGAAGATCCGGGTTATCCGCCGGCGCGCTTGCTGTTCGGCTCCCAGGGCGCCACGGTGGCCGGGGTGCCAGTGGACGAGCAAGGCATGCGGGTAGACCTGATCCCCGACGGCACGCGGTTGATTTATGTGACGCCCTCCCACCAGTTCCCCCTGGGCATGCCCATGAGCCAGGCCCGCCGCGAGGCCTTGCTGGCCCGAGCCTATGAGCTGGGGGCGATCATCATCGAAGACGACTACGACAGCGAATTCCGCTACGAAGGCCGGCCCGCCGATTCATTGCAGAGCCTGGATGAGCGCGGGATCGTCGCGTACGTCGGCACCTTCTCCAAGACCCTGCTGCCGGAGCTGCGGCTCGGCTACGCGATCCTGCCGCCGGCGATCCTTGAGGCGGTGATCCTGGCCAAGCGTCTCACCGACCAGCACACCTCCACCCTGCCCCAATGGGCACTGGCCAAATTCATCGCCGAGGGCTGCCTGCTCAAGCACATCCGCCGCTGCCACACCCTGTACGCCGGGCGTCGCGAGCGGATCCTGGCGCGCATGGCCGGGGACTTGTCGCCCTGGTTCGAGGCCGTGCCCACCACCGCGGGCTTTCATATGGCCGTGTTGTGCAAGGTCCCGGTGGACCTGGCGCTGGTGATCGAGCTGGCGAAAAAAGCCGAGGTCGGGCTCTACAGCCTCAGTGGTTTTTTCAATGATGTGCCCGTGCGGCCGGGCCTGTTTTTCGGTTTCGGCGCTATCGAAACCCTGGACATCGACATCGCCCTCGACCGTTTGCGCGACATTCTGCAGCAGGTGGCCTGAGATTGGACTGGGCATTTATCCGCCCATTGGCTGTTTGAGCCTCGCGCCGCCAGGCCTATCCTGCACGGGTGTCATTATTCGTGAACACCTCTGTCCGACTTGATTCAGGAGTCTGAAACGATGTCTCGCCAAGTGATCAATACCGTACAGGTGCAAGCCGCCGCCGGTCGCTCGGAAGAACTGGGCCGGCAATTGCAGCAAATCGTCGAGACCCTGCGCGCCCAGCCAGGCTGCGATGCCTACCTGGTCGACCGTTGCCCGGACGATGGCGACCGCTGGAACGTCAGCGCCCGCTGGCACTCGGAGGCGGCCATGCAAGCCCACTTCAACTGTCCGGAGGTGCAAGGCTTCATCAGCCTGATCGACAACCGCCTGGCTCGAAGCGTGGATTTCAATAGTTTTCCGGTTGTCTGAGCGCTCTTACCCTGTGGCGAGGGAGCTTGCTCCCGCTCGGCTGCGCAGCAGTCGTAAACCGGCTGATGCGGTCTGCCTGAACAGTGGCGGCGTTCCGGTTGGGGCGGCTTCGCCACCCAGCGGGAGCAAGCTCCCTCGCCACGGGGGTGCGGGCCATCCTGATGGAAATTCGCCGCCCACCCATTGGTCTACCCACCTTCCGAAAGATTGGACGTTTGTTTGCCCCACCCTGGGGCTTAGGGTGAACCCATCGCCGCTCCAGCGCGAAATCACTCGAAAAAAGGTCCATGCCCCATGAAAACCCTCTATCTGATCGCCGCCCTCAGCCTGCTGCCCATTACCCATACCTACGCCCACGAAGCAACGCCTTCGGAGAAGGTCACGGTGTTGCAGGAGCAACTGCTGAAAAACGTTCCAGGCAAAAAAGCCATGATGCTGACCGTCAACTATGCCCCCGGCCAAGCGTCCATTGCCCACAAACACGAAGGCACGGCCATGGCCTATGTGCTGGAAGGCGCCATCACCTCCCAGGTCAAGGGCGAGCCGGCGAAGACCTACAAGGCCGGGGAGTTCTGGTATGAAGCGGCGGGTTCCGAGCACCTGGTGTCGAAAAACGCCAGTACGAGCCAACCGGCGAAATTGCTGGTGTTCATGGTGATGGGAGAGGATGAAGCGGTATTGATACCGTTGAAGAACTGACAGTCGCACTACAAGCCATCCTGTGGGAGCGAGCTTGCTCGCGATGGCGGTGTATCAGTCAAGTTCAATGTCGCTGACCCACCGCTATCGCGAGCAAGCCCGCTCCCACAGGGGGCACAGTGAATCCTGAAAGCAAAAAAAGCCCCGCATCTCTCAATGCGGGGCTTTTTCATTCAACGCCGGATCAGTTGGCCGTCACGACCGCCTGACCACTCAACGCCAGGTCCAGCAGTTCGCGGTTGGCAACCGCGTACATGGCGTAGTCGGTACCGCTGGCGGCACGAATGTCCACCAGCATCGCACGCCAGCGCTCGACCATACTGTGATGCTGCTCCAGCCATAGCGCCAGGCGGGTTTCCACGTCCTGGGAACCGTCGCCCTCCTGCAGGACCGAGATGGTGATCGCCCGTTGCTGCCAGTCGATGTCGTCGCGGAACGCTTCACGGGCCAGTGCCTGCCAGTTGTTTTCCACCGGCAGTGCGCTGATCTGTTGCAGGTACCAGGTGATGTCCAGGGCGCTGCCCACAGCGAAGTAAGCCTTGGCCACATCGGCGGCGTTCTGGCCGGTGACGTCGGACGCCTCGATGATCGGCAGCAAGGTGTACAGGTGCGTGGTGCCAGCAACCATGCGCGCCAGCAACTCCGGCACGCCAGCGGCCACATAGGCCTGGTAACGGGTCTGCCAGCCTTCACGGGTCGGGCCTTCCAGCAGTTCGTCGAGCTTGAGGCCCAACGCGGCCAGGTGCGGACCGAAGTGAGCGACGTCACGGGCCGCGTTCTGCTCGTTGCGACGGCTGCGCAGGAACCAGCGCGTGGCACGACGCCCCAGGCGCATCAGCTCGTCCATCAGCTCCAGTTGCACATCGGCCGACACCTGGTGGTCCAGGGCTTCGATCTGCCGGAACCAGTGCGGGAGGTGGAAGATATCGCGCACGATCACATAGGCACCGGCCACGTTCGCCGGGCTCATGCCCGTCGACTCCTTGAGCCGTTGAACGAAGGTGATCCCCATGTGGTTGACCAGGTCGTTGGCGATCTGGGTGCTGACGATCTCGCGTTTGAGGCGATGGCGACGCATGGCCTCGGAGAACTTGCTGACCAGCGTCGGCGGGAACGCGGTTTCCATGTCACGGGTCAGGTAATCGTCGTCCGGTACCAAGGAGTTGAGCAGCGCTTCCTTGAGGTCGATCTTGCTGTAGGAGATCAGCACCGACAGTTCGGCACGGGTCAGGCCATGGCCCGCCGCGACACGTTCGGCCAGTTGCTCTTCCGTCGGCAGGAACTCGATGGCGCGGTCCAGCTTGCCCCGGGCTTCCAGATCGTTCATCAGGCGCTTGTATTCGGCGATCCGCACGAAGGCGCGGCGTGCCGCCAGGGACAGGGCCTGGGTCTGCTTGTAGTTGTTGCCCAACACCAGGCCACCGACTTCGTCGGTCATGCTCGCCAGCAACTGGTTGCGTTGCTTGTCGGTCATGTCGCCGGCCTGCACCACTTCGTTGAGCAGGATCTTGATGTTCACTTCATGGTCGGAGCAGTCCACGCCGCCCGCGTTGTCGATGAAGTCGGTGTTGGTGGCGCCGCCATGCAGGCCGAACTCGACGCGACCCAGTTGGGTCATGCCCAGGTTACCGCCCTCGCCCACGACCTTGCAGCGCAGTTCGTTGCCGTTCACGCGCAGCGCATCGTTGGCCTTGTCGCCGACATCGGCGTGGCTTTCGGTGCTGGCCTTGACGTAGGTGCCGATACCGCCGTTCCACAACAGGTCCACCGGCGCCTTGAGCAAGGCGTTGAGCAACTCGGTCGGGGTCAGTTTGTCGGCCTTGATGTCGAAGCGTTCTTTCATCTGCGGCGAGATGGCGATGCTCTTCGCGCTGCGCGAGAAGATACCGCCGCCTTCGGACATGATGCTGGTGTCGTAGTCGGTCCAGGCCGAACGCGGCAGATCGAACAGGCGCTTGCGCTCGGCAAAGCTGCTGGCGGGCTCCGGGTTCGGGTCGATGAAGATGTGCAGATGGTTGAAGGCCGCGACCAGTTGCAGCTTGTCGGACATCAACAGGCCGTTGCCGAACACGTCGCCGGCCATGTCGCCGACGCCCACCACGGTGATGCTGTCTTCCTGGACATTGATGCCGCGCTCGCGGAAGTGGCGCTGCACGCCGACCCACGCGCCCTTGGCGGTGATGCCCATTTTCTTGTGGTCGTAGCCGGCCGAACCGCCGGAGGCGAACGCATCGCCCAGCCAGAAGCCGTAGTCGATGGCAATGCCGTTGGCGATGTCGGAGAAGGTCGCAGTGCCCTTGTCCGCGGCGACCACCAGGTACGGGTCATCGTCGTCATGACGCACGACGTTGGTCGGCGGTACCAGCGCGCCGTCCTTGAGGTTGTCGGTGATGTCCAACAGGCCCGAGATGAAGATGCGGTAGCAGGCGATGCCCTCGGCCGCGATCTCGTCCCGGCTGCCGCCCAGCGGCAGGCGACGGGGCAGGAAACCACCCTTGGCGCCCACCGGCACGATCACCGAGTTCTTCACTTGCTGGGCTTTCACCAGGCCCAGCACTTCGGTGCGGTAGTCTTCTTCACGGTCGGACCAGCGCAGGCCACCGCGGGCGACGTTGCCGAAGCGCAGGTGCACGCCTTCGACCCGTGGCGAGTAGACGAAGATCTCGAACTTCGGTACGGGCTTGGGCAGTTCCGGGATCAGGTGCGGGTTGAACTTGAAGCTGAAGTAGGACTTGTTCTGGCCGTTGGCGTCGGTCTGGTAGAAGTTGGTCCGCAGGGTGGCCTTGATCAGGTCCAGGTAGCGACGCAGGATGCGGTCTTCGTTGAGCACCTGGACGTCGTCCAGGGCCGAGAGGATCGCCTGCTCCAGGCGCTGCTGCTTGTCTTCCAGGTCATCGCCGCTGAGCTTGCGCGCCAGGTAGAAGCGGGTCTTGAACAACCGGGTCAGTTCGCGAGCGATGTCGGTGTGGTTGTTCAGGGTGCTGGCGATGTAACCCAGGTCGAAGCCCAGGCGGATCTGCTTCAGGTAACGGGCGTAGGCACGCAGCAGCGCCACGTCGCGCCATGGCAGGCCGGCGGTCAGCACCAGGCGGTTGAACGCATCGTTCTCGGCATCGCCACGCACGATATGGACGAAGGCATCCTGCAAGGTGTCGTTGAGTTGCTGGATGTCCAGGTCCAGGCCTTCGGCGGCGGTGAACGCGAAATCGTGAATCCAGAACTCGCGGCCGTTGGTGTGGCGCAGGCGGTACGGGAATTCACCCAGCACGCGCAGGCCGAGGTTTTCCAGGATCGGCAGCACGTCGGACAGCGCCAGCGGCGTGTCGGCGTGATACAGCTTGCAATGCAGCTCGCGCTGGCCGGAGACCTGGCCCAGCGGCTGGTAGAAGCTCATGACCAGCGGGTTCTTTTCGTTCAGGTTCAGCAGGTGCTGCATGTCGACCACGGCCGAGTGCGCGGCAAAGCGCTCGCGGTAGCCGGCCGGGAAGCCTTTCGGGAAATCCGACAGCACGTTGGTGCCCTGGGCTTCGCCGAAGCTTTCGATGACCAGGCTGGCGTAGTCGTCCTTCCAGCTGCGGCAGGCCTGGACCACTTCCTTTTCCAGCAAGACCGGATCGATGTCGAGACGGTTTTTCGGGTCCACCCGCAGGATCAACTGCACACGGGCCAGCACGGATTCGGAGAAGAAGGTCCAGAACTCGCAGTCCGAGGCCTTCAGGCGATCCATCAGCACTTGCTGGATCTTCTGGCGCACTTCGGTGGAATAGATGTCACGTGGCACGTAGGCCAGGCAGTAGCAGAAACGGCCATACGGGTCTTTGCGCAGGAACACACGGATCTTGTTGCGTTCCTGGATCTGCACGATGGACATGACGGTGCTGAACAACTCGTCCACCGGGGTCTGGAACAGATCGTCACGGGGCAGCACTTCGACCACCTGGGCCAGTTCCTTGCCCAGGTGCGCCTTGGGCTGGAAGCCCGAGCGGCGCTCGATTTCCGCGACCTTGCGACGGATGTACGGGATGACCCGCACGCTCTCGCCATACACCGAAGAGGTGTACAGGCCCATGAAACGGCATTCCTTGATGACCTTGCCGCTGGCGTCGATTTCACGGATCGACACGTAGTCCGGGTAGGCCGGACGGTGTACGCGGCTCGGGTGCGCGGCCTTGGCGAACGACAACAGCGTCGGCTCGCGCAGGTAGGCGACGGCGTAGTCTTCGATGCGCAGGTCTTCGGCGGTCAGGCCGGCGCGCAGCAATTTGGTCAGGCCGAGGAACGAGTCGGGGTCGTACTCGATGTGACCGCCGTCGGCCTCATCGCGCACCACGAACTCTTCGTAGCCCAGGAAGGTGAAGTGGTTACCCACCAGCCATTCCAGGAAGCTCTTGATCTCGCTCTTTTCATCAGCGTCGATGGCGTAGGCGCTGCTGTCCAGGCTGTCGAGGATTTCCTGGACCTTGGCTTTCATCGGTTCGAAATCAGCCACGGCCACGCGCACTTCGCCCAGCACTTGCTCAAGTTCCTTGCTCAGGACGTTGAGTTCGGCGGCGTTGGCGCAGCGGTCGATTTCCAGGTACATCAACGATTCTTGCAGGATGTCGTCGCCCTGGGTGCCTTTTGGCAGGATTTCCAGCAACTCGCCCTTGCTGCCGCGACGCACGCTCAGCACAGTGGTTTGCAGGGTGTGGATGCTGTAGCCGCGACGGTTCAGCTCGGTGCGGACCGAGTCCACCAGGAACGGCAGGTCGTGGTGCAGCACTTCCACGGCCGTGTGGGTCGACTGCCAGCCGTGGCGTTCGTAATCGGGGTTGTAGACACGCACCTGCGGTTGCGTGTGATCGAAGCGCTCAAGCAGGCGCCAGGCAGACAGGGTGCAGCCGGCGAGGTCGGACAACCGGCGTTGGGTAAGTTCATCGAGGGAAATGATGCCGAAGAATTGTTCAGCGAACAGCGCCACTTGTGGCAGTGCCTGTTCACTGATGTGCTGCGCCAGTGCCGCTTGCAGTTGGTGCTGGAAGTCGGCTTTGCTGGCTGCGGTGAAGAACGCCATCTGTGGTACTCCGCTTGGGCTTGTTATTGATGAAAGCGTCGCGTGCAACCCCTTGCGGGGCTGTCGGCCACCCCGTTCCTGATTCTCGGGCAGAGGAAACAGGATGACAGGTGGGTGAAGCTGGACAGGACCCGCGGGTCACATCCTTTTCCATGTAATTTCATGTCATGGACACCTGCAAAAAACACCCTGGGGTGGCCTTGGCAGGTGCACATCCGTTGCGCAGCTTAACGAGTGCGACAACCTGCCTGCTTGCAGCGCTGCGACATATTCGGTCATCGGCTAGCGGTACGCCTCGAACAACCCTAGCAGCCTGCGGGACAAACGACACCTGGCGGCGTTAAATCGGGCTGGATCCAGCTAACCCAGCAGAAATTCTCCCAGGCTGGCAAAATCTCCTTTTCGTACCCGCAGGGCTCATCGAGCCAGGAACCATCACCATGCAAATGACCACCGCCCTTCTGATCGCCAACCCGTGTGATGAAGAAGAAGACAACATGGCCATGCTCTGCTGCCACAGCGCCCAGGGCGAAATGTTCCTGATGACGCGCTACCCCGACGAAGACGAACTGGAAATAGCCCTCGATGGAGAGCCTTCGACACTGGACGGCGTCAAGGTCACCCTCAGCCCGACCCGCTTGCTGATTGAAATTGCGGCAGCGGATGCCGATGCGCTCAACGGCGACGATGTGCTGGAGATCACCCACGACACCGATGCGGCGGACCTGGCGGAAGTGGAACTGACGCTGCAGAACATCCTCAAGGGGACAGGGACCTATATAAGCCAGCTCTGAGATCCGGACACGAACACGCTCCTGTGTCTCGCTCGCCAATTCCTGTACAACCAGCGGGAGCGAACTCCCTCACCATCGGATCAGTGCATCAGCCTTTATTCGTCTGTCTTCACTAGATTGCCATCGGCGTCATAAACCAGGTACTCGTCACTGTCATTCGGATCCCTCACGTAGTAACGAGCCTCATTGCCGTTATCCGGCACGTCCAGGCTGGTGTAGGACCCCAGTTCCTTGATCACCTTGTTGTCCCGGCTGATCAAGACCAGGCCGGAACCAGCATCGGCCCGGATGGCCGCGGCGTAGTGGGTCTGGAACGCGCTGATCTGGTTGTAATCCAGCGGGACCTGCAACCTGCCCGCCAGGTCGATGGCACCGTAGCGGCCATCGCGTCCGACCACCGCCATGCCGTTGGAAAACGGCGTCACTTCGTCATACGGCAGCTTGATGGGTAGCCGCGCGCCCTGGCGATCGATAAAAGCGAATTTCCGGCTTTTAGTATCCTGCACCAACAGCGGTTGTTGCCCGACAAACCGGCCTATCACGTTGTCACCCTGAAGGTTGATCCGTTTACCTTGTAGGTCGAACACGTCTTGACGACTCCGATCGACGGAACTGGCGTAGAGCACCCCCTCGCGGTACTCGATGCCCGAGAACTGCGTCGGCAGGATCTCTTTGCCGTCCAGGGTATAGGCGCCGTACAGGCCTTCCATGGCATCGGTTCGCTTGCCGAGACGGGCGACGAACACGTTGTCGGTCACGGTAGGGTCGACGAACTTCATCGGCAACACGAAACGATGACGCTTGGCATCGTAGAGCCCATAAGGACCGTTGATTTCGCGCTCCACCAACAGCAGGCCATTGCTCAACGCCTCGGTGATGTATTCGAACGGCAGCTCTACGAGCGTGTTGCTACCGGCGGGGAAATAGGCGAGCTGGCTGCGCAACGCCTGCCACTCCGACTCCGGGTCGCTGGACTTCTCCGGGGAAAACAACGCGTAGGTATCGGCCATCTGGCTATCTTGCACCTGCACCCAACGGGGCTTGATCAACCACTGGCCAGCCTGATCGATGAAGCCATAGCGCTCGGCGTTCCGGTCCAGGGCGATGTAACGCGCTTGTGCTGCAAGGACATTGTCGACCTGGGCGAACTCAACGGTGTTGTCTTCCATCGGATCGAGCACATGGATGACGATACGTTGCGGGGTGGCCTCGAATCGATAGTCGACCTCGGTGTTTTTTAACGGCCCCACCCGAGCGGCCAGCGCCTCGGTCAGGCGCTGCAACTGCTGTTGCACCGCCTGGCCGGTCTTGAGCTGCTTGAGATCGTCCTTGGTCTGCAGCAGCGCGTTGTAATACTCATGCAACGCCGCGATATCACTATCGGAGGGGAACGCCCGGGCATTGTTCCCGTTGCTGTAGAGCGCCCTGCCCGCGTCATCCAGCCCCTGTACCACGAAGGTGGACAATTTCGGCGTACTCAACCGCACGGACGCGCTGTCATCACCCAAGGCAGTGAGCTGGAAGGACTGGCCGTCGTCCAGGGTCACTTTGGGGTGATCCTTGTCCAGCACCACTTTCTTGAACGCCGGGTAGCTGCGATAAGCGACCGTGAGACCAAGACTCGCCAGAGATTTGTTCACCGACAGGGCGAAGGTGTCATGGGACGAGATTGTGTCGTCGGACTCGACCTGGGGCGACACCTTGAGCTCGGCGAAGGCTTTTTCGCTGCCATCGCGAAAACGCAAGCGCTGCGGCAGGTACTGCTCGGCCGCCGGCTCCTCCGGCGTGGCGGCGCGCTTCCAGAGCGGATCGAGGCGGCTGGTATCCAGCCGTACCTCGGACCCCTCGGCAAACAGCCGCTGGGTAAAACGCAGGCCTTGGATCGACGCCAGTTCAGCCTTCAGTTGCGCGCTGGTGAACGGGACAAACAGCGGCTCGTATTGCAACGGCTGCTCGACTTCGGGCTCGGTCGTCGAAAGGGTCAGGCTCAATTGCGCGCCACTGATCAGCTCCAGGGACCTGAGGGTTTCACCGGTGTCCTGAATCAAGTAATTGAGGCGTTTTTCCACCTCGGGCGCTGCCAGAGTACCGATGTCTTCCAGGCCTCCTTGGTTCAGTTGCTCGGCGGCGAAACCTTCATCTACCGGCGCGCCGCTGTGGCGAAACAGGTAATAGGACGCACAGCCCACCACCAACAAGGTCACACTCAGTATCGACAGCATTCTCACACGAGGCTGGGTAAAGTTCATGGTGGTTTCGACAGTCAAAGGGCTGGGGAGGAAGGCAGCTAAGCACACGGCCTTGCGCGCTGCAAATCCCCTGGGTGGCCCGGCGCTGATGAAAGTCTGTCTGGATCGTCGCCACTGTCCGACGCAAGCGAACCACCGCCGGTCGTGCCTGCGACACGTCGCCCTTGACGACCGATTGGGTTCTGGTGTTTCCTGAAACCGGTTTCAGAGCCACTAATAAATCCAATAAGCAGGTTTCAATCCGTGAATTCTTTCTCCGCCGCCCAGCGCAGCCGCGTAACCATGCTTGATGTCGCCGAACGCGCCGGGGTCTCCAAGGCCAGTGTCTCGCGTTTCATTGGCGAAGACCGTGCCCTGCTCTCCGAGGCCATCGCCCGGCGCATCGAGCAGGCCATCAGCGAGCTGGGCTACCGGCCGAACCAGATGGCTCGCGGCCTCAAGCGCGGGCGCACGCGCTTGATCGGCATGCTGGTGGCCGATATCCGCAACCCTTATTCGATTGCCGTGATGCATGGCGTGGAAACCGCCTGCCGTCGCCATGGCTACAGCCTGGTGGTGTGCAACACCGACCGCGACGACGAGCAGGAACGCCAACACCTGGCCTTGTTGCGCGCCTACAACATCGAAGGGCTGATCGTGAACACCTTGGGTCATCACCGTAACGAACTGTTCGAGCTGCGCAGCGAAATGCCCCTGGTGCTGGTGGATCGCAAGGTCGATCGGCTCGACAGCGACCTGGTCGGGCTGGACAACCCGGCGGCCATCGAAATGGCCCTCGATCACCTCGAACAACGGGGCTACCGCGATCTGTTGCTGGTGACCGAACCGTTCGACGGCACCAGTTCGCGAATCGAGCGGGTCGAGAGTTTCAAGGCCGGCATCCAACGACGGCCTGCCCTGGCCGGCACCGTGGTGGAAACCTGCGATCAGTTGACTACGCGTATCAAGACCTTTCTTGCCCAGCCTGGCCATGGCCCCAAGGCGTTGTTCTGCGCCAATGGCATTGCCGCCCTGGCCGCGACGACGGTGTTGCGCGAGCTGGGTTGTCACTTGTTCGACGACGTGGGCCTGATCGCCCTCGATGATTTGGATTGGTACCCCTTGGTGGGCAGCGGCATCACGGCCCTGGCCCAACCGACAGCGCAGATCGGCGCCAGCGCGTTCGAATGCCTGCTCAAGCGCTTGCGCGGTGACAACGGGCCGGTGCGGACCCTGGATTTTGCGGCGCGGTTGATTGAGCGTGGGTCGACGCGGGGGAATCTTCGGTGAGTGTAAAAGCCCTATCGCGAGCAAGCTCGCTCCCACACGGGATCTGTGGCGCACTGAAGATCCCTGTGGGAGCGAGCTTGCTCGCGATGAGGCCCTGAAGCACACCCCTTTTTTGAACGCTTTTTTGAACCCTTTTTTTGAACCCTTTTTTTGAACAAAACTGAAACCGGTTTCAGAGGTACAACAACAATGCACAACCCACCCGTCTCCATCAGTCTTTCCAGCTACGGCGCCGACCTGGTGCGGCAGCATGGCCAAGGCCGTTTCATCGATCTGTTGGCCGCCGCCGGTGCCTCGCGCATCGAATGGCGCGAAGAATTGCTCACCACCGAACAGCCCGCTGAACTGGCCGCCGCTGCCCGGGCCCAGGGGCTGCAGAGTATTTTTTCGTCCCCCCTGGAACTGTGGCTCCCCGGCCAGTCCAGGCCCAACCCCGCCCTGGCGCTGACCCTGCAACGCGGCGAGGCGTTCGGTTCGACCTGGCTGAAAGTCTCCCTCGGTCATTTCACCGACTCCAATGACCTGTCGGCGCTGGCCCAGGTGCTCGCCGCCAGCCCGGTGCAGTTGCTGGTGGAAAACGACCAGACCTTGCAGGGCGGGCGGATCGAACCGTTGCAACGGTTCTTCACCGCGGTGGAGCACCAAGGGCTGCCCGTCGCCATGACCTTCGACATTGGCAACTGGCAATGGCAGGACCAATCGGCCGCCGTGGCCGCCCGACAGCTCGGACGGTATGTGGCGTATGTGCACTGCAAGGCCGTGGCCCGGCGCGCCGACGGCAAACTCGTCGCCGTGCCTCCGGCCATGACCGACCTGCACGTGTGGGAACAACTGCTCAAACACATGCCCGCCGGCGTGATGCGCGCCGCCGAGTACCCGCTGCAAGACGATGACCTGCTGCAATTGACCGCCAGCCATGTCGCCACCCTGTCCCGCCTCGGGCAATCGCGCCAGGAGCCTGCCCATGTCTGAGTTCGATGTGTTGTCGTTCGGCGAAACCATGGCAATGCTGGTAGCGGATCAGCGCGGTGACCTGGCCAGCGTCGACCAGTTTCACAAGCGCATTGCGGGGGCCGACAGCAACGTGGCCATCGGCCTGTCGCGGCTGGGCTTCAAGGTGGCGTGGCTGAGTCGGGTCGGCGCCGATTCCCTGGGGCGCTTCGTGACGCAGACCCTGGAAAACGAGGGCCTGGATTGTCGCCACGTGACGGTCGACCCGAAGCACCCCACCGGCTTCCAGTTCAAGTCCCTCACCGTCGATGGCAGCGACCCGCAAGTCGAGTATTTCCGGCGCAGCTCGGCGGCCAGTCATCTGTCGATCAGCTCCATCGCGCCTGCGCTGCTTGAGGCCCGTCACGTGCACGCCACCGGCATCGTCCCGGCGCTGTCGGGCACGGCCCGCGAGATGTCCTTCGAATTGATGAGCCGTATGCGCGCGGCCGGCCGCAGCCTGTCGTTCGACCCTAACCTGAGGCCAAGCCTATGGGGCAGCGAGTCGACGATGATCACTGAAATCAATCGCCTCGCCGCCCTCGCCCACTGGGTCTTGCCGGGGCTCGGCGAAGGCCGGCTGCTGACCGGCTTCGACGACCCGGCCGACATCGCCGCGTTCTACCTGGACCAAGGTGCCGAAATCGTCGTGATCAAGCTCGGCGCGGACGGGGCCTATTACCGCACGGCGCTGGACCAGGGCGTCATCCCCGGCGTGCCGGTGGCCCACGTGGTGGACACCGTGGGCGCCGGTGATGGCTTCGCCGTGGGCCTGATCAGCGCATTGCTCGAAGGCCAGGCCATCACCGAGGCCGTACAGCGCGCCAATTGGATTGGCAGCCGCGCGGTGCAGAGCCGTGGGGATATGGAAGGGTTGCCGACGCGCCTTGAGTTATTGGCTGAATTTGAAACCGCCTATCGCGAGCAAGCTCGCTCCCACAGGGGATCGAGTTAACCCCTGTGGGAGCGAGCTTGCTCGCGATAGAGGCCACCGCAAAACACACCTGCTGCAAACAAAAACAACAAGCTCAGGAGTCAACGACATGCAAACGCTCAACCTCGCCACCCGCCGCTGGTGGTACATCATGCCCATCGTCTTCATCACCTACAGCCTGGCCTACCTCGACCGGGCCAATTATGGATTTGCCGCCGCCTCGGGCATGGCCAAGGACCTGATGATCACCCCAGGGCTTTCGTCGCTGCTGGGCGCCCTGTTTTTCCTCGGCTACTTTTTCTTCCAGGTCCCGGGGGCGATCTACGCGCAAAAGCACAGTGTGAAGAAGCTGATCTTC
This sequence comes from Pseudomonas sp. NFACC56-3, assembly GCF_900100025.1. Classification (NCBI taxonomy): domain Bacteria; kingdom Pseudomonadati; phylum Pseudomonadota; class Gammaproteobacteria; order Pseudomonadales; family Pseudomonadaceae; genus Pseudomonas; species Pseudomonas sp. NFACC56-3. The sequence continues at coordinate 191,590 of NZ_FMTK01000005.1, read as the reverse complement.
GTCAGCCTGATCCTCTGGGGGTCGCTGGCCACCCTGACGGGCGTGGTCGCCAACGCCTACTGGCTGATCGTGATCCGCTTCATGCTCGGAGTGGTCGAGGCCGCGGTGATGCCGGCGATGCTGGTGTACCTGTGCCACTGGTTCACCCGTGCCGAACGCTCGCGCGCCAATACCTTCCTGATCCTCGGCAACCCGGTGACCATGCTGTGGATGTCCGTGGTCTCGGGTTACCTGGTGCAGCGATTCGACTGGCGCTGGATGTTCATCATCGAGGGCCTGCCGGCGGTGCTCTGGGCCTTTGTCTGGTGGCGCCTGGCCGATGATCGCCCGGCCCAGGCCAAGTGGCTCAGCGACCAGGAAAAACATGATCTGGAAAGTGCCTTGGCCGCCGAACAGGTCGGCATCAAGGCGGTGAAGAACTACGCCGAAGCCTTCCGCTCTCCCAAGGTGATCATCCTGGCGTTGCAGTTTTTCTGCTGGAGCATCGGCGTCTACGGGTTTGTGTTGTGGTTGCCGTCGATCCTCAAGGCCGGCCTACAGATGAACATGGTCGAGGCCGGGTGGCTGTCGTCCTTGCCGTACCTGGCCGCGGTGATCGGCATGCTGGTGGTGTCCTGGGCGTCGGACAAGGCGCAGAAGCGCAAGCGTTTCGTCTGGCCGCCGCTGCTGATCGCCTCCATCGCGTTCTACGCGTCCTACCTGCTGGGGGCCGAGCACTTCTGGTGGTCCTATGGCTTGCTGGTGGTCGCCGGCGCTTGCATGTACGCGCCCTACGGTCCGTTCTTCGCCATCGTTCCGGAAATCCTCCCGGCCAATGTCGCCGGCGGCGCCATGGCGTTGATCAACAGCATGGGCGCGCTGGGTTCGTTCGGCGGCTCGTACCTGGTGGGCTACCTCAACGGCACCACTGGCTCCCCTGGCATGTCCTTCCTGCTGATGAGCGGCGCCTTGCTGCTGTCGGTCGTGCTGACCCTCGCCCTCAAGCCCGGCGCCAGCGACCGGACCGTCTCCCACCCCGCGACGCCAAACCCGGCGCCCGCCCGTTCCTGAATCGAGACCCATCCATGAAAAAGCACGTGGTGTTGTACAAAACGCTGTCACCTCAATTGATGGCTCGCCTGCAAGCCCAGGCTCAAGTCACGCTCATCGAACGCCTCGATGCCCAGGGCCTGGCACAACTGCGCGATGCCCTGCCCACGGCCCACGGCCTGCTGGGCGCCAGCCTCAAGCTGGATGCGGCGCTGCTGGACCTGGCGCCGAACCTGCAAGCCATCGCCAGTGTCTCGGTGGGGGTCGACAACTACGACATCGACTACCTGACCGAACGTCGGATCCTGCTGACCAATACCCCGGACGTGCTCACCGAAACCACCGCGGACACCGGTTTCGCCCTGATCCTGGCAACCGCCCGGCGCGTGGTGGAACTGGCCAACCTGGTGCGCAGCGGCGGCTGGCAACAGAGCATCGGCCCCCGCCATTTCGGCACCGACGTCCATGGCAAGACCCTGGGCATCATCGGCATGGGGCGCATCGGCGAAGCCTTGGCCCAGCGCGGGCACTTCGGCTTCGGCATGCCGGTGCTCTACCACAGCCATTCGCCCAAGCCCGCGGTCGAGCAGCGTTTCAACGCACGCTATTGCAGCCTCGAAACATTGTTGCAGCAGGCGGACTTCGTTTGCCTGACCTTGCCCTTGACGGCTGAAACCCAAGGGCTGATCGATGCGCAGGCGTTTGCCCGAATGCGTCCCGAGACCCTCTTCATCAACATCTCCCGAGGCAAAGTGGTGGATGAAGCGGCACTGATCGACGCCCTGCGCAACGGCCAGATCCGTGGCGCGGGGCTGGATGTCTTCGAGCGCGAGCCCTTGAGTGCGGATTCGCCGCTGTTGCAGATGGACAACGTGGTGGCGACACCGCACATGGGCTCGGCCACCCACGAGACCCGGGAAGCAATGGCGCGCTGTGCGGTGGACAACCTGTTGGCGGCATTGGTGGGTGAGCGGCCGGTGAATCTGGTGAATGCGGGGGCGTGGGTAGGCTGAGCAATCATCCGAACACAGCAGCGCTTGTGTGGCGAGGGAGCTTGCTCCCGCTGGGTTGCGAAGCGACCCTTAAAGGGCTGGATACGGCCTGCCTGATACACCGAGGTGGCGGGCTTCGGGTCTGCTGCGCAGCCCAGCGGGAGCAAGCTCCCTCGCCACAATGGGTTTTGATCGTTCCCACGCTCCCGCATGGGAACGCCGCCAGGGACGCTCCGCGTGCCGCTTCTGCAAGGTGACGCAGAGCGTCACAGGATGCATTCCCACGCAGAGCGTGGGAACGATCAAACCTGTGGGAGCCGAGCTTGCTCGCGATAGCGGTGGGTCAGGCTCCATCTATGTTGGATATACCGCCGCCATCGCGAGCAAGCTCGGCTCCCACAGGTTTTTGCGGCTTGCCCAGGATTTAAGGAATGCCACAAGGGCTATGTCGCTGACGGGCTTCGATGTTGTCCAGTGCACGGTTCGCCAGCAGACCGCCCAGTTCGATCAGTTGCTGAATGCCCAGGAGGAAATGTCGGCGCGAACCGTCCAGGTCGAAAGCCAGGTCATTGACCATGGCATTGGCCGAAGCCAGGGTTTCGCTGAGGTTGGCAAGCAGGCTTTCGGTGTCGATGTCTTTGTTGACGGTGAAGAGTTGGCCGGGCGCAGGTTCTGCTTCGGCTTTGTCCGGTTTGGGGTTCAGGTAATGGTCGAGGACTCGGTCGGTGACTTCGTCGTGTTTTTGAGACTTGGTTTTTGGACGCGGTGACGTTGGATCGGTGTTCGGTGGGTTCGGGGTTACTTTGAACATGAATGAATCTCCAAATCAGAAAAAGGAGACCATCAACCTCGCTACCAAACGAAGGTGGCGGCCATACGCGGGTTGGTAGACCGGTGACTTGGAGAACCGGCGCGTCCGAAGACGCCCTGCGCATGACCGCCATAAAACAGATACCAAAAAGGCCTCTGTTGCAGGGGCTGTGCGACAAGTCAAAAGCCGGGCTACCAAACCCGATCGCTGATTCATCAGCGACCCGGAAACGATAGAATCTGCCTCCCAAGCGCACAAGCCGGCGGATTCTGGCGCAGTTGTAGGCAATGGCGCAAGACAACGTAGCCTGTTCCAGAGCACTCCTACATCCCGATAAACACCCCTTCACTTTGTGAGTGCTTCGCACTCAAGCGGGAGCAAGCTCCCTCACCACAGAGTAAGTGCGCCTGGCCGGGCGGGATTCATGGCAAGCAAACCCACCCCCACAATCTTTCCAAGCCGATCACAATTCACACGGCCAATCAAAATCCCGTTAGTCGCCACCCCCTGCCATGCATTAAAGTAACGCCCCCAGCCCCGGCGTTATCCGAACGCCTGGGGCCACCCTTTCCAGGAACAGTCACCGATGGAACATCGTGAAGCGCTGCTTGCGCTGCGAACCTTTCTTTCAACGCAGATTCTCGGCCAGGAAAAACTCATCGAGCGCCTGCTCATCGCCTTGCTCGCCGACGGTCATATGCTGGTGGAAGGCGCGCCTGGGCTGGCCAAGACCAAGGCCATCAAAGAGCTGGCCGAGGGCATCGAGGCGCAGTTCCATCGTATCCAGTTCACCCCCGACCTGCTGCCCGCCGACATTACCGGCACGGAAATCTACCGGCCGGAAACCGGCAGTTTCGTGTTCCAGCAAGGGCCGATCTTCCATAACCTGGTGCTGGCGGACGAAATCAACCGTGCCCCGGCCAAAGTCCAGTCGGCCCTGCTCGAAGCCATGGCCGAACGCCAGGTCAGCGTCGGGCGCAGCACGTATGAACTGTCGCCGCTGTTCCTGGTGATGGCCACGCAGAACCCGATCGAGCAGGAAGGCACCTACCCGCTGCCCGAAGCCCAGCTCGACCGATTCCTGATGCACGTCAAGATCGGTTTTCCCGATGCTGCCGTGGAACGCCGCATCCTGCAGCAGGCCCGGGGTGAAGCGCTGAACGGCGAGACCAAGCCCGAGCGCCGCGTGAGCCAGCAGGCGATCTTCTCCGCACGCAAGGAAATCCTCGGGTTGTACATGGCCGACGCCGTGGAGGAGTACCTGGTGCAACTGATCATGGCCACCCGCAACCCGGCCAAGTTCGATCCGGAAATGGCCGAGTGGATCGCCTACGGCGCCAGTCCGCGGGGTTCCATCGCCCTTGACCGCTGCGCCCGTGCCCACGCCTGGCTGGCCGGGCGCGACTTTGTCAGCCCGGAAGATATCCAGGCCGTGCTGTTCGACGTGCTGCGCCATCGCATCATCCTGTCGTTCGAAGCCGAGGCCGCCGGCATCGACCAGGACCGGGTCGTGCAGCGGATTCTCGACGTCGTCGCTGTCGCTTGAGCATGAGTCATGAATAACCCCCTGGCGCCCGCACCGGGCATCCGCGTCAGCCTTTCGGAGCTGATCGAGATGCGCCATCGCGTGCGCGAGGTGCAACTGTTCTCGACACCGGGCCAGCGCAGCCCGCTGATCGGCCTGCACCACTCCAAGCTGCGCGGGCGCGGGGTGGATTTCGACCAGGTGCGGGTCTACCAGGCCGGCGACGACGTGCGCACCATCGACTGGCGCGTCACCGCCCGGACCCAGGAGCCTCACACCAAGCTGTTCCACGAAGAGCGGGAGCGGCCGATCTTCATCATGATCGAGCAAAGCCACCGGCTGTTCTTCGGCTCGGGGCTGATGTTCAAGTCGGTACTCGCCGCCCAGGCCGCCAGCCTGATCGGCTGGGCCGCGCTGGGGCATAACGACCGGGTCGGCGGCCTGGTGTTCGGTAACAACACCCATTACGAGGTCAAGCCCCGGCGCAGCAAGCAGAGCCTGTTGCAATTGCTCAACCGTCTGGTGCGGGTCAATCAGTCATTGCACACCGAGGGCGAGCCGGACCGCGACTCGTTCGGCATCGCCCTGCGTCGGGCCCGGGAAGTGCTGCGGCCCGGCAGCCTGGTGATCGTGATTTGCGACGAGCGTGCGTTGTCCGACAGCGCCGAACAGCAACTGAGCCTGCTGTCGCGCCATTGCGACCTGTTGCTGCTGCCGCTGTCGGACCCGCTGGATCATGCCTTGCCCGCCGCCGGTTTGCTGCGCTTCGCCCAGCGTGGTGCGCAGTTGGAGCTCGACACCCTGAATTTCGAACTGCGCCAGGCCTATCGCGCCCAGGCCGAGGCACGCCAGGCGCGTTGGGAATTGCTAGCGCAAAAGCTGCGAATACTGATGATGCCCCTGAGCACCCAGGGCGACATGGTCGAGCAGTTGCGCGACTACCTGAACCCCAAGCGGGCCGGGAAAAGCCGATGAGCAGTCTCGATCAATTGCAGCCGCTGATGGCGCCACCGCCCATTGGCTTCTGGCCGCCCGCGCCGGGCTGGTGGTTGCTACTGCTGATGCTACCGTTGCTGGGCCTGGGGCTGTGGCAATTGCGCCGATTCATTCCCGCCAAGCGCACCGCCGAACGCAGCGAGCAGCCCCTGGACCCGGTGCGCCTGGCCGCCCTGGCCGAACTCGCCCGGCTGCCCAAGCCCTACGACGGCGCGCCGGCCGGTGCCTGGTTGCAGCAGCTCAACGGGCTGCTCAAGCGCCTGTGTCGCAATCACTACCCCTACAGCCAGAGCCACACCCTCAACGGGCGCAAATGGCTGGCCTTCCTGGATAACCGCTGCCCGGCCGCTGGCTTGACGCGCTGGATGATACTGGTGGAAGGCGCCTACAAGCCCGAATGCAAGCTCGATGACAAAGCCATCGCCGGCCTGACCCAGGCGGTCGAAATCTGGATTCGCAAACATGTTTGAATTCGCCTGGCCCTGGGTGTTCGCCCTGTTGCCGCTGCCCTGGCTGATGCGCCTGGTGCTGCCGGCGGCCGACAGTGGCGAGCCGGCGCTCAAGGTCAGCTTCCTCGGCGACCTGGAAGGCCTGGTGGGCCGTCGGGCCCGGGCCAATCTGCCGACCTGGCGGCAACAAGCGCCCTTCATCCTGCTCTGGCTGCTGTTGCTGATCGCCGCTGCACGACCGCAGTGGCTGGGGGAACCGCTGCCCATTGCCGCCAGCGGTCGCGACCTGCTGGTGGCAGTGGACGTCTCGGGCTCCATGGACTTTCCCGACATGCAGTGGAAGGACGAAGACGTCAGTCGCCTCGCGCTGGTCCAGCACATGCTCGGGGATTTTCTCGAAAGCCGCGAAGGTGACCGGGTCGGCCTGATCCTGTTCGGCAGCCAGGCCTACTTGCAGGCACCGCTGACCTTCGACCGCCGCACCGTGCGTCGTTGGCTCGACGAGGCGCGCATCGGCATCGCCGGCAAAAATACCGCCATCGGCGACGCCATCGGCCTGGCCCTCAAGCGCCTGCGCCAGCGTCCGGCCCACAGTCGCGTACTGATCCTGGTCACCGACGGCGCCAACAACGGCGGCGAAATCGACCCGCTGACCGCCGCGCGGCTGGCCGCCGACGAAGGCGTGAAAATCTACCCGATCGGCATTGGTGCCGACCCGGAACAAAGTGGCACGGCGGGCTTCCTCGGCGTCAACCCGAGCCTGGACCTCGACGAGGCGTCGCTCAAGGACATTGCCCAGGTCACGGGCGGTCGCTATTTTCGTGCCCAGGATGGTGAGCAATTGCTGGCGATCAAGACCACCCTCGACCAGCTCGAACCGGTGACCCAGCAACCGACCCAGGCACGCCCTGCCCTGGCGCTGTATCACTGGCCCCTGGCCGCTGCGCTGCTGTTGAGCCTATTGCTGGTGGTCCGGGCGCGCTGGCCGGACAATCCACTGCAACGCCTGTTCAACCAGCCGCTGTTCCAGCCGTCCCAACATACCGAGTGGCGCCAGCGGCTCAAGCGCCTGCGCTTGCGGAGGCGTCGATGATCGCCCTCTGGCCACACTGGCTGCGCCCCTGGTTCGTGTTACTGCTGCCGTTGCTGGGCTGGTTGCTCTGGCAACTGTGGCATCGGCAAAAACGGGTGGGCCGCTGGCAGATGATCCTGCCGCCGGCCTTTCATGCGGTACTGCTCAGCGGCGGCAGTGGTCGGGAAAGCCGGCTGCCGTGGATTGCCCTGGGCCTGGGCTGGCTGTTGATCGTGCTGGCGTTGCTGGGGCCAAGCTGGGCGCGGGTCGAACAGACCAGCCAGAAACCCGCCGATCCGCTGGTAGTGATACTGGAACTGACCCCGGAAATGCTCGCCACCGATGTCCCGCCCACGCGCCTGGAACAAGCCCGGCGCAAGCTGCTGGACCTGTTGCAGAACCGCAGCGATGCCCAGACCGCGATCATCGTCTATGCCGGCAGCGCCCACACGCTGGTGCCGCTGTCCGACGACCTGGCCACCAGCACCAACCTGCTCGAAGCCCTCGCGCCATCGATCATGCCCCAAGGCGGCCATCGCGCCGACCTGGCCGTTCATAAGGCCATGGCCCTGCTGGACCAGGGTGAACTCGGCCACGGTCGGATCCTGCTGATCGGCTCGTCGTTGAACGAGCAGGAACGTGAAGGCATCCGCCAGGTCCTGGACGGTTCCGCCACGCAATGGCTGATGCTGGGCATCGGTACCCGCGAAGGCGCGCCGGTGGCCCAGGACGACGGCAGTTACCTCAAGGACGCCCAGGGTTCGATCCTGGTACCGCGCCTGGACAACCCGGGCCTCAAGGCCTTCGCCAACGAGCTGGACGGCCACTACCGGCCGGCGCGGCTGGACGACAGCGACCTGCGCGGCCTGGGTCTGCTGGACGGTCCTCGCCATCTGCGCAGCGACGGCCAGACGTTGCGCCTGGACACCTGGGCCGACCAGGGTTATTGGCTGCTCCTGCCCTTGTTGCTGCTGGCCGCTTGCGCCGGGCGTCGAGGCTGGCTGTTCTGCCTGCCGCTGCTGTTCGTCTTGCCGCAAACCGGCCACGCTTTCGAATTCCAGGACTTGTGGTTGCGCCCCGACCAACAGGGCCAGCACTTGCTCAAGCAAAAGCGCCCCGCCGAAGCCGCCGCCCACTTCGAAGACAGCCAATGGCAAGGCGTCGCCCTGTACGAAGCCGGCCAATACAGCGAAGCCGCCCGGCGCTTCGCCGAAGGCAACGACGCCCGTGCCCACTACAATCGCGGCAATGCCCTGGCCCGAAGCGGTGAGCTGGAAGCCGCACTGGACGCCTATGAACAAGCCCTGGAATTGCAACCCGACCTGCGCCCGGCCCAGACCAACAAGGCCCTGGTGCAGAACCTGTTGAACGAACAGGCACCACCGACGCCAGAGCCCAAGCCCGTCGAACGCGAGGGACCGGGCCAGGCCGAGCAAACGCCGGATAGCACTTCGACGAGTCAATCTTCCGAAGCGGGCCAGCCCTCCGCCGAGGCAACCGCGACACCGGACGAATCCCAGCCCCCGCGAACCGCGCAAGCGCCCACCGCCCAAGATGTGCCGGGCAGTGAACTGCCTGACGAGCAGACCACCACGCCGCCGCTGCGTCCCGCCGCCGGCCAGCGCAATGAAGAAGAACAACGCCAGGCCATGGAACAATGGCTGCGCCAGATTCCGGACAACCCCGGCGAGCTGCTCAGGCGTAAATTCTGGTATGAACAGCAAAGCCATCAGGCCCAGGGAAAAACCCCATGACCCGCTTCACCGCCTACCTCCTCGTCTTGCTGCTCTGGGCCTCTGGAACCCAGGCTGCACAGCTGACGGCCAGTGTGGACCGCAGCCGCCTGAACTCCGGGGAAACGGTAGAGCTGACCCTGGAATCCAACGACGCCACGTTGTTCGGCAAACCCGACCTGGGCCCGCTCCAGGCCTTGTTCGATGTGCGCGGCACCCGTCAGGTCAACCAGTTGACGACCCTTGACGGCGAGAACCGCGCCACCACCCGCTGGATCGTCACCCTGCTGCCGCGCCAAAGCGGTACCGTGATCATTCCCCCGCTGCAACTGGGCGAAGTGACCAGCCAGCCGATCACCTTGCAAGTCATCGAAAGCGAAACCCGCAATGCGTCCGGGACTTTGGCACCGGTGTTCATCGAGGCCAGCCTCGACCAGACCCAGGTGTATGTGCAGGCCCAGGCAATCCTGACGTTGCGCATCTACCATTCGGTGTCGCTGTACGACGACAGCAGCCTGACGCCGCTGCACATCCCCGATGCCCGCACCGAACAACTGGGCGAATCGCGCACCTATGAAAAGGTCATCAACGAAGTGCGCCACGGCGTGATCGAACTGCGTTATGGCATCTACCCGCAGCGCAGCGGCGAACTGACGATCCCGGCCCAGACCTTCAGCGCCACCCTGGTCGAACCGGTGGCCCAGGACGCAGTGCCTTCGGGCCCCAAGCCGGGCCAGTTGATGCGCGTCAGTTCCGAGCAATTGCGCCTGACCGTCAATCCCAAGCCCGCCAGCTACCCGGCCGACGTGCCCTGGTTGCCGGCCCGCAGCCTGTCCTTGAGCGAGAGCTGGAGCCCGGAACCGACCCACAGTCAGGTGGGCGACTCCCTGACCCGCAGCCTGACCCTGGAAGCCGAAGGCCTGGCCAGCGCCCAATTACCACCGCTGCCGGCCACTGAGATCAATGGCCTGCGACGTTATCCAGACCAGCCGGTACTCAGCAGCCGCAGCAGTGAACGCGGTTTGGTGGGCAGCCGCGAAGACCGCGAGGCGCTGGTGCCCAACCGCAGCGGCACCATCGAGCTGCCACCGGTGGAAGTGGTCTGGTGGAACACCCTGGAAGATCACCTGGACCGCACCAGCCTCCCGGCACGGACCCTGCAGGTGGCGAACAATCCGAGCCTGATGGTGGATACGCCCGCCGGCACGGCGCAGATCGTGACGACGGTCGACAGCGAGACCCTGTGGTATTGGCAACTGAGCAGCCTGATCCTGGCCTGCACGACGCTGCTCGGCTTTGGCTTGTGGTGGCGCGCCCGTTGGCAACCGGCCATCTTGCGCTCGACCCAGGCCGGACCGAGCCCGCGCACCCTGCTGGACGACCTCAAGCGCGCCTGCCTGGCCAACGACCCCCACGCCACCCGCCAGGCCCTGGATGCCTGGGCCCGCCAGCAGCCGGAAACCCTGGCCGACATGGCGGCGCGCTTCGTGCCGCTGTCCGACGCCCTGGACGGCCTCAACGGCGCGCTCTACAGCGAGACCGGCCAGCATTGGCAAGGCGAAGACCTGTGGCGCGCCATCCGCACCATCCCGCCTACCGAAGGGGCGCTGGATTCAGCCGGTGATTCCGGGTTGCCGCCGTTGTACCCCAAATAAACCCGGTTTCCTGGGGAGTTGTGGCTTTTGTGGCGAGGGAGCTTGCTCCCGCTGGGCTGCGCAGCGGCCCCTTTTTGCGATTGCTGCGCAATCGAGCGGGAGCGAGCTCCCTCGCCACAAGGTCGTGTTCAAATAGATCCCATGAAGTTGAACAAGTCCTCCCCCCCGTTTCCCAGTAAACTCTCCTTCTTTTAGCCGCCCTTCTCTTCATCGCGGCCATCATCTGTTTTCTGGAGTTTGCCTTGCGTCTGTTTCACACCTCCGACTGGCACCTGGGGCAAAACCTGCACGGTCAGGAACGCGATTTCGAACACGCCTGCTTCCTCGACTGGCTGCTGCGTCAGCTGACCCACGAAAAACCCGACGCGCTGCTGATCGCCGGCGACATCTTCGACACCGTCAACCCGCCGGTCAAAGCCCAGGAGCGGCTCTACGACTTCATCGTCAGCGCCCATGAGCAAAACGCCAACCTGACCATCGTGATGATCGCCGGCAACCATGACTCCGGCTCGCGCATCGAGCTGCCTGCGCCGCTGATGCGCCGCTTGCGCACCCACGCCCTGGGCCGGGTACTGTGGCTGGACGACGGCCAATTGGACGTCGAGCGCCTGTTGTTGCCATTGCCCGATGCCAAGGGCAAGGTCAAGGCGTGGTGCCTGGCCCTGCCGTTCCTGCGCCCCGCCGAAGTCACCGGCGCGCAGCTGGGCGACGACTACCTGCGAGGTATCGGTCAGGTGCATGAGTGGCTGATCGCCGCGGCCAACAGCAAGCGCAAGAAAGGCCAGGCGCTGATTGCCATCAGTCATGCGCACATGGCCGGCGGTTCGGTGTCCGAGGACTCCGAGCGCAGCCTGATCATCGGCAACGCCGAGGCCCTGCCCGCCAGCCTGTTCGGCCCGAGCATCAGCTACGTCGCCCTCGGCCACTTGCACAAACCGCAGAAGGTCAACGGCGAAGAGCGTATCCGCTACAGCGGCTCGCCGATCCCGCTGTCATTCTCGGAAATTGGCTACCAGCATCAGATTCTCGACATCACCCTGGACGGCGAAACCCTGGTCAAGGTCGAGCCGCGCCTGATTCCCCGAGCCGTCAACCTGCAACGCCTGGGCCCGGCACCGCTGGCCGAGATCCTGGTACAACTCAAGGACCTGCCCGACATCGACCTGTTGGCCGATGTCCAGCGCCAGCCCTGGCTGGAAGTGCGGGTGCGCCTCGACGAACCGCAGCCGGACCTGCGCCACCAGGTCGAAACCGCACTGCAAGGCAAGGCCGTGCGCCTGGTACGGATTGCCGCCGAGTACGCCGGCAACGGTGGCGCCGGCAGTGCCGATGACGGCAACACGCTGGTGGAACTGGATCAACTCAGCCCGCAGGAACTGTTCAGCCGCGCCTGGCAGGACACCTATGGCAACGAAGTAGATGAACAGACCCTCAAGGATTTTGCCGTGCTGTTGCAAGACGTGCAGATGGAGAGCGAGCAACCATGAAGATTCTCGCGATCCGCCTGAAAAACCTGGCGTCCCTGGCCGGGCCGTTTGAAATCGATTTCACCGCAGAACCCTTGGCCAGCGCCGGCCTGTTCGCCATTACCGGCCCCACCGGCGCCGGCAAGAGCACGCTGCTCGATGCCTTGTGCCTGGCGCTGTTCGGTGCCGTGCCGCGCCTCAACAATACCGGTCGCGATGCCAAGGTGCCGGACCTCGATGGCGAGATTGCCACGGGCGATCCGCGCACGCTGCTGCGCCGTGGCACCGGCGATGGCTTTGCCGAAGTGGATTTTCGCGGTATCGACGGGCGCCGCTACCGGGCCCGCTGGGAAGCCAATCGTGCCCGGGAAAAGGCCGGCGGCAAGTTGCAAGCCAGCCGCCAGAGCCTGCGGGACCTGGACAACGATCAACTGTTGGCGAGCCAGAAAGGCGAATACAAGACTCAGCTCGAAGCCGCCCTGGGCCTGAACTTCGAGCAGTTCACCCGTGCCGTGTTGCTGGCCCAGAGCGAGTTCAGCGCGTTCCTCAAGGCCGATGACAACGATCGCAGCGAACTGCTGGAAAAACTCACTGACACCGCCCTGTATACCCGCCTCGGCCGCCGCGCCTTCGACAAGGCCAAGCAAGCCAAGGAAACCCACAAACAGCTGCAGGACCAGGCCACCGGTGTCACCCCGCTGGCCCCCGAAGCCCGGGCCGAACTCGACCAGCGCTTCAACGACGCCCAGCAACAACTCAAGGCCCAACAGGCGCAACTCAAGCAGTTGGAGCAGCAACACACCTGGCTGCGCGACCTGCGCCAATTGCAGGATGAACACGCCAGCGCCGCCGAACAGCTGCAACAGGCACAGGCCGATTGGAACGCCCTGGCCGACGAACGCCTGAAACTGACCCGCCTGGAACAACTGGCGCCCCAGCGCCATCAGTTCATCCGCCAGGCGGAACTGAGCCGACAGCTCGACCCCTTGGCCGCGCAGATCCAGCAGCTCACCCAGCAGCAAATCGACCTGCACCAACAGCAAGCCGAACTGGAAAAAGGCCTGGGCGTCACGCAACTGGCATTGGCCGCGGCCCGGCAACAAAGCAGCGACAACGCGCCGTTATTGCGCCAGGCTTTCGAGGCGCAAAGCACCCTCGCCCGCCTCGTCAAGGACGCCAGCCAGGCCGCCGAGCACCAGGACCAGACGCAACAAGCCTGCACCGAAGGCCAGCGCGCCATCGACACCTTGCTCGAACAGCAAAAACAGGTGGCCGAGCGCTTGCAGCGCATCGCCGGCGAGCTTGAACAAAGCACGCACCTGGCACCGCTGAGCGACGCCTGGAACGCCTATCGCGATCGCCTCCAACAACTGATGCTGATCGGCAATCGCCTGAACCAGGGCCAGGCCGAACTCTCCATGCTGGAGCAAGGCTCCGCCCGTGCCGCCGAGGAACTGGCCAGCCGCCGACAAGACCTCGAGGTGCTGTACAAGGAAGCCGGCGCCGAGCCGGAGGCCGTGGCCGAACAGATCCAATTGCTTGGCACCCTGCTGCAAGACAACCGCAAGCAACTGCGTGCCTTCGAAGACCTGACCCGGCTGTGGGCCAGTCAGCAAGAGCTGGACAAACGAGGTGCCGAGCTTGAGCGACGCCAACAACAGGCGTTGCAGGAACGTGACCGCCTGGTGCGCGAGGGTGGCGAAGCCAAGGCCGAGCTGACCATCGCCGAACAGACCCTGACCGTGACCCGCGAACTGCTGGAGCGCCAGCGCCTGGCCCGCAGCGAAAGCGTCGAACAACTGCGCGCACAGTTGCAGGACGAGCAGCCCTGCCCGGTGTGCGGCAGCGTCGAGCATCCTTATCATCAGCCCGAAGCCCTGCTGGAAAACCTCGGACGCTTCGATGAAGCCGAAGAGGCCAACGCCCGCAAAGCCGTCGAGCGGCTCAATGAAAAAGTCATCGACCTGCGGGCGCAATACAGCGGGGTCATTGCCCAGCTCAAGGAGCTCAAACAGCAGCAGGAACAGCTCACCAGCCAGCAACAGAGCCTGGCCCCCAGCCTGGAGGCCCACCCGTTGTCGGCGCAACTGCTGGCCCAGGATTCGGGCAAGCGCGACGCCTGGCTGGCCCAACAGAACAGCCAATTGCATCTGCGCATCAGCCAGGACGAACAACGCCAAGCCGCCCTGCTGACCCTGCAGCAGGACGCCGCACGCCTGGGCCAGCGCTTGCGCGAGGCCGAAACGGCCGCCCAGCAGGCGTCACACCACCTGAGCAACCAGCAGCAAGAACTGACCCGCGACCGTCAGCGCCTGGACGAGGAACTGAACCACTTCAGCGCCCTGCTGCCGGCGGACACCTTGCAGGCCTTGCGCAACGAGCCCGCCGCGACCTTCCTGCAGCTCGACCAGCAGATTGCCCAGCGTCTGGAGCAACTGGAACAGCAGCGCGACGAACTGGACGAACAACGCCAGCGCCAGCAGACCCTGGAGAAAGAGCAGGACCGCCAACAGACCCGCGTCCAGCAACTGGAAGCGGCGCGCCTGCAATTCAGCGCCCTGAGCGAGCAACAGCAAGCCTGCCAGGAGAAACTCGCGCAACTGCTCGGCGAGCACCTCAGCGCCGAACAATGGCAACAACAACTCGAACAGCGCCTGGAACAGACCCGGGAGGCCGAGGCGACGGCCAATCAGCAGTTGCAGCAAGTGCGCAACAACCTTGTGCAACTGGCCGCCGAACTCAAGGCCCGCCAGGAGCAGGCGCAATCCCTGGACCACGAACTTCAGGCGTTGACCACGGGTATCGCGCAGTGGCGCACCGGCCATCCGGAACTGGACGATGCCGCCCTTGAAGCCCTGCTCAGCCTGGACGAGCAACACGTCGGCCAGTTGCGCCAGCGCTTGCTCAACAGCGAAAAAGCCATCGAACAGGCCAGCGTATTGCTCACCGAACGCGAGCAGCGCCTGCACAACCACCAGGCCCAGCACAACGGCAACCTGGCGCCCGAGCAACTCGCCGAAGCCCTCGCCGAACTGCAAACTCAATTCGCCGTCAGCGAACAGCGTTGCGCCGAACTGCGTGCCGAACAGGCCGAGGACCAGCGCCGGCAGAACGCCAACCAAGCCCTGGCCCAGCAGATCGAACAGGCCTACGCCGAATACCAGCGCTGGGCACGCCTCGATGCCCTGATCGGCTCGGCTACCGGCGACCGCTTCCGCAAGCTGGCCCAGGCCTACAATCTCGACTTGCTGGTGCATCACGCCAATGCCCAATTGCGGCAACTGGTGCGCCGCTACCGGCTCAAGCGTGGCGGCAGCATGCTCGGTCTGCTGGTGATGGACACGGAAATGGGGGATGAACTGCGCTCGGTGCATTCGTTGTCCGGCGGCGAAACCTTCCTGGTCTCCCTCGCCCTGGCCTTGGGCCTGGCCTCGATGGCGTCCAGCACATTGAAGATCGAATCGCTGTTCATCGATGAAGGCTTCGGCAGCCTCGACCCCGAATCGCTGCAACTGGCGATGGATGCCCTCGACGGCTTGCAGGCCCAAGGCCGCAAGGTCGCGGTGATTTCCCACGTGCAGGAAATGCACGAGCGGATCCCGGTGCAGATCCAGGTGCGACGCCAGGGCAACGGGTTGAGCACCGTGGAGGTGAAATGAGCCGCGCCACGCTCTATTCCTTCCGCCGCTGCCCCTATGCGATGCGGGCGCGCATGGCCTTGCGCTACAGCGCGGTCGACGTGGCGATTGTCGAAATCAGCCTGAAGGCCAAGCCCGCCGAGATGCTCGCCCTCTCCAGCAAAGGCACGGTGCCGGTGCTGCAGGTCGATGGCCGGGTGATCGATGAAAGCCTGGAGATCATGAACTGGGCCTTGGCCCAGCACGACCCGCAAGACTGGCGGCTACGGGACAACGCCGACGGCCAGGCGTTGACGGCGGCGTTGATCGAGGAAAACGACCAGGTGTTCAAGCTGCATTTGAATCGCTACAAGTACCCCGAGCGTTACCCTGAACAACCGATGGAGCATTATCGGGCCGAGGGCGAGGTGTTCCTGGGCAGGCTGGAGCGGTTACTTGAAACGCGGTCATTCCTGGCGGCGGATCACCAGAGCCTGGCCGATGTGGCGCTATTGCCATTCGTGCGCCAGTTCGCCCATGTCGACCGCGAGTGGTTTGCCCAGGCGCCCTATCCTCGGCTACAGGATTGGCTGCAGAGGTTCCTGGCGTCGGAGCTGTTCGTGGCGATCATGGCCAAGTAACGCCCTGCACAAAAGCAACCAGCCCCTGCCCCTATCAATCGTGCAGAAAACTCAGCAATCGCTCCCGCGCCACTTCCAACTCACCGGTATCCGGTTGGGCCGCCGAGACAATCGGCGTGGAGTAGAGAAACAGCAACATCACTGCCAGACGCATTGCCATGGTGTCGATCCTTGTCCGCAAAGGAGTCAATTTGTCAGCGTCAAATTTAAACACATGGCCAAGTGATATTACAGCTGGATTTTTTCCAGAAACGGCGAAGCCTGCGATCTTTTCTCTTTCACCCGGTGTTCGGTGAAGATGAAAAGATCGCAGGCTTCAGTCGTTGCGCGAGATTTCAGTGTTGGGTCTTGTGGTCCAGCGCCGCATAGAAGTTGGCGCTTTGTTGCAGGTATTTCTCTGTGTAGCTCTGGGTACGGTTTTTCTTGTCGCTGATCTCGACACTGGCACTGGCGGGCAGCGCCACGGTGGCAGAGATGGCGGAAGCGGCGATCACGGAGAAGAGATTCAGATTCATGGTGGTAGACCTCGGATTCAGTTGGCTGACTTGCCCGGTTGGGCCGTGAAGCAAACTTACGCGCCGAGGCGTCTCGCTTTGAAATGCTTTGTAGTACTAGCGAATATCAGTCTCGTTGATACAACGGCGCAGGCCTTGAAAAACAAGGCCTGCGCTCTATTGACGCACGATGAATTTCAAGTCGCTCGGCGCATCCATCGGCAGTTTCTGCACGGTTTTACCCAGCAGGCCGGTCTTCGGATCGCGCTCGACCACCACGATCTGGTTGCTCTTCTGATTGGCAATCAGCAGGAATTTTCCGCTCGGGTCGAGGCTGAACTCCCGTGGATGATCGCCTTCGACCGAGCGCCGCTGCAGCTCTTTGAGCGTGCCCGCAGCCGGGTCAATGGCGAACACCAGCACTTCGTTGGTGGTGCCACGGTTACTGACGTAGAGGAACTTGCCGTCCCTGGAAGCATGCAGCGCAGCCGCCGCCCTGCCCGGCTGGGGTTTGCCGGCGGCCAGGTCGACCAGTTGGCGCTGGGTCAGGCGGCCGTCCTGGTAATCGAACACCGCCACTTGCGCGCTCATTTCCATGGTCAGCCAGGCGTGCTTGCCGTCAGCACTGAACAGCAGGTGACGCGGTCCGCTGCCAGGTGGCAATTGCACGAAGGCCGGATCGGCGGCAGTCAGCGGCAGCTCGGGATTGGCCTTGGGGTCGTAGCGGTAGATGAACACCTTGTCCGCCCCCAGGTCGTTGGCGAACACGTACTTGCCATCGGGCGACGAGACCGCCGAGTGCACGTGGGCCGACATCTGCCGCTCGGGATTGACCCGGCTCGGTTGATGGCTGCTCAACTGCACCACCGGCGACAGCTTGCCGTCGGCCCCCACCGGCAATACCGCCAGGGTGCCGCCCGGGTCTTCCAGCACCGAATAGTTGCTGACCAGCAGATGCCGGCCATCGCCGCTGAGGCTGGAATGCGTCGGTTCGTTGCCCAGGGATTGCACCTGGTTGATCAGGCTGATGGCATGGGTCTTCGGGTCGATGGCGTAGCTGCTGACCTTGCCCACCGGGTCTTTCTGGCCCGGACCGTTTTCATTGACCACGAACAGCCGGGTCATGTCGCTGGACAGCGTCAGCCATGAAGGATTGTCAGTCTTGATCACTTGCAACGGGTTGGCATCGAGCTGGCCAGTGCGGCTGTCGAACTGCAACCGATAGATGCCCTGGCTCTGGCCGGCGGTGTAGGAACCCACCAGCACTTGATGGCGCTCGCTGGTATCCGCCTGGACGCCCATGGCACCCACGCTGCCGGCCATCAACAATGGCCAGAGCCTACGCATTTTCATCTTCGTCATCCTCATCGTCGTGGCCGCTGGTGGCTTCCACGCATTCCAGACGGTGGTCACCGGAGTCACTGGTGATGATCCAGCGATTCGAGGCCTTGTCGAACGTCGCGGCCTGCATTTGCGCCGGCGTGAAACGCCAGTGCTCGAGGGTACGGCCGTTCATGCACTCGACGTGCAACTGATCCTGCTCGTCGAGGGAAAAATCGAACGCATGCAGCTCGTCGATAATCAGCATGTCGCAGGTTTCGAGGGCATGCAGCAGGGTGTTGGTTACGGCAGTCATGGTAATCAGTCGGTCATTGGGAAAGTAGCCATGATAACCCAATGGGCGAGTGGACCTTGGGCCATCACTTCAGAAGCGATGTTGACCGGGCGATCGCCATCGCGAGCAAGCTCGCTCCCACAATTAGGATTCAGCGAATACAAATCTTGCATTCATAAAAGATCCAGTGTGGGAGCGAGCTTGCTCGCGATGGCGGCAGCCCATCAACCCTCAATGCAACTGCCCCACCGCGATCCTCAGAGCGCCTCGCGCCCCGGCACCCCATCCACCAACCGCAGGATCCCCAGCGGGTTGGCATTCTTCAGCGGTTCCGGCAGCAGGCTGTCGGGATAGTTCTGGAAGCACACCGGGCGCAGGAAGCGATCGATCGCCAATGTGCCCACCGACGTACCCCGGGCATCGGACGTCGCCGGGTAAGGCCCGCCGTGGACCATCGAATCACACACCTCGACCCCGGTCGGATAACCGTTGAGCAGGATGCGGCCGACCTTCTGTTCCAGCAGCGGGGTCAATTCGCTGAACCGTTCGAAATCCGCCGGCTCGCCAATCATCGTCGCGGTCAGTTGGCCGTGCAGGCCGTTCAGCGCGGCGGTCAGTTGCGCCTGGTCGGCGACTTCGACAAACACCGTGGTCGGGCCGAACACTTCTTCCTGCAGCGCCTCGTCACCGTTGATCAGCAGGCTGGCATCGGCCTTGAACAGTTGCGGCTGGGCCTGGTTGCCCTGCTGCTCACGCCCGGCCAGGTGCTCGATGCCCGGGTGAGCCAGCAATTTCTGCAGGCCCTTGCCGTAGCTTTGCAGCGTGCCGGCGTTGAGCATGGTCTGGGGCGCCTGGTCGCCGATCAGCGACGCCACTTGCTGGGTGAAGGCGGTGAATTGCGGCGAACGGATGCCGATCACCAGGCCCGGGTTGGTACAGAACTGACCGCAGCCCTGCACCACCGAGGCGGTCAAGTCGCGAGCGACGCTCTCGGCGCGGGTTTCCAGCGCTTGCGGCAAGACGATCACCGGGTTGATGCTCGACATTTCGGCGAACACCGGAATCGGCTGCGGCCGTGCGGCCGCCATGTCGCACAGGGCACGCCCGCCCTTGAGGGACCCGGTGAAGCCCACAGCCTGAATCGCCGGATGCTTGACCAACCATTCGCCGACGCCACCGCCGTAGATCATGTTGAACACGCCAGCCGGCATCGCGGTTTTTTCCGCCGCGCGGATGATCGCATCGGCCACGTGCTCGGCCGTCGCCATGTGGCCGCTGTGGGCCTTGAACACCACTGGGCAACCGGCCGCCAGGGCCGACGCCGTGTCGCCACCGGCAGTGGAAAACGCCAGGGGGAAGTTACTGGCGCCGAACACCGCCACCGGCCCCAGGCCGATGCGGTATTGACGCAGGTCCGGACGCGGTAACGGCGTGCGCTCAGGCAATGCCCGGTCGATGCGCGCGCCGTAGAAATCGCCTCGGCGCAAGACCTTGGCGAACAGGCGCATCTGGCCGCTGGTGCGACCGCGCTCGCCCTGGATCCGTGCCGCCGGCAACGCGGTTTCACGGCAGACCACGGCCACGAATTCATCGCCCAAGGCGTCCAGTTCATCGGCAATGGCCTCGAGGAACTCGGCCCGGCGCACCGCGCTCAGGCTCCGGTAGGCCGGATAAGCCGCAGCCGCGGCCTTGGCGGCCGCATCGACTTCTTCGGCCGTGGCCTGGATGAAATCATGGGGCAAGGCCTCGCCGGTACTGGCGTCGACGCTTTGCAGGCGGGTCTGGCCGGCCGCGCTGCGCGCCCCGCCGATGTAGTTGTGGCCAAGGATCTGGTTCATCGCAAGTCTCCTTTAAAGTGTGCCGATAGTACCCGGGTTGAACACCGCGTCTACCGGGGCAATGCCGTTGACCAGCGGCGCGCCGAATTCAGCCTGGCTGATTTCGAACACATCCCCCGGCTGGGTGCGGATGCCGTCGGCGAACGACAGGGTCGCGGTGCCGAAGAAGTGAACGTGCACGTCCCCCGGACGCAGGAACTGACTGTACTTGAAGTGGTGGAACTCCAGGTTCTCGAGGCTGTGGCACATGTTCGCCTCGCCGCTGAGGAACTCGTTCTGCCACAGCACTTCGCCATTGCGCAGGATACGACTGGTTCCGGAAAGATGTTGAGGCAGTTCACCGACGCGAAGTTCCGGGCCAAAACTGCAACTGCGCAATTTCGAGTGGGCCAGGTACAGGTAATTCTTGCGTTCCATCACGTGGTCGGAAAACTCGTTGCCCACGGCGAAGCCCAGGCGATAGGGCTTGCCGTCATGGCCGATGACATACAGGCCGCTGATTTCCGGCTCTTCGCCGGCGTCTTCGGCAAAGGGCGGCAGCGGGAACGGATGGCCCGGGCGGACCACAATGCTGCCGTCGCCCTTGTAGAACCATTCCGGTTGCACGCCGGCCTGCCCGGCCTGAGGTTTACCGCCCTCCACGCCCCACTTGAAGATGCGCATGGTGTCGGTCATGGTCGCTTCGTCGCCGGCTTGCTGGTGCATCTTGTCCCGGGCCGAGGCGCTGCCCAGGTGGGTCAGGCCGGTACCGCTGACTAACAGGTGCGCCGGGTCCGGATGGTCCAGCGGTGGCAGGATGCGCAGCTCAGCGAGCAGCTGTGCGTAATCATGACCGGCGCCCAGGCCCAGGCTATCGACCTGCTGTTCAAGTTTCACACCCGCCTCGATGGCCGCCAGCGCCAGCTCGCGCACGGTGCCGACGCCCTGCACTTCGCGCACCTGATCGCCCTCGACCACACCGACGCGGCGCTCGCCGTTACTCAATTCGAACTGAACTAAACGCATGATGTTCTCCCTGTAAACAATACTTAAATACACCGTCAATCACCTGTGGGAGCGGGCTTGCCCGCGAAGACGGCGGTACATTCAACATTGATGCAAGCTGACCCACCGCTTTCGCGGGCAAGCCCGCTCCCACACTGCTCATCTCAGCCTTCAAATTTCAGGTACGCGTCGCCCCCCGGGCGCTGGCGGCGAACTGATCCGCCGGCAGCACATGCTTGCGCTCCAGCAGGCGATAGACCACGCCGGTCAACACCAGGCCGAACACCATCACACCGGACAGGAAATACAGGCCCGAGGCCAGGTTGCCGGTGTACTCCTTCAGCGCACCGATCACGAACGGCCCGATGTAACCGCCCAGGTTGCCCACCGAGTTGATCAGCGCAATACCCGCCGCCGCACTGGCGCCGGCAAAGAAACGCCCCGGCAAGGTCCAGAACACCGCCGTACAGGAAAACAGCGCGAACGCCACCAGGCACAGCGCCGCCAGTTGCAACACCGGCACCGACAACCAGGCGCTGAGGAACAGGCCAATGGCGCCCAATACATAGAGCACGGCCAGGTGACCGTAGCGATCATTCAAGCGGTCGGAGCTGCGGGGAATAATCAGCAGGCCGACGATGCCAAAGATGTACGGCACCGACGAGACGAAGCCGGTCACCAGGTCGCTGCCACCGAACTGCTTGATCAGCGTCGGCAGCCACAGGCCCAGGCCGTAGATGCTCAAGGTCACCGGCAGATAGAACAGCGCCAGCAGCAGGACGCGCTTGTCCTTCAGGGCATGCAGCGGATTGCCGTGGCGGGTCTGGCCGTATTCCTGCAAATCTTTTTTCAGCTCACCGGTCAGCCAGTCCTTCTCGGCCTGGTCCATCCAGTTCACTTGTTGCGGACCATCCGGCAGGTAACGCAGCACCGGCCAGGTCAGCAGCACCGCCGGCAGGCCGATGACGATGAACAGCCACTGCCAGCCGTGCAGGCCGAGGATCCCGTCCATGCCCAGCAAGCCGCCGGACACGGGGCCGGTGATCATCATCGCGATGGGTTGGGACAGAATGAACAGGCCCAGGATCTTGCCGCGATGGCGCACCGGGAACCACTGGGTGATGTAGTACAGCACGCCCGGAAAGAACCCGGCTTCGGCCGCGCCCAGCAGAAAGCGCATCACATAGAAGCTATGCGGGCCCTGCACGAACGCCATGCCGATGGTAATGGCGCCCCAGGTGATCATGATCCGGGCGAACCAGCGCCGGGCACCGAAGCGCTCCAGCATCAGGTTGCTGGGGATCTCCAGCAGGAAGTAACCGATGAAAAACAGCCCGGCACCCAGGCCATAGGCGGCGTCGCCAATACCAATGTCGGCGCCCATGTGCAGCTTGGCGAAGCCCACCGCGGAGCGGTCCACGTAGGCGATCAGGTACAGCAGGATCAGGAAAGGAATCAGTTTCAGCGTGATGCGACGAATAAGCCGCAATTCCTGGCTCATGGGACCGGTCTCCGATTGTTGTTGTTATGGAACCTCGGGGGATTTCTCTCGCGAATGACCGCCAGGACAACCCCTCCGTTGAATCGGACTATATAGTAATACTATTTACCCAACAACACTTCCAAAGCGCGCAATTTGCGCTTATGTTACGCTCAAGCTCGAACAATATAGTCATACAATAAGAGAATCGATCATGTCTGATAAGAAACCCTCCCTGCGCTCGGCCCAATGGTTTGGCACCGCCGACAAAAACGGCTTCATGTACCGCAGCTGGATGAAAAATCAGGGCATCGCCGACCATCAGTTTCACGGCAAGCCGATCATCGGCATCTGCAACACCTGGTCGGAGCTGACGCCGTGCAACGCGCACTTCCGGCAGATCGCCGAGCACGTCAAGCGCGGCGTGATCGAAGCTGGGGGCTTTCCAGTGGAATTCCCGGTGTTCTCCAACGGCGAATCGAACCTGCGCCCCACCGCCATGCTCACTCGTAACTTGGCGAGCATGGACGTCGAAGAGGCGATTCGCGGCAACCCGATTGACGGCGTCGTACTGCTCACCGGTTGCGACAAGACCACCCCTGCGTTGCTGATGGGCGCCGCCAGTTGCGACGTCCCGGCCATCGTCGTCACTGGCGGGCCGATGCTCAACGGCAAACACAAGGGCCAGGACATTGGCTCCGGCACCGTGGTCTGGCAATTGAGCGAACAGGTCAAGGCCGGCACCATCACCATCGACGACTTCCTCGCGGCCGAGGGCGGCATGTCCCGCTCGGCCGGTACCTGCAACACCATGGGCACGGCCTCGACCATGGCCTGCATGGCCGAAGCCCTCGGCACCTCCCTGCCCCACAACGCGGCGATTCCGGCGGTGGATGCACGGCGTTATGTGCTGGCTCACATGTCCGGCATGCGCGCCGTGGAAATGGTCCGTGAAGACCTCAAGCTGTCGAAGATCCTGACCAAGGAAGCCTTCGAAAACGCCATCCGTGTCAACGCCGCCATCGGCGGTTCCACCAACGCGGTGATCCACCTCAAGGCCATTGCCGGACGCATCGGCGTGCAGCTGGACCTGGACGACTGGACCCGCATCGGTCGCGGCATGCCGACCATCGTCGACCTGCAACCGTCCGGGCGCTTCCTGATGGAAGAGTTCTACTATGCCGGCGGCCTGCCCGCGGTACTGAGGCGTCTCGGCGAAGCCAACCTGATCCCCAACCCGAATGCCCTGACGGTCAACGGCAAGAGCATCGGCGAGAACACCAAGGACGCACCGATCTACGGCCAGGATGAAGTCATCCGCACCCTGGACAACCCGATCCGCGCCGACGGCGGTATCTGCGTGCTGCGCGGCAACCTGGCGCCACTGGGGGCGGTACTCAAGCCGTCCGCCGCCACCGCCGAACTGATGCAGCATCGCGGTCGCGCTGTGGTGTTCGAGAACTTCGACGAGTACAAGGCCCGGATCAACGACCCGGAACTGGACGTGGACGCCAACTCGATCCTGGTGATGAAGAACTGCGGGCCCAAGGGTTATCCGGGCATGGCCGAAGTGGGCAACATGGGTTTGCCGGCCAAGCTGCTGGCCCAGGGCGTGACGGACATGGTGCGGATTTCCGATGCGCGCATGAGCGGCACCGCCTACGGCACTGTGGTGCTGCACGTGGCACCGGAAGCAGCGGCCGGCGGACCTCTGGCGGCGGTGAAGGAAGGCGACTGGATCGAGCTCGATTGCGCCAGCGGCCGCCTGCACCTGGACATCCCGGACGCCGAACTCGCCGCGCGCCTGGCCGACATCGCTCCCCCGCAGCAACTGCTGGTGGGCGGCTATCGCCAGCTGTACATCGACCACGTGTTGCAAGCGGACCAGGGTTGTGACTTCGACTTCCTGGTGGGCTGCCGCGGCGCCGAAGTACCACGCCACTCCCACTGAGCCCATCCATCCCCTGTGGGAGCGAGTTTTTGTGGGAGCTGAGCTTGCTCGCGATAGCGGTGTAACAGACACCATCCAAAGTTGGCTATCACACCGACTGTGGCGAGGGAGCTTGCTCCCGCTGGACTGCGAAGCAGGCCCCTCGGCGGTCGCTGCGCAACCGAGCGGGAGCAAGCTCCCTCGCCACAAGATCACCAGGCCCAAGGGTTTGGCCTGATGAATATCCGCCACGCCTGCTATCATGCGCAACACCCCCCTCGCACAGGATCGCGCCGCGCCCCATGGATTACCGTAAACCCTCCGACCGCAAGAGCATGCACGCGCGCATCGTCCAGGAACTGGGCATGCAGATCGTTTCCGGACGCTTCAAACCGGACGATAAATTGCCCGCCGAAGCCTTGTTGTGCGAAGAGTATGCGGTCAGCCGCCCGGTGCTGCGCGAAGCCACGCGGGTGCTGGTCGCCAAGGGCCTGGTGTATTCGCGTCCGCGGGTGGGCACGGTGGTCAAGGCCCGGCGGGAATGGCACATGCTCGACCCGGATGTGCTGCATTGGCTGATGCAGAGCAGCCCGCAGAATGAATTCTTCAACCTGCTGACCAGCGTGCGCAGCATCATCGAGCCGGCCGCCGCCGCCCTCGCCGCCCAGTTCGCCGACGAGGCCGACATCGCCGCCATCCGTGAAGCCTACCAACGCATGGAAGCAGCCCCGACCCCCGAGGCCGTGCTGCAACCGGACCTGGACTTCCACAGCCGCATCGCCGACGCCACCCACAACGACCTGCTCGCCAACCTCTGCAACATGTTGTCGGTGGCCATCGCCGAAGCCCTCAAGCACTCCAACCAGCGGCCCAACCTGCACGAGCTGGCGATGCCGCGCCACAAGGCGATCCTCACCGCCATCGAGAACCGCGATGCCCTCGGTGCCCGCCACGCGACCCTGGTGCAACTGGACGATGCCCGTAGCGCGCTGAACGTCGTGCTGGGCAACGACCCCGCCTGATAAGGTCAGACTTGTGGGTGGTATTTATGTACCACCCGCACCGGACAGAGAAGCCGATACTTTTCTCGCCGTCATCCCGACGGCCATGTTTTGTGAAAAGGACTTCTCATGACCGCTCCCTCCTCCGCAGACGCCATCCCCGCGTTGACGCAAAGCGTCAGCCTGCAATTCGCCAACCACCCGACCTTCGAACAGATCGTGCAACGCATGCTCGAACAGGCTATCAAGCGAACATACTCCTGGCTGGACATCGACCTCTCCACCGTCCAATTGGCGACTCCGGACGCCACCGGACGCGCCTGGCAATTCCAGCCGTTCATGCCCGTGGTGCTCGATCACCTGGCCGTTGGCACACCCGTGGATTTCAGCCCACAGGGCAACCTGGATTGTTTTCTCTCCGACACCCCGCCGCACCGGCTCCGGGCTGGCTACCAGGAAGTGGACATCCAGGTCATCAAGCACTCGCTGCTGGAACTGGCCTGGAGCGTACCGCTCGGGCTGGAGGATGCGCTGGTCCGTTACTGGGGCGACGACATGGACGCAACCGGTGCGAACAGCCACGGCAACCGCTGGCGCTGGCTCAGCGATGTGCTGAGGAACATGCTGAGCATCCGCGGGCTGCAACAGCCCGGGCTCGCTGACACAGCCCGCGAAGCCCTTGACCAGGTCGTCCGTTGGCCGGACCGGGAGCGACGCTTTCGTCTCGACCCACAGGCGCCTGTGTACGCCTACAACCTGGAAACCCGGATCACCCGGGGCACCACCAGCACCGTACTGGTCGGCAGCGAGATCCTCCTGGTCCGCGCCACGAAAGGCACCACCGACGTCCTGCTGTGCAACCCCGGCAGCGCCGTGCAATCCTTTGCTTCCCTGGAAGCCTTCAATCGGCATTGGGGCGCATCGATCGCCAGCCGTTACAGCGTCGACACCGTCACCTGCCAGCGCTATGAGATAAGCGGCGACGTCTTCGAGAGCCAGGCGGCGATGCTGCTGGAGCAACAACTGGCCGACTTGAAGGCTGTGCAGTTGCCCGCCGGGATCGGCCTGCAAAACCTGAAAAACCTCTATAACGACCTGAGCGACCCGGCTCGCTACCTGCTGGAAGCCCCCCGACTCTCGCCGCAAACCTCGGCACGCCTGGCTCCCTTGCTGCCCCGCTGGCTGAAAAAAAGCGCCATCGCCGACCAGACGACGCTTCAGCACTACAGCCTGGCCCTGGCCAGTGCCAAAAAACGCCACGAGGGCCAGACCTTCCTCAGCGACATCGAGGACATCAAGGCCTTTACCGCCAGTGCCTTGTCCAGCGCCATGAAGCAAACGAACGACAGCAGCCCGGGCAAGGTGCCATCGAGCCAATACCAACCCGACGATGTGCTGCTGAACTTCACCGTTTCCGCAGGCTACCCCGGGACCATCGGCCTCAGCGAGAAGCGGCAGATGAGCCTGACCGAACTGGCCATCCACAATCTCGTCGCCCGCCCCAGCGGCCACTTCACGCTCAGCCATCGCCTGGGCCTGACGCTGCCGACCTGGTTGACCCCGGACTTCGTGACCGGGCTGGTCGAACAGGTCGACATTGGCACGGCCTATCCTCGCTACCTGCAACAGCACCTGCTCGGTAACTCGCCCCAGGCAAAGAGCCGTCAACGGATGTTCGCCGAACAGATCCCTGCGCAACTGGTCCTCGACGCGCTGAAACAGAGGCTGGACAACGAAAACGGCATGACTGTCCAAGGCCTGCGCCTGCTGGAAGCGGTTCTCCAACCTGACGCGGCGAGCCAACGGGTCAACGGTCGCCCGGTGGTCATTCGCCATCTGGATTTGATGCGCAAGCCCCAGGCCCAGCCCGATACCGTGACCAACATGTTCCTTATCGAGGCGCAGGACGCCACGACCGGCCCGCACCTGCTGTATCGGCCGCTTTATGCCCCTGCGCTGCAAGAGTTCCCGACACGGGAGGCGCTGTTTCAGGCCATTGCCGCGGCCGGGGACCTGCAGGATAGCGTCCTGACCTGGCTGTCCGACGCCGCCCGCCCGGTGTACGCCAACGGCGGTTTCCTGGAGCCACACATCGTGCGGTTCTTTCCCGGTGACGAGTTCAACGTCCCCGACAAACCCGCCCCGGCCACACTCGCCACGCAGGACATTCACGGCGAACTGCTGCAAGCGCTGCACAACGGCGAGCTGATGCAATACCTCTATGGCTGCAATGCCCAGGCCCTGGTCGCCCAGGCCGACCGGAACTCGGTGTCCAATAGCGAGAGCCGCTGGGCCGTGTTGCTCCAGGGCGGCAGCCTGTTGTTCAACACATTGCTGTTCCCTTTATTGCGCGGCCCGGTCATGACCACCGTCTGGCTATGGAACCTGATGGCCAGCGCCCGACAGGACATTCCGGCCCTGATCAGCGAGGACCCGGTGGCACGGGAGCTGGCCGCCGTCGATCTGCTCGTCAACCTGGCCATGCTGGTAAGCCAACTGCCCACCGGTCATGCGCCGGTCACCCGTGCGGCGCTGGCCCCATCGCTGAAGGAGCAAGCCATGCGTCCTCCGGCGCCACGCACCGTTGCCGAGCAGTGGCCGGTGCCAGCGCCGCCCACCGTGGCGGAGGGCACCATCGCCGTGCCTGGCGCCCACGCCGAAGCCGCCAGTAGACGCCTGGACTTCAGTTTCGCCAGCGCCGGCCAGCGCCTGACATCGGAACAACGCACCCGGTTGCTGCGCTTGCAGGCATCGCGCCCTCCGGCAATGCCCGAACCCATCGGATATGGTCCGTACAAGGGTTTGTATGTGATCGACAAAAAATGGCATGCCGAGGTGGAAGACGTTCTGTATCAGGTCAACCCTGAAGCGGACGGCAGCGCGACCATCGTCGACCCACTCGACCCCAGTCGAAACGGTCCGCCGTTGAAAACCGACAGCCAGGGCCACTGGTTCCTCGATCTTCGTCTGCGCCTGCTGGGCGGCTCGCCCCCCAAACGGTTGCAAGCACAGCGCGACCTCAATCTGGAGCGAAGGCGGGTACTACAAGAGGAATACAATCAGGTGGTCAAGGGAGACGCAGCTCGAGGCAGAGCCCTGCAAGTGGCCCAGGAAGTGATGATCAGGCTCGATAGCGGAGCGAACTATACCGAGGCACAACGCACGGCGAAACGCAAAGTGTACTATGACCTGCTCCAGGAACAGACCGACCTTTATCTGAAGCTGGTGAACAGCGCGCCCGAACGCGCCAGCCTGGGCATAGCAATTGCCCCTACTGACCTGCGCGGGATGATGGAAAACGTGGTGAACAATGCCCGCAAAGCCGTCATCGTCACCGAAAATCAACGCACGGCCATCATCAATGCCCATCCTGAGTTCCAAGGGGATATCAATCAGATGGAGGCTGTCATCACGAACCTGCCGGCCTACTTGAAGTATCTCGACACCATGAGCGACCTCAATGATCAGGCGATTCATTGGCTGGAACTCAAGGACGAGTTTCTTGAGCGCTTATTGAATCTGGATGAGGCCGGCGCCCAGGCGTTCGAGCGCCTCACCCGAGACCGGCCGCTCGATGAGATAAATTCAATCAGCAGCAAAGCCATGCAATTCGTTACGCTTCCGATGCTGTCGGTCAAAAACTCCAGTTCCAACCTGTCCGAGAGCCTGCTGCACATCGTCGTGCCCTTGGGGGAACAAGTGCGCTCTCATTGCGAACTGCGGATGTACGAGCTCCCCGCTTCGGAACAGCTTGAGGTGCTGACCAGCCTGACCGAGCAGTACGGCAAGTCCCTGGATGCCTTGCAGGGGATCAAGACCCTCTACCTCGACCACCTCAACGAAGCCTATTTCGACAGGTTACTCAAGCTGGTCGACAGCCTGTATCAGGAGGTCTCCAGCAAACTCGCCGCAGAAATCAAGCCCGAGCCAAAGCCGCGCAGGCGTGCGCCAAAACAGTCCAGAGTGCCCGCCGGACGCCCACAGAAAAAGGTGATCAGGACCCGCAACAGAGGCGTCCTGATCGGTGACTTGAAGCCGGCCGGCACGGCCCTGCCGATTGAAGTCGTCGAGCTGCGTTTCAACGATACGCTATTGTCCACCTACTCGCGTCACGACGATGTGTGGGATGCCGTCGATATACGCAAACCGACCCCGGCGCCCAAGACGAGATCGGTCAAGGCGATCAAGGGCGATGTGCGCGAAATGCTCGATGAGCTGGACGAACGTCTGCGCCGTGCTGAAAGCTACAAGAAACACTGCCGCCATCCTCAGGAAATCGAGGAAATCATGAACAATGAGGCGAGTCGGTTTCGCAAGCTTGCCGAGGAACTCGACCGGGCGTTCACCGCCGCACAAACCCCGCGTACCCCGGCAGACCAGGCACTGGGCCAACAGTTGTCAGACGCGGTCTCCAGCCTGACCGCCAAGGGCAGTGCCCTGCGCACCGAATTGAGCCTGCAATTGCCGCCTACCGACGGCAACCTTCGCTTCCTGTTCGAAAAGAACCTGATACAAGTCGCACGGCTTGGGGATCGCAAGGCCTTGAAAGGAAGCCGGCAGGATTTCCTCCAGGAATACGCCATCAACGACCGTGATGGTTTCCCCCTCTGGTATGCGCATTTTCACTACGAAACGGCTGACACACCGAAGGACAATTTCAGCGTCGCGCACCTGAAGACCAAGGAACAACGCAAGGAGCACTACCACTCACTGCTGGCCAAGGCCACCAGCCCTTATGCGGTGGTGAACGTGCATCGAGGACAGCTCAGCAAGTCGTTGGCGCAGAGCAAGTTCTTGCCCTTGGCGCCTTGATGGCCAGGGCTTGCAGGCTGGAGTGATCAGTCGCTGAGCGCGAAAAAACTGTGGGAGCGAGCTTGCTCGCGATGGCTGACGGACATTCAATACCTTCATTGACTGTCACACCGCTATCGCGAGCAAGCTCGCTCCCACATGGGTTCGCCCCTAGGGCTGTGCTGGGCAGGTTCCGCCCCTCATCAATGGGCAAACAACGAGTTGCCCTTCTGCCCCGCCAGTTTCTCCGGCTTGATCAGGAAGCGCGCCAGCGCCGGCAACAGCCACAGTGCACCGAACATGTTCCACAGCAGCATGAACGTCAGCATCAAGCCCATGTCGGCCTGGAACTTGATGGCCGAGAAGATCCAGGTGCACACGCCGATAGCCAGGCACAAACCGGTGAACAGCACCGCCTTGCCGGTGGATTTCAGCGTCTGGTAGTAAGCCTCCTGCAACGGCAACCCGGCCCGCAGGAAGCTTTCCAGGCGGCTGTAGATGTAGATGCCGTAGTCGACGCCGATCCCGACACCCAGCGCGACCACCGGCAGCGTCGCGACTTTCACACCGATGCCCATGAAAGCCATCAGGGCATTGCCCAGCACCGACGTCAGCACCAGCGGCAGCACGATGCACAGCGTCGCCGCCCAGGAACGGAAGGTGATCATGCACATGGTCGCCACGCAGATGTACACCAGGATCAGGATGGTCAGTTCCGATTCCTTGATCACTTCATTGGTGGCCGCCTCGATGCCGGCGTTACCGGCGGCGAGGAGGAACTCCAGGCCATCGCGGTTGTTTTCCTTGGCGAAGTCCTGCACCGCCTTCACCGCGCGGTCCAGGGTCTCGGCCTTGTGGTCGTTGAGGAACACCAGCACCGGCGCCAGGGAGCAGCTGTTGTTGTACAGGCCATCGGCCCGGGCGATGGAGTTGTTCAGCACATCAGGGTTGCGCGACAGGGTCTCCCATTTCAGGTTGCCCTCGT
Source organism: Pseudomonas sp. NFACC56-3 (assembly GCF_900100025.1). NCBI lineage: Bacteria > Pseudomonadati > Pseudomonadota > Gammaproteobacteria > Pseudomonadales > Pseudomonadaceae > Pseudomonas > Pseudomonas sp. NFACC56-3. Next base: position 160,486 of record NZ_FMTK01000005.1, on the reverse strand, counting down.
TCATGCCTTTGATCATTTGCTTGGACACGGTCACCAGGGAAATCGCCGACTGCACGCCCTCGGTGTTCTGCATCTTCCACATCAATTCGTCGATGGGGGCCATGGCTTCATAGCGCGAGCAGCCTTCGGCCTTGGTCTTGACCATCACCACCAGCACATCGGAACTGGTGGAGTAATTGCTGATGATGAAGTTGTTGTCCTGGTTATAGCGCGAGTCCGGACGCAGTTCCGGCGCGCCCTGGTCCAGGTCGCCGATCTTCAGGTTCTGGCTATACCAGAGGCCGCCGCCGAAAGCGATCACCGCCAGGGCAATGGACACCGGCGCGACCTTGGCGCTGGCGAAGTTCGACAGCCAGCGCCAGAACGGATGTTCCCGGTTCGCGTCTTTCTTGCTGCGCTCGACGGCGCGCTTGCTGATGCCGACGTAGGAAATCGCCACTGGCAACAGGATCAGGTTGGTGAACACGATCACTGCCACGCCGATGGAGGCGCCGATGGCCAGTTCGCGGATCACGCCGATGTCGATGATCAGCAAGGTGATGAAACCCACGGCGTCCGCCAGGATCGCGATCATCCCCGGCAGGAACAACTGGCGAAAGGTGCGCCGCGCCGCCGTCAGGGCGTTGTCCGCCTCGCTGGACTGCAAGGCGATGCCATTGATTTTCTGCACCCCGTGGGAAATGCCGATGGCGAAGATCAGGAACGGCACCAGCATCGAGTACGGATCCAGGCCGAAACCGGCCGCGTGCATCAGCCCCAGTTGCCAGACCACCGCCACCAGGGTGGTGGTCAACACCGCCACGGTGCTGCGTATGCAGTTCGTGAACCAGTACAGCAGGACCAGGGTGATGACGAAGGCCACGCCGAAGAACAGCACCACCATGACCAGGCCGTCGATCAAGTCACCGACTTTCTTGGCGAAACCGACGATATGGATCTGCACATTCGGGTTCTGGGCCTCGAACTTGTTGCGGATCTTGTCTTCAAGCTCGTGGGAAAACTTCCGATAGTCGAGGGCGAGCAATTTGCCCTGGTCCTGCGGGTCGGGATAGGACTCCAGCAGCGGAATGTCGATGATGCTCGACTTGAAGTCGTTGGCCACCAGGCGCCCGACCTGGCCGGACTTGAGCACGTTGTTGCGCAGCAGGTCGAGGCTGTCGGCCGAGCCGTTGTAGCTCTGGGGGATCACCTCGCCGCCGGCGAAGCCCTCCTCCGTCACTTCGGTCCAGCGCACGCTGGGGCTCCACAACGACTTGAGCCCGGAACGGTCGACACCGGAGATGTAGAAGACCTCGTCGTGGATCTGGCGCAGGGTCTCCATGTAGTCCTTGGAGAAGATGTCGCCATTGGTGGCTTCCACGGAAATGCGCACCGTGTTGCCCAGGTTCGCCAGGTCGTTGCGGTGCTCGAGCATCTTCTGGATGAAAGGATGCTCGAGGGGGATCATTTTTTCGAAACTGGTGGAGGGGCGGATCAGCGTGGCCTGCCAGAACAGGAAAATGCTGACCAGCAGGCAAATGACGATCACTGCCGGGCGGTTGTTGAAAATCAGGCGCTCGAGGAACGTCGCCTTGTCTTGGTGATGACTGCTCATGGGGTCCGCCTTCTTGTTTTTATGCCCGTCTTGCAGGCCTGACTCATTTGCTCAGTTCGGCGCCGGTGGAGGTGGTGGCGCGCACGCCGCCTTGCCCCGCCAGGATCAGATTGCCATTGCCTGCCGCCGTGACGGCCGCCACGGAGATTCGGTCCGGACGGTTGAACACGCTGAAGGTCTCGCCATCGTCGGTACTGCGCACCACACTGCCGCCGTTGCCGACAATCACGATGGAACCGTCCTCCAGCAGTGTGGCGCCCGACAGGCCGAATTCCAGGCTGCCCCGGGCGGCCTTGAGCTCGACCTGCTCCCAGGTGTCGCCAAAATCGGTGGAACGGTACAGGTTGCCGCGCAAGCCGTAGGCCAGCAGCGTCGAAGGCTGGGCGGTGCCGATGACCCCGAACAGCGAGCCTTCGTACGGGCCTTCGACCTTCTCCCAAGTCTGCCCCCCATCGGCGGAGCGGAACATGCTGCCGGCCTCCCCCACAATGAACAGCCCGGCGTCTTTCACGGCCGCGATTGCATTGAGGTGGAACTGGTCTTCGTTTTCGAGGCGGTCGCTGGCGTCTTCCCAGTGCTTGCCGCCGTCGGTGGTTTCCAGCAGCGCACCGTACGCACCCACGGCAAAACCGTTGCTCGCGTCCTTGAACCAGACATCCAGCAGCGGCGCTTCACGGGTGAGGTCTTCGTATTGCTTGGTCCAGGTGCTGCCACCGTCGTCGCTGGCGAGGATCTGCGCGTCGTGCCCCACGGCCCAGCCGTGCTTGTCGTCGACGAAAAATACTGCGGTGAGCAGTTGGCGGGTCGGCACCTTGGCCTGGGTCCAGGATGTGCCCTGGTCGTCGGAATAGACAATGTGCCCACGGTCGCCGACCGCCACCAGGCGCTGGCCGGCATGGACCACATCGAGCATCAGGGTTTTGCTGGCCTTGGCCGATTCGACGGAATAGATGACATCGGACGTCGACGCCGCAACGGCCATCACCGGTGCCGACAACACCGCAGAGCCCAGCAGCGAGAGCGCCGAAGCCAGCAACGCGATTCTGCGCAGCATCGGCGGCCGGCAGCGGCCCACAGCCATGACAGGCTCATTCATAGACCTTTCCCCCATTATTATTGTTATGGCTTGGTACGTTGCCAGTCTTGGAGCATAGTCCTGAAACCTGCAATCTAGAGCCACTTCGGAAGCTGGCCTATCCTATCGGGCTTTCGAAAGGTCTGACAATCGACGCCACGTTATCTTTTGTTAACCAGGGGGGTTGGCGCTGAGGGTGAATGGCGGGGTATTCGGTGGGGTGATGGCGAGAGGCTAGGCGGTGACGGGGCGGACGCGATCGCGAGCAAGCTCGCTCCCACAGTAGATCTTCAGCGAACACCTATTTTGTGATCAGCATGGATCCCTGTGGGAGCGAGCTTGCTCGCGATGGGAGCACCGCGGTCCGCCAGGCAGACCGCGGCATCGAGGTCACGCCAGGCTCTTGCTCACCACCTCGAACACATCGGCCGACAGCCCGCCTGACGCCAGGATGCGTTCCAGTTCGCCTTTCATCAACGCCTGGCGGGCGCTGTCATATTTGCGCCAGCGGGTCAGAGGCGCCAGCTGCCGCGAAGCGATCTGCGGGTTGAAGCCATTGAGCTGGATCACCAGGTCCGCCAGGAAGCGATAACCCGAACCGTCGGCGGCGTGGAAGTTGATCAGGTTCTGCCCGGCGAACGCGCCGACCAGTGCCCGCACCTTGTTCGGGTTCTTGATATTGAACGCCGGGTGCTCCATCAACGCCTTGACCCGTGCCAGGCCACCGGGCAACGGGCTGCCGGCCTGGACGCTGAACCATTGGTCCATGACCAGCGGGTTGCCCTTGAAGTTTTCCGCGAACACTTCCAGGGCCTTGGCCTTCTCGGTCTCGAACGGCGAGTTGACCAGCACCGCCAACGCCGTGAGGCGTTCAGTCATGTTGTCGGCGGTGTCGAACTGCTCCAGGGTCGCGCTCAGCACCTCAGGCTTGCCGGTGAGCATCAGGTACGACAGTGCGATGTTCTGCAACGCGCGGCGGGCGAAATGCTCGGCCTCGGCCACATACGGCGTGCGTTTGGACAGGTCGCGGTTGGCTTCATAACGCAGCCACAGGGCTTCGAACAGATTGTCGGCCAGTTGCTGGCGAGCGAACTCACGGGCGGCATGGATCGCCTCGACGTCAGCCACTTCGCTGATTTCCGTCAGGTAGGCTTCGCTTGGCAACGAAAGCATTTCCGCGACCATGGCCTGGTCCAGGGACTCGTCCGACAGCACGGTGCGCAATGCGCTGACCAGGCGCGGGTCCAGCGACAGGCTGGCGCCCTGCTGATGTTGGGCGATCAGTTCCTGCAGCACCTGCACCGACAACTGCTGGCCGGCATCCCAACGGTTGAAGCCGTCGCTGTCGTGCTGCATCAGGAACATCAATTGGTCGCGGTTGTACGGGAAGCTCAGCTTCACCGGTGCCGAGAAACCACGCAGCAACGAAGGCAGCGGTTGTTCGGCGACGTCGACGAAGGTGAAGGTCTGCTCGGCCTCGGTCACCGAGATCACCCGGGAGGTGCCGCTTGCCGCCGCTTCACCGGCCAGGCGCAACGGGATCTCGGCGCCTTGGCTGTCCAGCAGGCCCAGTTCCACGGGAATCACGAACGGCAGCTTTTCCTGTTTGTCCGGCGTTGGCGGGCAGCTCTGGCGGAAGGTCAGGCTGTAGGTCTTGGCAGCGGCGTCGTAAGACTCGCTCACCGCCAGCCGTGGTGTACCGGCCTGGCTGTACCAACGCTTGAACTGCGCCAGGTCGACGCCGTTGGCATCTTCCATGGCCTTGATGAAGTCGTCGCAGGTCACGGCCTGGCCGTCGTGGCGCTCGAAGTACAGGTCACTGCCCTTGCGGAACCCCTCAGGCCCCAGCAGGGTGTGGATCATGCCGACCACTTCCGAGCCCTTTTCGTACACGGTCAGGGTGTAGAAGTTGGAGATCTCGATAAAACTGTCCGGACGCACCGGGTGGGCCATGGGGCCGGCGTCTTCGGCGAACTGGTGGGTGCGCAGGTACGCCACGTCCTGGATGCGCTTGACGGTGGCGGAGTTCATGTCGGCCGAGAACCCGGCGTCGCGGAACACCGTGAAACCTTCCTTGAGCGACAGTTGGAACCAATCGCGGCAGGTCACGCGGTTGCCCGACCAGTTATGGAAGTATTCGTGGGCAACGATCGCCTCGACCCGCTGGTGCGCGGCATCGGTGGCGGTTTCGGCGCGGGCCAGCACGGCGCTGGAGTTGAAGATATTGAGCCCCTTGTTCTCCATGGCGCCCATGTTGAAGTCGTTGACCGCGACGATCATGAAGATGTCCAGGTCGTACTCGCGCCCATACACCTCTTCGTCCCAGCGCATCGACTTCTTCAGGCTGGTCATGGCGTGCTGGCATTTGTCGATGTTTTCCGGCTCGACGTAGATGCGCAGCGCCACATTACGCTCGGTCATGGTGGTGAAGGTGTCTTCGACGCACCACAGGTCACCGGCCACCAGGGCAAACAGGTAGGCCGGTTTCTTGAATGGGTCTTCCCAGGTCGCCCAGTGCCGGCCGTCTTCGCCGGGGCCGCTGGCAATCGGATTGCCGTTGGACAGCAGCACCGGATAACTGTGCTGCTCGGCCACCACGGTGGTGGTGAACTTGCTCATCACATCCGGACGGTCGAGGTAATAGGTGATCTTGCGGAACCCTTCGGCCTCGCACTGGGTGCAGAACATGCTACCGGATTTGTACAGGCCTTCCAGGGCGGTGTTGGTTTCCGGATGGATCCTGACGGTGGTGTCGACCGTAAAGGCCTGGGCCTTGGGGTGCACGGTCAGGTGATTGTCGTCCAGTTGATAGTCACCCTGCCCCAGGTCGGCATCGTCGAGCTTGAGGGAGATCAATTCAAGATGCTGACCATCGAGCACCAGCGGCGGCAGCCCGGCGCCACGCTCGGGGTTGCGGCGCATCACCAGTTGCGCATGGACCAGGCTGTGGTCCTCGAACAACTCGAAGGTCAGGTGTGTTTCGTCGATCAGGTACTCGGGGGCCTGATAGTCCTTGAGGTAAATCATCTTCGGTTGTTCGGTGCGCATGGGTCGAATCCTTCTACTGATGCACGGCGAGCTGGTAGGCCGTGTATTTACGAATGTTGATCACGCCGGTGTCGAAAATCAGGTATTGGCCCTTGACGCCCAGCAGCGTGCCTTCGGCGATCGGGTTCTTGTCCAGGTTGAAGCTGACGATCTTGGCCGGGTACTGCTCCACCGGGTAACGAATCTCGATGGGCTCGACGTCCGCTATGGTCTGGATCGCTTGCAGGCCGAATCGTTCCTGCAAGCCTTGCAAACCCTGGGCGCAGCTTTCGAACAGCGAATCGCGGATCGCCGGCAGGTCCACCGCTGTCGCGTCGCCCTTGAGCAAGGCGCGCCAGTTGGTCTTGTCCGCCACCTGGCTGCGGAACAGGTCTTCGACAAACCCTGACTGCTGGCGGGTGGCGACCCGCAGGATCGGCAGCGCCTGGCTGGCGCCCTGGTCCAGCCAGCGGGTCGGCAATTGCGTGGCGCGGGTAATGCCGACTTTCACGCCCGAGGAATTGGCCAGGTAGACCACATGATCGGTCATGCAGAATTGCTCGCCCCAGGCCGGATCACGGCAGGTGCCCGCGTCGAAATGGCAACGCTCCGGGCTCATGATGCACAGGTCGCACTGGGCCAGCTTGGTCATGCAAGGGTAGCAGTAACCCTGGCTGAAGCTGGTCTTGGTCCGGCGTCCGCAATGGGTGCAGTGGATCGCGCCGAGGTACTCCAGGCGGATCGTGCTGCCGATCAACGGGTTGACCGGCACCTCGACCTCGTCCAGGCGAAAGGCGTATTGAACGGTCGGCCCGTCAAGGCGTGCCGACATCTTGCTGATTGCACCGCGGCCAATCTCGATCAATGGATGGCGTCCGACTTGAACAGGATATTGGGCACTTCGATCGACTTCGACTGGCATTCCTGCGGGCCCATATAGCCGGTGCGCTCGTCTTCGGGCAGGTTCTGGACTTCCCAGGCGATCATGGCCTGCAGCGACAACTCGCGCTGCTCGGCAGTGAGCTTGTTGCCGTCGGCCCATTTACCGATTTCCACGGCCAGTTTCAGGCTGCGGTAGATATCGGGGGTGATGTTCTTGATCATTTCATTGAAGGAAGACATGGGTTCTCCGCGCAATCGCGCATTCTCAAAAGGCACAGGCGCCAGTCAAAGGGCCATTTTACGGCGAGCGAACAGCCCGCCCAACAAGCCCGTGAAGCATCCGACGAGCAGCCCGCCGACGTGGGCGGCATTGGCGATTTCACCGAAGCCGATCAGCGAAACCAACCCGGACAGGCACAGCAGCAACCACACCAGCATCATCACCAGCACCCCGCGGGGCAAGTGATAGGCCGGGTTCGGTGCGAGCAGTTGGTAGATCCAGCAATGGCCCAGCAGGCCGTACAACACCCCCGACAACCCGCCGAACAGCGTCGGCCCGCTGAAAAAGTACTGGGCGAAATTGGAAACGAGGCTGAACAGCAGCGTCAGCCCCAACAAATTGATCCCGCCCTGGCGCGCTTCGATCCGCCGCCCCAGTTCCCAATACCACATGCCATTCATGGCAATGTGCAGGAAGCCGAAGTGAATCAGCATCGGCGTTACCAGGCGCCACCATTGCCCCGCCGCCAGGCTATCGCCCAACGGCGTGAACTGGATGTAGTCGCCAACGACGCGAAACTCGAGGAAGGTCAGCCAGCGTAGCGTCGCAAGATTCTCCCCCAACAGGGTGACCGCGCTGACAATCAGGCTCAGCAACAGCACCAGGGCCGTCACTGGATGGCGGGTCAGTTGCTGGACGAACCCCGCTCGCCGGTAAGTCCCCCCATTGTCGGGCAGTTCCAACAGCTGTTCGGGATCGCCAGCGGGAAAACGGGCATACAACGCACGCACGTCCTCGCTGATTTCATCCGGCACCCAGAGCACCTGCTCGCCCGCCTCTTCGCTGACGCGATGGGGCACCTGCATGCGTTGCAGCAGCTTGACGAAGCCGCTCAGGTCCACTGCCAGGGGCAGGCGCAGAACCGCGATGGCACTCATTTCATCCCCTCCGGCCGCTCGACATCGACCCAGACGAACTTGTGCGGATCCAGGCGGGTTTCCTGGTCGAGGCGATAGGCGACCAGCTTGCCGTAGAGCACCGCGCTGTAATCCAGGCAGGCCAGGTTCGGGCGGATCGGCGCGGGTTTTCCGCTGCGCCAGTAGTGACCGACGAACAACAGCGGCTCTTCGACGCCATAGCGCAGCAGGTTGTTTTTTTCATCCGGCGACAGCGGCGTGCGGGCCACCGGTTCCGGCAAGGCGTCGGGCTGGAACACGATGTCGCCGTAGGTCTGCGGGTTGTCTTCCCAGAACTTGGTGCGGAAAAACGAACGGGTCAGGCCATCGCCCCCCGTCAGCGTCAGGCCGTGGGGCAGGCGCATGTCCGTGCCGCGCAGCAAGCGATCGAACACCGTGCAGGCAAAACTGCCCGGTTGCGCCGAGGCCTGGAGGAAATGCTCGTCGACACAACCGTCCGGGAACAGGCCCCGCAGCGGTTCGATCAGGCTGGCATCCCAACAGGCGTGCACCACCCGGAAGCGGTTAGCGTCGACAAACAGCGGCAGCTCATAGAACCATTCGAGAAAGTCATGCCAGTCGCCGGGATGCTGCTCGAACTGGGTCAGTGTCTCGTTGAGCAGGCGGGCATGGCGCGGCGTGTGTTCGCGCACGTAGCGCTGGCCGCTGCCCGGCAAGGCCGGTGTGCTCCAGCCCAGGGCGTTGAACTCGTGGTTGCCCATGATGCACAGCGCTTGGCCGGCCATGACCATGTCGTGGACGATGTGCAGCGCCTCGCGGATCCGCGGGCCACGGTCGATGATGTCCCCCAGGAACACGGCCATGCGCGACGGATGCCGCCAGACCCCGCCCTGCTTGTGGTAACCGAGTCGGTCCAGCAGGTGTTCCAGGGTCAGGGCGCATCCGTGCACGTCACCGATCAAATCGTAACTGCGCGCAGGATCGAGCATCAGTCGCCTCCACCCCCCAACCGACTGCCCCAGCCAAGCTTGGTCCGGCAGACTTCGTAGTAATTGTGATCCAGCGGATGGATCAGGCGCAGCTTCTGCGCTTTTTTGCTGACGGTGATGGTGTCACCCGGCGCGCAGGTGAAATGGTTCTGACCGTCACAGGACACTTGCGGGTAGATCTGCATATCCTTGGACACGACGATTTTCAGCTCACTGTTGCCATCGACCACGATCGGTCGCCCAGACAAGGTATGGGGGTACATGGGCACAATCACAATAGCGTCGAGCTTGGGATGCATGATCGGCCCGCCGGCCGACAGCGCATAGGCGGTGGAACCGGTGGGGGTGGCGACGATCAGGCCGTCGGCTTTCTGGCTGCAGACGAACTGGCCGTCGATGTACAACTCGAATTCGATCATCCGCGTGGACTTGCCGGGGTGCAGCACCACGTCGTTGAGGGCGTCGCCCTGGCCGATGGCCTCGGCGTGACGGCGGACCTCGGCCTGCAGCAGGAAGCGGTTTTCCACCAGGTAGTGGCCGTCCAGCACCTCGGCGACCTTGATCTCCAGCTCATCGGGGCGGATATCGGTAAGGAACCCCAGGCTGCCGCGGTTGATCCCCAGCACCGGGATATTGTGCCGCGCCAGTGCCCGGGCGGCCCCCAGCAGGCTGCCGTCGCCGCCGACCACGATCACCATGTCACAGACTTCGCCGAGCATCTTGCGCGACGACGTCTGCAAGCCATGGCCCGGCAGGACTTCGGCGATGGTATCTTCGAGGATCACATGCAGGTGCCGCTCCAGGAGGAAACGTTTGAGACGGCGAACGGTGTCCAACACCTGCGAACTGCCCAGGCGACCGATGATGCCGATATTGCGAAATTGCTCCATGAGGCTCCTGCGAGGGTCTGCGGCGGGCGAAAAACACGATTATGGGCGAAAGCGCGCCGTAGACAAAATCCTTTAAGCCTTCAGCGCAACGGCTATGCTCGCAAGATGATCCTGTTCCCTGAATTGCTGGACTTGCCCCGACGCCTGCACCATCCCGAAGTGCGCGATCTCGCGTGGACGATCATCGCCCCGCCGATGCTCATCGATACGCCCTGGCCCCAGCGCCATCCCCTGACGGGCAGTGATTGGGTGCAGGAGCCTGGCCGACTGGAACACTGGCTGCGGCAACTGGACCGCGACAGCTACCCATTGCTGCACTGCCTGTCCCAAGGGCGAACGCGCCGCCTGGGCCTGTATTACGAAAGGCTGTGGCAATTCGCCGTGCAGCATGCTCCGGGCATCGAATTGATCGCCGCGAACCTGCCGATCCGACGCGAAGGCCATACCTTGGGCGAGCTGGACCTGTTGCTGCGTGATCGCGACGGCATCCACCACCTGGAACTGGCCATCAAGTTGTACCTCGGCCCCCAGCACGGAAACGGACTGGACGCCGCGCAATGGCTGGGCCCGGGCTGCCATGACCGGCTCGACCGAAAACTGGCGCATCTGCGCGAGCACCAATTGCCGATCTCGGCCCGCCCGGAAAGCCGCGAGGCCCTGGCGGCACTGGGCATCGAGCCCTCGGGCCTCGAACTGTTTCGCTCCGAGCTGTGGCTGGGCGGGTATTTGCTCTACCCCTGGCCGGGCCAGGCCGAACCACCGGCCGGCGCCCACCCCAGGCATTTGCGCGGTCGCTGGCTGCATCAACGGGACTGGCCTGCGTTCATCGCCCAACGTCCGCCGGGCCGCTGGCAACCCCTGCCCCGCGCCGCCTGGCTGGCCCCGGCGCATTATCCGGCCGAGCAAACCTGGAGCACCGCGCAACTGGAGGCTTGGCGAATGGCCCTGGACCCCATGGCGCCGGCACAGTTGATGGTGCGCCTGAGCGAAAACGCCGAGGGCGAGTGGGAAGAAGCCGAGCGGGTGTTCCTGGTAGCGGATCGTTGGCCGGATGTGCCGGGCGGTGGCTGAGCCTTGTGCTGCCTGTCAGGACCTCATCGCGAGCAAGCTCGCTCCCACATTGGAATGCGCGCCCTTGTGGGAGCGAGCTTGCTCGCGATAAAGCCAACTCGGTTCTAGAAGGACAACCGCACAGCCAACGCCGCCAACGTCACCAGCAGCACCGGCACGGTCAGCACAATCCCGACCTTGAAGTAATACCCCCAGCCGATCTGGATGTTCTTGCGCGCCAGCACATGCAGCCACAGCAACGTCGCCAGGCTGCCAATCGGCGTGATTTTCGGGCCCAGGTCGCTGCCGATGACGTTGGCGTAGATCATCGCCTCCTTCACCACCCCGGTGGCCTGGCTGGCGTCGATGGACAAGGCGCCGATCAGCACCGTCGGCAAATTGTTCATGGCCGACGAGAGCAACGCCGTCAGCACACCGGTGCCCATGGCCGCGCCCCACACGCCATATTCGGCGAAACTGTCGAGCCAATGGGCCAGGTAACCGGTCAGCCCGGCGTTGCGCAGGCCATAGACCACCAGGTACATGCCCAGGGAAAAGATCACGATCTGCCAGGGCGCTTCCTTCATCGCCTTGCGGGTGGAGATCTTGTGGCCGTGGGCCGCGACCGCCAGCAGCAACGCAGCACAGACCGCCGAGATCGCACTGATGGGAATCCCCAGCGGCTCCAGGGCAAAGCAGCCCAGCAGCAGGATCACCAGCACCGCCCAGCCGGCATAGAACGTCGCCTTGTCGTGGATCGCCGTCGCCGGATCGTCCAGTTGATCGGGGTCATAGTCACGTGGGATATCGCGGCGAAAGAACCACAGCAGTATCGCCAGGCTGGCCGCCACGCTCACCAGGTTCACCGGCACCATGACCGCCGCGTAGCGGTTGAAACCAATGCCGAAGAAGTCCGCCGAGACGATGTTCACCAGGTTCGACACCACCAGCGGCAGGCTCGCGCTGTCGGCAATGAAACCGGCGCCCATCACGAACGCCAGGGTCGCCGCCGGGGAAAACCGCAGGGCCAGCAACATGGAAATCACGATAGGCGTGAGGATCAGCGCCGCCCCGTCATTGGCAAACAACGCCGACACCAGCGCCCCCAGCAACACCATGAAGGCAAACAGCTTGCGCCCACTGCCCCGGCCCCAGCGAGCCACATGCAAGGCCGCCCAGGCGAAGAACCCCGCCTCGTCCAGCAGCAGGCTGATGATGATCAGCGCGACGAACGTCCCGGTGGCGTTCCAGATGATCTGCCAGACCAGCGGGATGTCACTGACCTGCACCACCCCGCTCAGCAAGGCCAGTACCGCGCCCAGCGTCGCGCTCCAGCCAACGCCCAACCCCTTGGGTTGCCAGATCACCAACGTAATGGTCAGCAGGAAAATCAACGACGCGATGAGCATGCGCAACAGCCTTGAAAAAGGGATGGGAAAGAAGGAATCAGCAGCAACGCGCCACCGGACGATCAGGCATGGCGTTCAAGCGCTGCACATCCGCTGTCAGCCAGGCGGTACTGGCCGCCAACGCCTGCTCCAGCATCGTACTGACCCAGGCCGGTAACTGCGGGTGCTGGCGGTAATAAACCCACTGCCCCTGGCGTCGGTCGCTGAGCAGCCCAGCGTTGCGCAACTGCGCCAGGTGCCGGGAAATCTTCGGCTGGCTCAGGCCCAGCGCGGCGGTGAGCTCACAGACACACAACTCGCCTTCACGGGCCACCAGCAACGCAATGCGCGTACGGGTGTCATCGGCCAGGGCCTTGAAGACATCGACGGGGTTGGGGGAATCGGGCATGGCGTGGGCAAGCCTGGGATGAGCGAATGGCGAATATATGGATATTCGAATACTCAGTAAAGCTCTGGATGGGTCGCGCAAAACGCTTTTGTGGCGAGGGAGCTTGCTCCCGCTCGGTTGCGCAGCGACCGCCCAAAGGGGCCTGCTGCGCAGTCCAGCGGGAGCAAGCTCCCTCGCCACGGGTTTATCTGGAATCTCGAGCATCAAGCCTTTTTATGTTGCTCGACCCACTTGCCATAGGCATCGATGAATTTTTGCAAGAATGGCCTGACGGACTCCGACAGGTTGCCCGCCTCGTCGAACGCCGTCCCGGCGTTACTCAGGTAGCCTTCCGGCTGCTGCATGCAGGGCACGTCAAGGAACACCAGGGACTGGCGCAAATGATGATTGGCGCCGAAACCGCCAATGGCACCCGGCGAGGCGCTGATCACCGCGCCCGGCTTGCCACTCAGGCAACTCTGGCCGTAGGGGCGCGACCCCACATCGATGGCATTTTTCAACGGTGCCGGCACCGAACGGTTGTACTCCGGCGTGACGAACAACAAGGCATCGGCCGCGCCTACCTGCTGGCGGAAAGTGCTGTAGGCTGGCGGAGGGGAAACATCGATGTCTTCGTTGTAGAGCGGTAACTCGCCAATCTCGATGATATTCAGTTTGAGGTTGGCTGGCGCCAGGTCAGCCAGTGCCAGCGCGACCTTGCGGTTGATCGATGCCTTGCGCAGGCTGCCCACCAAAACGGCCACTGTGTAGACATTACTCATGAGAGGCTTCTCGACTGTCGGCTCAAAGGAGCCTGTAGTTATAGATGATCGGGGTGACAATTGGACCAGTGGAGCGACAAAAACCGGCCGGCTGGACTATTTTTTTCATGTAGGAAAACTTACCGCGCTTGACCAGGGTCTACAGAACCGCAAATCGAGTGATCTATTTCCAGAGGTTCTAAGCAATGGCAGCAGTACTTGTCGGACAATTTCATGCGCGGGACGCCGAAGGTCGCGTCTATTCGGTGCATGAGTTTCAGGAATCGACCCCGTCGCCCGACGGAAACGGCAAGGAGCCTGTCACTACCTATAAATTGGCTATCGGGGATCGAGTCAACAAGCTCGACGACGGCAGATTTATTCTCGTGCAATCCCAAATCGAATTGACGCGCGAACCGGAAACGCCACTGCCCACTCAAACGCCCACTGAAACGCAAATAGCTTCATAACCGTTGGTTATGAGCAGAAGTCATGCCCGGACTTGGGTTAGGATTCAGCCAATCAATGGCTCACCCGCCGAACATGGACTTCTTGCATGCGTTTACGCCACATCGAAGTGATCCAGGCGCTGCTGCAGACCGGCCACCTCGGCACGGCGGCCGAATGGCTGCAACTGCCGGTGGCGGAGGTCGAGGCGATACTGCGCGATGCCGAGGCCCAATTGGGTTTCATGCTGTTCGCCAGCGTGCGCGGTCGCTTGCAGGCCACCCGGGAAACCCTTGAATTGCGCGACGGTATCACGCGGGTATACGACACCCTCGAACCGGTGCAGCGCCTGGCCAGCAGCCTGAAACACCATCAGGCAGCGCCCTTGCGCATTATCTGCACACCGCCGCTGGCCCAGCGGTTGCTGCCCCAGAGCATCGCCGCCTTGCGTCGTCGCCATCCGGATGCGCCGTGCACCCTGCTCAGCCGACCGACCCGCGACATCGTCCACAGCCTGCTGTTGCGCGAAAGCGACCTGGGCCTGAGCCTGCACGACCCGGAACATCCCGATATCCATTGCCGGATGATCGCCCAGGGCAAACTGCAATTGCTCGCGCCCCACGGCTGGCTGCAACCTCGTCAAAAATATATTTCGCTTCAGGACCTGGCGGGCCAGCCGTTGGTGGGCCTGGATGGCCACGACCCGCTGAGCCCCGCATTCGAGCATAAACTGGCGGCGCTGCGTCCGGCGCCCATGATCCAGCTCCGCGTCCAGACCCATCAGATGATGCGCGCCATGGTCGAGGCCGGCGAAGGCCTGGCCATCGTCGACCCGTTCACCGCCTCGGGCGCCAAGGACGGCGGCCTCGACGTCTGCCCGGTATCGCCCGCCATCGCGATTGGCCTCTATGCCTTGAGCCTCAACGGCGCCCCCTCTTCACCCGCCCTTCAATCGCTGCTGGAACGGGTTACGGAACAAGCCGAGGCGTTGCTGAACCACTGATCGACATGCCCAGTGGGTCGTCGAACAGCCGGTACCAGAACAGCGCGACTTCGGCGGTATGCCGGTCAATGCCACGATAGCGCAGGTGATCGATGCCACCCAGTACGTAACCGCAACGCTCATAGAGCCGGCAGGCGCCCAGATTGTTGTTCTGGGTCTCGAGCATGATGCCCGGCAGTTTTTTCTTGCGGCTCCAGAACTGGGCGACATCGAGCAACGCCTTGGCCACCCCGTGGCGACGGGCCGGGGCGTGTACCGCCAGCTCGTCAATGTGGGCATAGCCGTTCCAGTTGGTACTGACCACCAGGTGCCCGACGGGCTGGTCATCGAGGTAGGCCATGAAGATCTCGCTGTCCGGGGCATCGCGGAAGCTGCTGAACTCCTCGGGATCGATGCCATAGCACTTGCGATAGGGAACGATGGGCGTCACCGGCCATTGGCTGACGGGACGGCCGATCTGCGCCGTCGCGTAGTCGCTGACTTCAAAGCTGAAATCGCTGCCCCAGATGTAGGCGGCAAAGCCATCATCGACGATGCGCACCGACAGTCCGGGGTGCTTGGGATTCATGACCGGTTGCATACTGGGGAAGGTCCTCATTCCTTGAAGCACCCAACGGTGTGGTGCCATCCATTGCCCTTGTCTTTCAAATCATCACACATCAAGCGGGATCCGTACCGTAGCCTGCCCTCAGGGTAGAAGGTCGTGGCAATTGTGGCGAGAAATGAACAATGGGTGCCCCTGCGAAAACGAGCGCGTTCGCGGTGGCGGTAGTCCAGCCTGCACCAATGCTGAATGTGCCGCCGTCATCGCGAGCAAGCTCGCTCCCACAGGAGGGGTTTCATCAGTGCGTGGCGGCCTGTGCCTCGGCCAACTGTGTCCACAATGCCGGAGCACCCGCG
This sequence comes from Pseudomonas sp. NFACC56-3, assembly GCF_900100025.1. NCBI lineage: Bacteria > Pseudomonadati > Pseudomonadota > Gammaproteobacteria > Pseudomonadales > Pseudomonadaceae > Pseudomonas > Pseudomonas sp. NFACC56-3. The sequence goes on along the minus strand of NZ_FMTK01000005.1, from coordinate 144,955 downwards.
GACTTGGCGATGGCTTCCAGACGCGCGGCATGCTCGGCCAGGTCGTTTTCGCTGGCGCGAATGATCCGCGAAGGCTGGCGGTCGGCGGGCAAACGGCGAATTTCCGTGGCCTGGTTGCCGGAGCCTTCGCCGGTACCGTTGCCGTCCGAGGCGTTGCCGGCCAGGGACAGGCTGGTCTGGCCGCCGGTCATGGCCAGGTAGACGTCGGCCAGAATCTCGGAGTCGAGCAAGGCGCCGTGCAGTTCACGACCGGAGTTGTCGACACCGTAGCGCTTGCACAAGGCGTCGAGACTGTTGCGCTGCCCCGGATGCCGTTCCCGGGCCATCATCAGGGTGTCGAGGATGGTGCAATGCTGGGTGATGTCGGCCCGTTCGTGTTGCCCCATCAGGGCGAATTCGTTGTTGATGAACCCCACGTCGAACGCCGCGTTGTGGATGATCAACTGCGCGCCCTGGATGAATTCGAAGAACTCATCGGCCACTTCGGCAAACCGCGGCTTGCCCACCAGGAATTCGTTGGTGATGCCGTGGACGCCGATAGCGCCCTCGTCACTTTCACGGTCCGGTTGCAGGTAAACGTGGAAATGGCGACCGGTCAGACGCCGGCCGATCAGCTCGACACAACCGATTTCAATAATCCGGTGACCATCGGTCACCGGCATGCCGGTGGTTTCGGTATCCAGTACTACAGATCTGTTGGCCATCAGTGTTCAGCTCTCAGCGGGCAGTCTTTCAAAAGGGCGGATCTTAACACGCTCACGCCAGTGCATCCGCAATGTCCTGTCAGCCAGGCTTTTTATGGCCTGGCGCTCTTGTGGCGAGGGAGCTTGCTCCCGCTCGGTTGCGTAGCGACCGCCTCAGGGGCCTGCTTCGCAGTCCAGCGGGAGCAAGCTCCCTCGCCACAGGTGTCATCCTGTACCGATCCTGACAACGCCCCTGTCAGGCCTGCTTGTAGCCCCGCACCTCATCCACCCCTCGATTGGCCAACTGGTCGGCCCGCTCGTTGCCGTGGTGGCCGATATGACCGCGCACCCATTTCCAGGTGACGTTGTGGCGGTTGACCTGCTCATCCAGCAGCTTCCAGAGGTCGGCGTTTTTCACCGGTTCCTTCGCCGCCGTCTTCCAGCCGCGCTTCTTCCAGTTGGCCATCCACTCGTTGATGCCTTTCATCACGTATTGCGAGTCGGTCACCAGCAGTACATCGCAAGGCCGCTTGAGCTCTTCCAGGCCTCGGATGGCGCCCATCAGCTCCATGCGATTGTTGGTGGTATTGGCTTCGCCGCCCCAGAGTTCCTTCTCCACGCCCTTGCACACCAGCAACGCGCCCCAACCGCCCGGGCCGGGGTTGCCCTTGCAGGCGCCATCAGTGAAGAGTTCTACGCTATCGCTCATGCCAATCTATCCAGAAAAAATGCAAAGGCCAGCCGACCAGGCGACTGATGCCTGTAGTCAAAAGGCCGGCCAGGCCTGCTCAAAAGGGTTATGGCTCGATGTGACGACGATTGACCTTGGCCATCGGCAAGGGAATCAGCTTGCCCATCGGCTCGCGTCGCGCCTGACGCACCGGGCGCAGCCCGACCGCGATCTTGCGCGCCACCAGCAGGTAGAAACCGCCGCCGGACAGCTGCCAGTCGCCGGCCTTGCGCTCCCAGCCGGCCAGGCGAGCCTGCCACTTGGGTGACGCAAGCGGCGGACGATAGCACCCGAAGCGGCGTTTCTCCAGCGCGAAGCCCAGCAGGTTGAGCCAGTCGCCGACCCTCGACGCCGAGATGCAGCGGGCCTGGCGCAAGGCGTCGTGGGCAAACACATGACGCAACCCCCAGGCGCTCCAGGGATTGATACCGATGATCAACAGATGCCCGCCGGGGCGCACGCTGCTGGCGGCTTCACGCAGCAAACCGTGGGGCGAGAGGCAGAAATCCAGGCCGTGCTGCATGACCACCACGTCGGCGGCATGTTCGCTCAGCGGCCAGGCCTGCTCCTCGCAGACGATTTCCACCCCGGGCAACGGCGCCCCCAGGCGTACGTTACGCTGGACCTGCGGTGCCGACGGCGGCGTTTGCGCCGAAGGCCCGTAGTGCACCAGATAGCCGCCAAAGAACCGGCCCAACTCGTCTTCGAGCATGCGCCGTTCCTCTTCCAGCAAAAATTGCCCGACAGGGCCGGACAGCCATTCACGGGCGGCGCTGATCAACGCCAGCCAGTCAGGATCAGCCTGAGCGAACGCTTCATCGGTCATTGCATTCTCCAACGCGTCAGGAAGTTCTAAGATGCGCCTTTGTTTTCCGCTTGGCGAATTCCGCGATGATACAGATCAGTGCCCTGCCCGCGTTCACCGATAACTACATCTGGTTGTTACAGGATCACTCCACCCAGCGCTGCGCCGTGGTCGACCCGGGTGATGCCGCGCCAGTACAGGCCTGGCTCGACGCCCATCCGGGCTGGGTCCTGAGCGACATCCTGATCACCCATCATCACCATGATCATGTCGGCGGCGTCCAGGCGTTGAAGAATGCGACGAACGCCACCGTCTACGGCCCGGCCAGCGAAAACATCCCGGCGCGGGACCAGGCCCTGCATGACAATGACCGGGTCAGCGTGCTCGGCTGGGACTTCGATGTCTACGCAGTGCCTGGCCATACGCTGGGGCACATCGCCTATTACCACCATGGCCTGCTCTTTTGTGGCGACACCCTGTTTGCCGCCGGTTGCGGCCGGCTTTTCGAAGGCACGCCCGCGCAGATGCACCATTCCCTGGGTCGCCTCGCCGCCTTGCCTGAAGACACTCTGGTCTACTGCACCCATGAATACACCCTCAGCAACCTGAAGTTCGCTGCCGCCGTGGAACCGGGCAACCCGGACATCGCCGCCCGCCTGGAAAAAGTCGCCCGCCAACGCAACGAAGGCATCATGACGCTGCCCTCGACCCTGGCCCTGGAAAAACTCACCAACCCGTTCCTGCGCACGACTGAAACATCCGTTAAACAAAAAGCAGACGAACGGAACGGCCAGCGAAACCAGACGCCGAGTGAGGTTTTTGCGGCCTTGAGGGCTTGGAAAGATAAGTTCTAAGGCAGCTATCGATTGATACAAAAATTCTGAAAGGTTGACCTGTTGGGGTGCGCTTCCTAGAATCGGCCGACATTTTTGCCCGGAACTTACTTCCAGCCAATGTCGTCATCCATACGCAGGTCCGTCCAGTCAGACACATTGACCCGCTTGGCTCAAGCCATTGCGGTGGCTGTGTCCGCCACCCTGGCGGGCTGCCAGAGCACGAGCCAGCTGCCGCAGACCGACGCGGCGCACACCCCGAATATCGCCGCTCGCGCCAAACAGAAGCCGGTATGGCTCACCGAGAAACCCAGCCCCCAAGTGCCCCAGGACATCTGGGAACGCATGCGCCAGGGCTTCCAGCTGCAGGAAACGGCCGGCGTCAACCCGCGTATCGAGCAACAGCGCCTGTGGTTCGCCAGCAACCCTTCCTTCCTGGAAAACGCCGGTGAGCGTGGCAGCCTGTACATCCATTACATCGTCGAACGCCTTGAAGAACGCAACATGCCGCTGGAACTGGCGCTGCTGCCGGTGATCGAGAGCGCCTACAACCCCATGGCCTATTCCCGGGCCAACGCGGTGGGGCTGTGGCAGTTCATCCCGTCCACGGGGCGTTACTTCAACCTGCGCCAGACCCGTTTCTATGACGGACGACGCGACATCACCGCCTCCACCACGGCCGCCATGGACTACCTGACGCGCCTGCATGACATGTTCAACGGCGACTGGTTGCTGGCACTGGCGGCCTACAACGCCGGTGAGGGCACCGTCAGCCGCGCCATCGAGCGCAACGAGAAGCTTGGCCTGCCCACCGACTACTGGAACCTGCCGCTGCCCAGCGAGACCCAGGCCTATGTGCCGAAGTTGCTGGCGCTGTCCCAGGTGGTGCTCGCGCCCGACGCCTATGGCGTGAACCTCAACCCGATCGCCAACGAACCCTATTTCCAGGTCGTCGAGATCAACCAGCGCATGGACCTGTCCAAGGTCGCGGCGGTAGCCAATATCGACGAAGACGAGCTGTTCCAGCTCAATCCGGCCTTCAAGCAACGCACCACCATCGATGGCCCCCAGCATTTACTGGTCCCCACCTCCAAGGCCCAGTTGCTGACCGCCAGCCTGTCGACCATGCGTCCGGAAGAGCTGATCAGCCAGCGCGCACTCAAGCCGGTTTTCGAATCAGCCGACGACAGCGAAGTGGAAGGTGCCAGGCGCACCTATCGCGTCAAGCGCGGTGAAAACCTGGCCCAGATCGCCAAGGCCAACAACGTCCAGACCAAGGACCTGCAGCGCTGGAACAAACTCAGCGGCAATAAACTCAAGGTCGGCCAGACCCTGGTGATGCAGGACGCCAAGGCCAGCAAGGCCACCGGCAAGCGCATCAGCACCGTGATAGCCGCCAACAGCAAGAACCAGAAGAAACAGACCCAATACAAGGTCAAGCAGGGCGATTCGCTGTACGTCGTCGCTAAGCGCTTCAACGTGGAAATGCAGCACCTCAAGCGCTGGAATCCACGGATGGGCAAGGCACTCAAGCCTGGGCAGATGCTGACGGTGTACTCCCCGCACTGACCGAGGGACTCTCTGTGGCGAGGGAGCTTGCTCCCGCTGGGCTGCGCAGCAGCCCCAAAAGCAGCGACTCAATCCACCTGTTGCACCGAGGTGCCAGATTCGGGGTCGCTTCGCAACCCAGCGGGAGCAAGCTCCCTCGCCACGGTTCAAGCAAACCCTGAAGCTTTGAGCCCCCGCCTTTTTCCTGCCGATACAAGCTGTTACTGTACAGGCCATAAAAGCCCAAGCCGCCTGGATCGGATCTCCGACTTGATACGTCCCCTCCTTCTGCTCCTGATCAGCCTGGCCTTGAGCTCTCCCGCCAGCGCAACCATCAGCGAAAGCCATGGCTATGCGCAGTTCGGCACGCTCAAGTACCCGGCCAGATTCACCCACTTCGACTGGGTCAACCCGCAAGCGCCCAAGGGCGGAGTCTTGCGGGTCATGGCATTCGGCACCTTCGATACGCTCAATCCCTACACGTTCAAGGGCAGCAGCCCGGTTTCCACGCCCAATTTCCTGCAATACGGCATCAATGAGCTGAACGAACCGCTGATGGTCGGCACTGGCCAGTACGCACCGTCCGGCGATGAACCGACGTCGAGCTATGGCCTGATCGCCCAGTCGGTGGAGTACAGCGAAGATCGCAGCTGGGTAGTCTTCAACCTGCGCCCCGAAGCGCGCTTCCACGATGGCGTGCCCATCACCGCCTATGACGTGGCGTTCTCCTACAGGACCCTGCTCAAGGATGGCCATCCGCAATACCGCACCAACCTGCAGGAAGTGCTGCGGGTCGACATTCTCAACCCGCTGAAAATCCGCTTTGTCTTCAAGCGCGCGGGCAATCCCTTGCTGATCCTGCGCCTGGGTGAGCTGCCGGTGTTGCCCCAGCATTACTGGAAAGGCCGCGACTTCAAGGCGACGACCTTCGAACCGCCCCTGGGCAGCGGGCCGTATCGCATCACCAAAGTGCAGCCAGGCCGCCAACTGGTGTTCGAACGGGTCAAGGACTACTGGGGCAAGGACCTGCCGGTCAATCGCGGCAAGTACAACTACGACCGCATGGAGGTGGAGTTCTACCGGGACAGCGAAGTCGCCTTCGAAGCCTTCAAGGCCGGCGAGTTCGACATCTACATCGAACATCAGGCCAAGAACTGGGCCAACGGCTACGACTTTCCGGCAGTCAACCGGGGCGATGTGATCAAGGCCCAGATCCCCCACCAGATCCCGACCCAGACCCAGGGCCTGTTCATGAACACCCGGCGCGGCACATTCGCCGACGTCAAGGTGCGCGAAGCCCTGGGGCTGATGTTCGATTTCGAGTGGACCAACCGCACCCTGTTCAGCGGCGCCTACAAGCGCACCCTCAGCTATTACCCCAACAGCGAATTCTCCGCCACCGGCCTGCCGGTGGGTCATGAATGGCTGCTGCTCAAGCCGTACCGGGATCAATTGCCGCCCAAACTGCTCACCGAACCCTTCAGCCTGCCCAAGACCGACGGGCGCGGCATTCCCCGGGAAACCCTGCGCAAGGCATTGGGACTCTTGAAGGAAGCCGGCTGGAATCTCAACGGCCAACGCCTGCTGAACGCCGACCACCACCCCCTGAGCTTCGAAATCCTGCTGGTGAACCCGAATCTGGAGCGTATCCTGCAACCCTACGTCGAAAACCTTGCCAGCATCGGTGTTCAAGCTCGGCTGCGCACGGTGGACCGCGCCCAATACAAACAGCGCCTGGACCAGTTCGACTTCGACATGATCCTGCTGACCTTGAACCAGACCCTCAGCCCGGGCCTCGAGCAATGGCAGTACTTTCACTCCAGCCAGGTCGGGGTCAAGGGCAGCAAGAACTACGCCGGGATCGCCAACCCGGTGGTCGACCATCTGCTGGAAAAACTGCTCGCCGCCCAGACCCGCGATGAACAGGTCGCCGCCGGCAAGGCCCTGGATCGCGTACTGCTGTGGCAGCATTACTGCATCCCCAACTGGTATCTCAACTATCATCGCCTGGCGTACCGCAACCGGTTCGCCTTCGTCACCACGCCGCCCTATACCCTGGGCCTGAGCGCCTGGTGGCTGAAATCTTCGGAGAAAGATCAATGAAGCCTTTACGTGCCCTGCTCCTGCAGGCCAGCAGCCTGTTATTCGCCGGGCTGGCCTGCGCCGCGCCGCAGCATGCCGTGACCTTGTACAACGAACCGCCGAAATACCCGGCCAACTTCCAGCACTTCGACTACGTCAACCCGGACGCGCCCAAGGGCGGCATCTTCCGCCAGGGCGGCTTTGGGGGATTCGACAGCCTCAACCCGTTCATCAGTAAAGGCGTGCCAGCCGATGACATCGGCCTGATCTACGACACCTTGGCCAAGCAGGGCCTGGACGAACCCTTCACCGAATATGGCCTGATCGCCGAAAAAATCGAGAAAGCCCCGGACAATGCCTGGGTGCGCTTCTACCTGCGCCCCGAAGCCCGTTTCAACGATGGCCATCCGGTACGGGCGGAAGACGTGGTCTTCAGCTTCCAGACCCTGACCAAGGACGGCGCACCGATGTTCCGCGGCTACTACAACGACGTCGCCGAAGTCATCGCCGAAGACCCGCTCAAGGTCCTGTTCAAGTTCAAGCACACCCAAAATCGCGAGCTGCCGCTGATCCTCGGCCAATTGCCGGTATTGCCGAAGCACTGGTGGGCCGAGCGCGACTTCAACAAGGGCAACCTGGAGATTCCCCTGGGCAGCGGCCCCTACAAGGTCGTCGAAGTGAAGGCCGGCCGCTCGATCCGCTATGAGCGAGTGAAGGACTACTGGGGCAAGGACCTGCCGGTCAATCGCGGGTTCTACAACTTCGACGTGCTGGTCACCGACTACTACCGCGACAACACCGTCGCGGTCGAGGCATTGAAAGCCGGGCAGTTCGATTACTGGCTGGAAATGACCGCCAAGAACTGGGCCAACGCCTACAACATCCCGGCCGTGACCGAAGGCCGGCTGATCAAGGAACAGATCCCCAACGGCAACCCCACCGGCATGCAGGGCTTTGTCTACAACCTGCGCCGGCCGGTCTTCCAGGATGTGCGGGTACGCAAGGCCTTGAGCCTGCTGCTGGATTTCGAGTGGACCAACAAGCAACTGTTCAACGGCGCCTACGCCCGCACCCGCAGCTATTTCGAGAATTCGGAAATGGCCGCCACCGGCCTGCCCGGCGAAGACGAACTGAAGATTCTCGAGCCCCTGCGCGGCAAAATCCCCGAGCAGGTCTTCAGCGAAGCCTTCCAGCCTTCGATGTGCGACGGCAGCGGCATGATCCGCGACCAGCAGCGCAAGGCCTACCAATTGCTGCAAGAAGCCGGCTGGCGCATCGTCGACGACAAGATGGTCGACGCCCAAGGCAAACCGGTGGTGCTGGAGTTCCTGCTGGCCCAGACCGAGTTCGAGCGGATACTGCTGCCCTTCAAGCGCAACCTGAGCGACCTGGGCATCGACCTGGTGATCCGCCGGGTGGACGTGTCCCAGTACATCAACCGCGTGCGTTCCCGGGACTTCGACCTGGTGGTGGGCAGCTTCCCGCAATCCAGCTCGCCGGGTAACGAACAGCGTGAGTTCTGGATGTCCGCCGCCGCCGACAAGCCCGGCAGCCGCAACACCATGGGCCTGAAGGACCCGGCCGTGGACCAACTGGTAGAGCAACTGATCAATGCCGACTCGCGCAAGAGCCTGGTGGCTCACGCCCGGGCATTGGACCGGGTCTTGCAATGGGGCTACTACGTGATTCCCAACTGGCACATCAAGACCTGGCGCGTGGCCTACTGGAACCACATCGGTCATCCGAAAATAACCCCAACCTATGACATCGGCACCACCACCTGGTGGGTCAAGCCGGAGGTCAAGCCGGCCGATGAAGTAGAAAAGCAGGTCATCGAGCAGCAAATCGCCGTCCCTGCGAGCGTGGAGTAACAAGATGCTGGCTTACATTTTTCGGCGACTGCTGCTGATCATCCCGACCCTGTTCGGCATTCTGCTGATCAACTTCGTCATCATCCAGGCCGCCCCCGGCGGGCCGGTGGAACAGATGATCGCCAAGCTCGAGGGTTTCGAGGGCGCCACCAGCCGCATTGCCGGCGGCGGTGCCGAAGTGTCGGTGGCCGGCTCCTCCTACCGCGGGGCCCAGGGCCTGGACCCAGGGCTGGTCAAGGAAATCGAACGCATGTACGGCTTCGACAAGTCGGCCCCCGAACGCCTGTGGATCATGATCAAGAACTATGCCCACCTGGACTTCGGCGACAGTTTCTTCCGCGATGCCAAGGTCATCGACCTGATCAAGGAAAAGATGCCGGTGTCCATCTCCCTCGGGCTGTGGAGCACACTGATCATGTACCTGGTGTCGATCCCGCTGGGGATCGCCAAGGCCACGCGGCATGGCAGCCATTTCGATGTGTGGACCAGTTCGGCCATCATCGTCGGCTACGCGATCCCGTCGTTCCTGTTCGCCATCCTGCTGATCGTGGTGTTTGCCGGCGGCAGTTATTTCGACTGGTTCCCGTTGCGCGGGTTGACCTCCAACAACTTCGACGAATTGAGCATGGGCGGCAAGATCCTCGATTACTTCTGGCACCTGGCCTTGCCCGTAACCGCCCTGGTGATCGGCAACTTCGCCACCATGACCCTGCTGACCAAGAACAGCTTCCTCGACGAAATCAACAAGCAATACGTGGTCACCGCCAAGGCCAAGGGCCTGACCCGCCATCGGGTCCTCTACGGCCATGTCTTCCGCAACGCCATGCTGCTGGTGATCGCCGGCTTCCCTTCGGCGTTCATCGGGATCTTCTTCACCGGTTCCTTGCTGGTGGAAGTGATCTTTTCCCTCGACGGCCTGGGCCTGATGAGTTTCGAAGCGGCCATCAACCGCGATTATCCGGTGGTGTTTGGCACCCTGTTCATCTTCACCTTGCTGGGGCTGGTGGTGAAACTGATCGGCGATCTGACCTACACCTTTGTCGATCCGCGCATCGACTTCGAAAGCCGGGAGCATTGAGATGAACCTGTCCCCTCTCAATCGCCGTCGTTTCGAACTGTTCAAGGCCAACAAGCGTGGCTGGTGGTCGCTGTGGCTGTTCCTGATCCTGTTCGGGCTGAGCCTGGGTGCCGAGTTGATCGCCAACGACAAGCCGCTGGTGGTGCATTACGACAACGGCTGGTACTTCCCGGCCCTCAAGCGCTACCCGGAAACCACGTTCGGCGGCGAATTCCCGCTGGAAGCCAACTACAAGAGCCCGTACATCCGTGAATTGCTGGCGGCCAAGGACGCCTGGGTGCTGTGGGCACCGATTCCGTTCAGCTACCAGAGCATCAACTACGACCTGAAGGTCCCGGCCCCGGCACCGCCCTCTTCCGTGAATTGGCTGGGCACCGATGACCAGGGCCGCGATGTCCTGGCCCGGGTGATCTACGGCTTCCGTATCTCAGTGCTGTTCGCCCTGACCCTGACCCTGCTCAGCTCGATCATCGGCGTGATCGCCGGCGCCTTGCAGGGCTTCTATGGCGGCTGGGTCGACCTGGCCGGCCAACGCTTCCTGGAAATCTGGTCCGGGCTGCCGGTGCTGTACCTGCTGATCATCCTCGCCAGCTTCGTACAGCCGAACTTCTGGTGGCTGCTGGGCATCATGCTGCTGTTTTCCTGGATGAGCCTGGTGGACGTGGTCCGCGCCGAGTTCCTGCGCGGGCGCAACCTCGAATACGTGCGCGCCGCGCGGGCGCTGGGTATGCAGAACGGCGCGATCATGTTCCGGCACATCCTGCCCAACGCCATGGTCTCGACCATGACCTTCATGCCGTTCATCCTCACCGGCGCCATCGGCACCCTCACCGCCCTGGATTTCCTCGGCTTTGGCCTGCCGCCGGGCGCGCCGTCCCTGGGCGAGTTGGTGGCCCAGGGCAAATCCAACCTCCAGGCACCCTGGCTGGGCATCAGTGCGTTCGCCGTGCTGGCCGTGATGCTGAGCCTGTTGGTGTTCATCGGCGAGTCCGCTCGCGATGCCTTCGATCCGAGGAAGTGATATGAACCAGGACAATCTGATCGAAGTGCGCGACCTGGCGGTGGAGTTCATCGTCGGTGAACGCCGTCAGCGCGTGGTCGAGGGCGTCAGCTTCGACATCAAGCGCGGCGAAACCCTGGCCCTGGTGGGTGAAAGCGGCTCGGGCAAGTCGGTCACCGCCCACTCGATCCTGCGCTTGCTGCCCTACCCGCTGGCCCATCACCCCACCGGGACCATCCAGTACGCCGGCCAGGATTTGCTGGGATTGAAGGAAAAGACCATCCGCCATATCCGTGGCAACCGGATCGCGATGATTTTCCAGGAGCCGATGACCTCCCTCAACCCGCTGCACTGCATTGAAAAACAGATCAATGAAGTGCTTGGCATCCACAAGGGCCTGACCGGCAAGGTCGCGACCCGCCGGACCCTGGAGTTGCTGGAGCTGGTCGGCATTCCCGAGCCCCACAAGCGCCTCAAGGCTCTGCCCCACGAGTTGTCCGGCGGCCAGCGCCAGCGAGTGATGATCGCCATGGCCCTGGCCAACGAGCCGGAACTGCTGATCGCCGACGAGCCGACCACCGCCCTGGACGTCACCGTCCAGCTGAAAATCCTGCAATTGCTCAAGGAGTTGCAGGCGCGATTGGGTATGTCGTTGCTGCTGATCAGCCACGATTTGAACCTGGTGCGAAGAATTGCGCATCGCGTATGTGTCATGCAGCGCGGTTGCATCGTCGAACAGGCATCGTGCGAAGAGTTGTTCCGCGCGCCGCAGCATCCGTACACTCGGGAACTGCTGGCCGCCGAGCCCAGCGGCACCCCGGCGACCAACGTCGTCGGCCCGCCGCTGTTGCAGGTCGAGGACCTGAAAGTCTGGTTCCCGATCAAGAAAGGCCTGTTCAAACGCACGGTGGACTACATCAAGGCCGTGGACGGCATCCGCTTCAGCCTGCCCCAGGGCCAGACCCTGGGTATCGTCGGCGAAAGCGGTTCCGGCAAATCCACCCTGGGGCTGGCAATCCTGCGGTTGATCGGCAGCCAGGGCGGGATCCGCTTCGAAGGCAAGTCGCTGGACAGCCTGACGCAGCAACAGGTCCGGCCACTGCGCCGGGAGATGCAAGTGGTGTTTCAGGACCCGTTCGGCAGCCTGAGCCCACGGATGTGTGTCAGCCAGATCGTCGGCGAAGGCCTGCGGATCCACAAGATCGGCACCGCGGCTGAACAGGAACAGGCGATAATCGCGGCATTGAAGGAGGTAGGCCTGGATCCGGAAACCCGGAACCGCTACCCCCATGAATTTTCCGGAGGGCAACGGCAGCGTATCGCCATTGCCCGGGCCCTGGTGCTCAAGCCGGCGTTGATTCTGCTGGATGAACCAACGTCGGCCCTGGACCGTACCGTGCAACGCCAGGTGGTGGAGCTGTTGCGGTCGTTGCAAACCAAGTACAACCTGACGTACCTGTTTATCAGCCATGACCTGGCTGTCGTCAAAGCGCTGAGCCACCAATTGATGGTGGTCAAGCATGGCCAAGTGGTCGAACAAGGTGATGCCCGCAGCATATTCGCCGCGCCGCAGCACCCCTATACACAGCAGTTGCTGGAGGCCGCCTTCCTGGCCCCAACAACTGCCGAATAACCTGAAAAGAGGAGCAACACATGGGTTTTCTCGCCGGTAAGCGCGTACTGATCGTCGGTGTCGCCAGCAAGCTGTCCATCGCATCCGGCATCGCCGCCGCCATGCATCGCGAGGGCGCTGAGCTTGCCTTCACTTATCAGAACGACAAACTCAAGGGTCGTGTCGAAGAGTTCGCGCAAGGCTGGGGCTCGAGCCCTGAGCTGTGCTTCCCGTGCGACGTGGCCAGCGACGAAGAAATCGCCAAGGTCTTCGAAGCGCTGAGCAAGAAGTGGGACGGCCTGGACTGCATCGTGCACTCCGTGGGCTTCGCCCCGGGCGACCAGTTGGACGGCGACTTCACCGAAGCCACCACCCGCGAAGGTTTCCGCATTGCCCACGACATCAGCGCCTACAGCTTCGTGGCCCTGGCCAAGGCCGGTCGCGAAATGATGAAAGGCCGCAACGGCAGCCTGCTGACCCTGTCGTACCTGGGCGCCGAGCGCACCATGCCGAACTACAACGTCATGGGCATGGCCAAGGCCTCCCTGGAAGCCGGCGTACGTTACCTGGCCGGTTCCCTGGGCCCGGACGGTACCCGCGTCAACTGCGTATCGGCCGGCCCGATCCGCACCCTCGCCGCTTCCGGCATCAAGAACTTCCGCAAGATGCTGGCCGCCAACGAAGCGCAAACCCCGCTGCGTCGCAACGTCACCATCGAAGAAGTCGGCAATGCCGGCGCCTTCCTGTGCTCCGACCTGGCGTCGGGCATCAGCGGTGAAATCATGTACGTGGACGGCGGCTTCAACACCACCGCCATGGGTAACCTCGAAGAGTAATCTTCACGCTACAGCAAAAACGCCGCTTGCCCTGGAAAGGCCAAGCGGCGTTTTTTATGCCCACCACACATCCCCTGTGGGAGCGAGCCTGCTCGCGATGGCGGTGGATCAGCTGGCATTGATGTTGGATTTACCACCGCCTTCGCGAGCAAGCTCGCTCCCACATGGGTTCCGGCTGTTCATAAAAGGTCGCGCCCGCCACACATTCCCTGTGGGAGCGAGCTTGCTCGCGATGGCGGTGGGTCTGCTGGCATTGCTGTTGGATGTACCGCCGTCATCGCGAGCAAGCTCGCTCCCACATTGGATCGGCGGTTGGCTTGCGCTAATTGCGAAGCGCTTGTTTCTGGGCATACATGGCCGCATCCGCGTCGGCCAACAGGTTGTCGATTGACGAATGCCGCCGGGGGTCGTATTCGATCTGGCCCACGCTGAAACGAATGTCATAGCCACGCTGCAACATCGCATTGCGCTCATCGAGGATTTCCTTGAGGCGCGCCATGATCGCCGAGGTCTCGACATAGGAAGAGCCGGTGAGCAGCGCCACGAACTCATCGCCGCCCAGGCGACCGATCACATCACTTTCGCGAAAGGCGATACGCAGCACATCAGCGAAGGTTTTCAGCGCGCTGTCACCCTCGGCATGCCCATAGCGATCGTTGATCGGCTTGAAGTCGTTGAGGTCGAAGAACAGCAGCGTCGCCGGTCGTGACAAGCGATCACACACATTCAACCCATGCTGGGCCAACGTCCTGAAGCCGCGCCGATTGGACAGCAGCGTCAACTCGTCCATGCTCGCCATCTGCACCGCAACCATTTCCTGCTCGGCCATACGCGCCAAGTCGCGCAGCAGTTCGCGCTCTTCGTCATTGAGCTGGCGCGGCTTGGTGTCGAGCAGGCACAGCGTGCCAAGCTTGCTGCCATCCTCCAACCCCAGCGGATGCCCGGCGTAGAAGCGAATGCCAGGCTTGTCCGTGACCAACGGATTATCGTGAAACCGCTCGTCCTGCTCCGCGTCGCAGATTTCAAGGATCTGATCCTGCAAAATCGCATGCCCACAAAAGGAAACTTCCCGCGGGGTTTCGCTGGCATCCAGGCCGGCATTGGACTTGAACCACTGCCGGTTGGCGTCCACCAGGGACACCAGGGCGATGGGCACGTCAAACAGACGCCGGGCAAGGCGGGTCAGGCGGTCAAACCGCTCTTCAGGCGGGGTATCGAGCAGCTTGAGCGAATGCAGATTCTTGAGGCGAACCGCTTCGTTGTCCGGTTTACCTGGCGCAAGCATCGGGAACTCCATGGGCGAGACTTCATGAAGTCTAGTTCAGGACCACTGCCGTTCAAACCGAACGGCCAAATCAATCGGGCATTTGCTGGCCAGGGCTAATACACTGCTTCACAGGTTCAAGACGAGGACGCTGACCGATGAAGCACGCCACCCATGACGCCGCCCCACGCTTCTGGCGCGACGCGGCCCTGCCCTTCATCGAAGCCCGGGCCATCGCCGATGGGCGCAAGGTCTGCTACTCACGCCACTCCCACGACCATTTTTCCATCGGAGCGATCACCGCCGGGCGCAGCACCTATATTCATGAGCGGTCGAATTTCCAAGTGCAGAGCGGCACGGTGGTGCTGATGAACCCCGGCGATGTCCATGCGTGCAACCCGATCGACGATGAGCCGTGGTCGTATGTCATGCTGTACGTCGATACCCAGTGGCTCAGGGATTTGCAACGTCGTATCGGTTTCGATCAAACCCTGGATTTCCAGAGCTTTTCCACGACCCACAGCCGTGATGTCAAGCTGTTTGCCGCGTTGCAAGGGTTGTATGAGCAACTGGTGGATGAGCGGCTCGGCACCGACCGCAAGCGCACCGCCGCCGAGGCGTTTTTCACTGACCTGCAACAACGGCTCAACCCTGCCGGCCGTCCGGACCGGGGCAGCCACCCGGGTTTGATACGCGCGGCGCAGTTCATCCACGACCATTGCAGCGAAGCGTTGAAGCTCGAAGACATCTGCACCGCGGCGCAACTCTCGCCGTCTTACCTGAGCCGCGCCTTCAAGCGTCATTACGGGATGACGCCCCATGCCTTTCTGGTCAACCGCCGAATCCAGTTCGCCCGCCGCCAGTTACGCGAGGGCAAGCTGATCGCCGACGTGGCGCTGGACAGCGGGTTTGCCGACCAGGCGCATTTCCAGCGGGCCTTCAAGCAACACCTGGCGGCTACTCCGGGCCAGTATCGCGGTTGAGGCGACGCGCTGGCCTAAACACACTTCTGTGGGCCCGACTCAAGGCACCACCAAATACACCGCACTGGCCACCAACAACACCGCCATCGCCCGGTTGAACAGGCGCAGGGTCGCCGGATTCCCCAGCCAATTACGCAGAAAGCTGCCGGCATAGGCCCAGCAGCCCACCGAGACATAACAGATCACCAGGTAGACTGCCGCGAACTGCCACACCAGCCGTGCCTCGCCATCGGCCACGAACGCGCCCATCCCTGCGACGCAAGCCAGCCAGGCCTTGGGATTGAGCCATTGCATCAGCGCGCCGTAGAACATCGACGGGGCCCGGTCCTCGTCCTTGGCGCCCAGGTGCCCGTTGTCCATCGCCAATTTCCAGGCCATGAACAACAGAAACGCCACGCCGCCCAGTTGCACCACCCGTGTGAGCCCAGGCCAGCGTTGCAGCACTTCATGCAACCCGAGCCCCATCAACACCAATAACAAGACAAAACCCAGGGTCGCGCCGGCCACGTGGCGCAAGGTCGCTCGAAACCCGTACCGGGCCCCGGAACTGAGGGCCACAATGTTGACCGGCCCCGGCGTAATGGAGGCGACCAAGGCAAACGCCGCCATGGAAAGAATCAGACTCATCGCAAACCTTCTTCATATCTGTGAGGTGGCGATCAAGGTAAATCGCCCGCTGCTGCCGGTATTGAAGAAAACTGCCTCATGAGGGGATCCACGGTGAGCTCATCCCCCGAAACAAAGCCTGTGCCCACAAAAAAGCCGCGATGCCTGGATCAGGCATCGCGGCTTTTTTGCCCAATCAGCGGTCGTTCTTGATCGAAGAACTGGTCGCGTTGGTCAGGCCCTTGGTGTTGTGGGTACCCGGAGTCGCCGTGGAAATCGCGGAAGCCTTGGTCAAGCCGCGAGTATCGCGGTCTTTGGCGATGCCCGACGTGAGCGAAGCCTTGCTGGTTCGGTCGGTGCGGGTGGTACCGGTATGCTTGCCGCTGAGGCCATGATCGCGGGTGCGGGTGCCGGCATGGTCGCTGGCCAATCCCTTGCCAAGACCGCTGGAATCGCTGGATTTGCCACTGCCCTGGCCACCGCCGACACCACCACCGTGGCCACCACCATTACCGCCGCCGTTTCCTCCACCGTTACCGCCACCACCCCCATTGCCACCGCCGGCGGCGTAGCTGGAACCGATAGGCGACAGGTCGGCAGGCAGCAAGGCCGAAGCACCGAACGCCAGGGCACAGACAGCAACGGCAATCAGGGTTTTCTTATGTTTGGTCATGATGTCTCCGAAAGACAAAAACAGCGGTTGAACCTTTAAGACTCAAAGGTTCAAATTTTGTTCATGAGCATCCGACCAACTGCGGGAAAATTCACTGTCGATTTTCCGGTGGAGTCGTCCCGGGCGCGGTTCTATGCTTTGCCCCATGAACCTACAAGACTCGCTGCTTCCGCCCCACGCCGAGATGGTCCGCGCCATGCTCGAACGAGACACCGCCTATGAGGGGGTGTTCTTCACTGCGGTCAAGACCACCGGCATCTTCTGCCGTCCCAGTTGCACCGCGCGCAAGCCGAAGCCGGAGAACGTGGAGTTCTTCGCCCATGCCGACGAAGCCATGTCGGCCGGCTACCGCGCCTGCCTGCGCTGCAAGCCGCTGGATGCCGCCGCCATCGCGCCGGACTGGATGCAGGCCCTGCTCAAAGCGGTGGACGCCGAGCCCGACCTGCGCTGGACCGACGCCCTGCTGCTGGAACAAGGTATCGAACCGCTGAAACTGCGGCGCTGGTTCAAGCAACATTTCGGCATGACCTTTCACGCCTACCTGCGCACCCGCCGCCTGGGCATCGCCCTGGGCGGTATCAAGGACGGCACTTCCATCGACAATGCTGCGTTCGATTCCGGTTATGAGTCGTTGAGCGGTTTTCGGGATGCCTTCGTCAAATCCTTCCGCATCACACCCGGCCGCGCCGCCCTCAGTGAACCCCTGTTGTTCACCCGCCTGACCACGCCGCTGGGGCCGATGCTGGCCATGGCCGAACGACGGGGCCTGGTGCTGCTGGAATTCCTCGACCGTCCGGCCCTGACCAAGGAGCTGGAAGAGCTGCAGCAACGCTACGGCTACACGGTCGCGCCGGGGCACAACGCTCACCTGCAACAGATCGAAACCGAACTGGCCGACTATTTCGCCGGCAAGCTCACGACGTTCAATGTCCCGCTGCACATGCCCGGCAGCGCCTTCGCCGTGCGGGTCTGGGCTGAGTTGCAAAAAATCCCCTACGGCGAAACCCGCAGCTACGGCGGCATCGCCACGGCCCTGGGCAGCCCAGGTGCCAGCCGCGCCGTGGGCCTGGCCAACGGGCAGAATCGCCTGGCCATCGTCATTCCCTGCCACCGGGTGATCGGTGCGGATGGCTCGTTGACCGGTTATGGTGGCGGCCAGCCGCGCAAGGCGTTTCTGTTGCGGCTGGAAAAAGCCGCGGTGCAGGTTTCACTGCCCCTGGCGTTTTGAGCGCCCCGGAGAACGAACACCTGATGCCTGTGCCCTATCACGACGCCAGTGCTTTCCTGGCCAACCTCGACGAAGACTGGCGACGGCATGTCGTGGCGATCGGCCCTTGCCTGCTGCAACCCAAGCCGGCCCGCGATCCCTATGAAGCCCTGGTCCGGGCGATTGCCTACCAGCAACTGCACGCCAAGGCAGGCGATGCGATTCTGGGCCGGTTGCTGGCGTTGTTCCCGGCACAGACATTCCCCACCCCCATGCAAATCCTGGCGACAGACGTTGCTCAATTGCGCGGTTGTGGATTTTCCGCCAGCAAGATCGCGACCATCCAGGGCATCGCCCAAGCGGCCCTGGACGGGGTGGTGCCGGATTTTGCCACGGCGCGGGCAATGGAAGACGAAGCATTGATCGAGCGCTTGGTCAGCCTGCGCGGCGTCGGGCGCTGGACCGTGGAGATGCTGCTGATCTACAGCCTGGAACGACCCGACATCCTGCCGGCCGATGACTTTGGGGTGCGCGAGGGTTATCGACGGCTCAAGGGGTTGACGCAACAACCCAGCCGCAAGCAGATGGTCGAGATCGGCCTGGCCTGGCGCCCTTATCGGACGGTGGCGGCGTGGTATTTGTGGCGGGTGCCCGGTCGTTAGACCGTGTCATCGTTCATCGCGAGCAAGCTCGCTCCCACATTGGGCTTGGGAAGTTCACAAATCCCTTGTGGGAGCGAGCTTGCTCGCGATGGCGTCCGCATGTCAGTCACGAGTTCAACTGTTCAGAACATCGGGCCGTCAGGGCTGTCCAGAGTCATTACAATCCCCAATAGGAGATTCCCATGCAGCTCGAAGGATCCTGCCACTGCGGCGCCGTGTCGTTCAGCCTGGCCTGTGCCCACCCCTACCCTTATCAACGCTGCTACTGCTCGATCTGTCGCAAGACCCAGGGCGGCGGCGGGTACGCGATCAACCTGGGGGGCGATGCCCGAAGCCTGAAGGTGCGCGGTCGCAAGCACATCTCGATCTACCATGCACGGCTCAAGGACGAAGGCGATAAACGCGCCCACCGCAGCAGTGCCGAACGGCATTTCTGTTCCCTGTGCGGTTCGGGGTTGTGGCTGTTCAGCCCCGAATGGCCGGACCTGGTGCACCCGTTTGCCTCCGCCATCGACACACCGCTGCCGGTACCGCCGGAGCACACCCACTTGATGCTCGGTTCCAAGGTGCCATGGGTAGAGGTCGAGGCGCATAAGGGCGATCAGCAGTTCGATGTCTATCCCGAGGAGTCCATTGCCCAGTGGCATGAACGCCTGGGGCTGGTCACTTAGAGATGCAGTGCTGCATAAGGCCCCATCGCGAGCAAGCTCGCTCCCACATTGGACTTGGGAAGTTCACAAACCCCCTGTGGGAGCGAGCTTGCTCGCGATGACGTCAGTACCGGCACCTCTGCACTATCGAGCCGGCACACCACTGTGGAACCGGAACTCCACATCCGGCGATTCGATCAGTTCCCGCTCGGCCTCACGGACCTTGTCGATCACCTGGGCAATGTCCTTGGCGTCACCGTATTGGTAGGCCAGTTTCAAGTAGCCCTGGAAGTGCCGGGCCTCGCTCTTGAGCAAGCCGAAATAGAACTTGCCCAGTTCCTCGTCCAGGTGCGGCACCAAAGCTTCGAAGCGCTCGCAGCTGCGGGCTTCGATGAAGGCACCGACCACAAGGGTGTCCACCAGCTTGACCGGTTCGTGGCTGCGCACCACCTTGCGCAGCCCCGAGGCATAACGCCCGGCAGAGAGCTGGCGCAAGCCGATCTTGCGTTTTTTCATCAGGCGCATGACCTGCTCGTGATGCACCAGCTCTTCCCGGGCCAGGCGCGACATCAGGTTGATCAGGTCGACGTGGGAGTGGTATTTGGCGATCAGGCTCAGGGCGGTGCTGGCGGCCTTGAATTCGCAGTTCTTGTGGTCGATCAGCAACGTTTCCTGGTCGGCCAGCGCGGCCTGGACCCACGCATCAGGGGTGCGGCAACCAAGGAATTCGTGGATTTCGGGAAGATTCATGGGGCTCACGGGCAAAGGTAGTCGAGCGAAGGGCGCCGATTATACCGGCCTGCCTCCAGACCACCAGCCACCGCCATTGATATGCATCAAGTCAATGACTCACCCACGGCAACTAGACTGCCCCACAGCAACTATAGTTGAGCAACGCCAGCCTTTTCATTGCAGGAGAACGCCGATCATGCAAGCCATTCGCAGCATCCTGGTGGTCATTGAGCCCGAGCATTCGGAAAGCCTGGCGCTCAAGCGCGCCAAACTGATCGCCGGTGTGACCCAGGCACACTTGCACCTGTTGGTGTGCGACAAAAAGCACGATCACGCCGGCATGCTCGGCGTGCTGAAGTCCGCGCTGCTGGCGGATGGCTACAGCGTGACCACCGAACAGGCCTGGAACGAAAGCCTCTACGAAACCATCATCGACGTGCAGCAGGCTGAAGGTTGCGGGCTGGTGATCAAACAGCACTTTCCCGACAGCCCATTGAAAAAAGCCCTGCTGACCCCGGCGGACTGGAAACTGCTACGCCATTGCCCCACCCCGGTGCTGCTGGTGAAGACCGCCGGTTCCTGGAAAGACAAGGTGATCCTGGCCGCCGTCGACGTTGGCAATGCCGACGGTGCACACCGCCACCTGCACGCCACCATCATCGACCATGGCTACGACATCGCGCTCCTCGCCAAGGCGCACCTGCACGTGATCAGCGCCCATCCCTCGCCGATGCTCTCGTCCGCCGACCCGACGCTCCAGCTCAAGGAAACCATCGAGGCCCGGTATCGCGAGCAATGCCGGGCGTTCCAGGCCGAGTTCGACATCGACGACCAGCATCTGCATATCGAAGAAGGCCCGGCGGATGTCTTGATTCCGTACATGGCGCGCAAGCTGCAGGCGGCGGTGACGGTGATCGGCACCGTGGCCCGCTCGGGGTTGTCCGGGGTGCTGATCGGCAACACCGCCGAGGCCGTGCTCGATACGCTGGAAAGCGATGTGCTGGTGCTCAAGCCCCAGGAAGTCGAGGATCATCTGGTGGAGTTGGCGGTCAAGGAATAAAGCGAATGAACTTTTTGTGGCGAGGGAGCTTGCTCCCGCTGGGTTGCGAAGCGACCCTCGCTCTTGATCTTAAAAATTTCTGGCCCTGAAAAATCCAGGCGTCTGCTGCGCAGCCGAGCGGGAGCAAGCTCCCTCGTCACAAAGCTCCCGGCACAAAAGCTCCTTTGCACTGGCCGGGGGTCAGCCGCCGATCGCATCCTTCAGGAACCCCGGCGCGATGTACCGCTGGTAATGGGCTTCGGACAGGAGGAAAAACTCCCGATCAATGGCATCGCGCAGGTCCGGCAGGTCCCAGTCGCGAAACTCCGGCATCAGCACCATGCCGTAGGCTTCCAGATTGTTGATCACCCGCGCGCCCCGGGCGATCAACTGGTAGGCCCAGCAATATTCCGACTGGTGCGGCACAAAACGGATCTTGCGCGATTCCAGTTGCTGGCGCAGCAACCCGGGGTCGAAAACCTCCAGCTTGGCCTCCATCACCTGCACCAACAGTTGTTCGAGCCGCATCCACACCGCGCGTTTTTCATCCTCGTTGTAGCCGTTCCAGTGAATCACTTCGTGGTGGAACCGCTTGCAGCCACGGCACACCAGGTCACCGTAGACAGTGGAGCAAAGGCCGACGCAGGGGGTCTTGATGAGCTGGTTGGGCATAAGGAAAAACACACGCAAAAGCAGGACAGGCTGGCATGTTAGCCCTTTGTCTAAGATTGATCACCCCTCAAACTTGAGCGCCCAACTTACCTTTAATTTTTTTTTCCCGTAGAATCAGCCAGCCTTTTAAGGCGCCAATGTCCGTTAGAAGCTGTTTTCAAAGCGTCACGAGCACAGTCGTTCCTTCAGAGCGGTGTTGGCGAAGGGTCTTTCCAGCGGGGAAAGCCCAACGCCAACCCTCATCAGCTCCCGTTCTGCAGGCGTAAAACTTTGAAAGCAGCTTCTGTGAGGAACGTGCGGAAACTCTGGCGTGATGGTTCAAAAAGCCGTCGACGCGCATGAGTACCGTGGGTTCCTGGATGAGCGTCCCGGACACCCATTTGGGACCACTGATGAGGGTAATAACTGTGCTTGAAGCCTACCGCAAACATATTGAAGAGCGTGCAGCCCTGGGTATCGTTCCCCAGCCGCTCAACGCCGAACAAACCGCAGGCCTGATCGAGCTGCTGAAAAATCCTCCGGCTGGCGAAGAAGCTTTCCTCGTTGACCTGATCACCCATCGCGTTCCGCCTGGAGTCGACGAAGCCGCCTACGTCAAGGCCGGCTTCCTGTCCGCTCTCGCCAAGGGCCAGGCCCAATCTCCTCTGCTGGACAAGAAGCGCGCCGTTGAACTGCTCGGCACCATGCAGGGCGGCTACAACATCGTGACCCTGGTGGAACTGCTGGACGACGCCGAACTGGCGCCGGTAGCCGCCAAGGAACTCAAGCACACCCTGCTGATGTTCGATGCCTTCCACGACGTGGCTGAAAAAGCCAAGAACGGCAACGTTCACGCCAAGGCCGTGCTGCAATCCTGGGCCGACGGCGAGTGGTTCAAGAACCGCCCGGTGCTGGCCGACAAGATCAGCCTGCGGGTGTTCAAGGTCACCGGCGAAACCAACACCGACGACCTGTCCCCTGCCCCTGACGCCTGGTCTCGCCCGGACATCCCGCTGCACGCCCTGGCCATGCTGAAAATGGCCCGTGACGGCATCGTGCCTGATGAACAAGGCAAGACCGGCCCGATGAAGCAGATCGAAGAGATGCGTGGCCAAGGCTTCCCGATCGCCTACGTCGGTGACGTGGTCGGTACCGGTTCGTCGCGTAAATCGGCAACCAACTCGGTGCTGTGGTTCTTCGGCGACGACGTTCCTTTCGTTCCGAACAAGCGCGCCGGCGGTTTCTGCTTCGGCAGCAAGATCGCACCGATTTTCTACAACACCATGGAAGACGCCGGCGCCCTGCCGATCGAATTCGATGTGTCCAACATGCACATGGGCGACGTGATCGACCTGTACCCGCATGCTGGCAAAGTCTGCAAGCACGGTACCGATGAAGTCCTGGCCACCTTCGAAATGAAGACCCCGGTCCTGTTGGACGAAGTCCGTGCTGGCGGTCGTATCCCGCTGATCATCGGCCGTGGCCTGACCGAGAAGGCACGCGCCGAACTGGGTCTGCCACCGTTCGACCTGTTCAAGAAGCCTGAAGCCCCCGCCGAAAGCACCAAGGGTTTCACCCTGGCGCAGAAGATGGTCGGCAAGGCTTGCGGTCTGGCGGAAGGCCAAGGCGTGCGCCCGGGTACCTACTGCGAACCGAAGATGACCACCGTGGGTTCCCAGGACACCACCGGTCCGATGACCCGTGACGAACTGAAAGACCTGGCGTGCCTGGGCTTCTCGGCTGACCTGGTGATGCAGTCTTTCTGCCACACCGCGGCCTATCCGAAGCCGATCGACGTCACCACCCACCACACCCTGCCTGACTTCATGATGACCCGCGGCGGCGTTTCCCTGCGTCCGGGCGACGGCATCATCCACTCGTGGCTGAACCGCATGCTGCTGCCAGACACCGTGGGTACCGGTGGTGACTCGCACACCCGTTTCCCGATGGGCATCTCGTTCCCGGCCGGCTCCGGCCTGGTCGCGTTCGCCGCTGCCACCGGCGTCATGCCGCTGGACATGCCGGAATCGATCCTGGTGCGCTTCAAAGGCAAAATGAAACCTGGCATCACCCTGCGTGACCTGGTTCATGCCATTCCGTACTTCGCCATCCAGAACGGTCTGCTGACCGTCGAGAAGAAAGGCAAGAAAAACGCCTTCTC
Organism: Pseudomonas sp. NFACC56-3; assembly: GCF_900100025.1. Classification (NCBI taxonomy): domain Bacteria; kingdom Pseudomonadati; phylum Pseudomonadota; class Gammaproteobacteria; order Pseudomonadales; family Pseudomonadaceae; genus Pseudomonas; species Pseudomonas sp. NFACC56-3. The sequence goes on along the minus strand of NZ_FMTK01000005.1, from coordinate 121,249 downwards.
CGGCCGCATCCTGGAAATCGAAGGCCTGGAAGGCTTGACCCTGGAACAGGCTTTCGAATTGTCCGACGCCTCGGCCGAACGTTCGGCTGCCGGTTGCACCATCAAGCTGTCGAAAGAGTCGATCACCGAGTACCTGCAATCGAACATCACCCTGCTGCGCTGGATGATCGGCGAAGGCTACGGTGATGCACGTACCCTGGAACGTCGCGCCCAAGCGATGGAAGCCTGGATCGCCAACCCGCAACTGATGGAAGCCGATGCCGACGCCGAGTACGCCGAAGTCATCGAAATCGATCTGGCGGACATCAACGAGCCTGTGCTCTGCGCGCCGAACGATCCGGACGATGCCCGTCTGCTGTCCAGCGTTGCTGGCGAGAAGATCGACGAAGTGTTCATCGGTTCGTGCATGACCAACATCGGTCACTTCCGCGCCGCCGGTAAACTGCTGGAGCAGGTCAAGGGGCAACTGCCAACCCGTCTGTGGCTGTCGCCGCCGACCAAGATGGACGCCCACCAGCTCACCGAAGAAGGCTACTACGGCATCTACGGCAAGGCCGGTGCACGGATGGAAATGCCAGGCTGCTCGCTGTGCATGGGTAACCAGGCACGCGTCGAGCCGAACTCCACCGTGGTGTCGACCTCGACCCGTAACTTCCCGAACCGTCTGGGTGACGGCGCGAACGTCTACCTGGCTTCGGCCGAACTGGCGTCCGTTGCTTCGATCCTGGGTCGCCTGCCGACCGTCGAGGAGTACATGGAATACGCCGGCAAGATCGACAGCATGGCGGCGGACGTGTACCGCTACCTGAGCTTCGACCAGATCGCCGAGTTCCGTGAAGCGGCTGCAAACGCCAACATCCCGGTCGTTCAAGCGTAAAGCTTAGAACGCCCGACTGAAAACGCCGCCCTTCTTGCGAGGGGCGGCGTTTTTTTATGCCTGTCATTTCGATGCCAGCCGAACCACCGCCATCGCGAGCAAGCTCGCTCCCACAGGGGATTTGGGGTGGATGTAAGCTCTGTGGACATCCGAAACCAGTGTGGGAGCGAGCTTGCTCGCGATGGCGCCGGCACATCCAATATCAACGCAAACTGACCCACCGCTTTGGCGAGCAAGCCCGCTCCCACAAGGGGATGGTCAGGCCATCAACGAATAAACCAACGCAGTAATCGCCACCAGCCCCACCAACACAACGAAGACATTGGAGACCTGGCCGCGATAGCGAGCCATGGCCGGTACTTTGCGGATAGCGTACATCGGCATCAGGAACAGGATGGCTGCGATGACCGGGCCGCCCAGGGTTTCGATCATGCCCAGGATGCTCGGGTTGAGGGTGGCGACGATCCAGCACACCACCAGCATGAACGCTGCGGTGAGGCGGTCCAGGGTCTTGGGGGCCGGACGGCGGCCGCTCTTGACGATCAGACCCTTGAGGCCTTCGCTGGCGCCGATGTAGTGCCCCAGGAACGACTTGGAAATGGCGACAAACGCAATCAACGGCGCGGCAAAGGCGATGGTCGGGTTGCTGAAATGGTTAGCCAGGTACGACAGGATCGACAGGTTCTGCGCCTTGGCCTCGGCCAATTGCGCCGGGGTCAGGGTCAGCACGCAACTGAACACGAAGAACAGCACCATCACCACCATCAGCACATGGGCGCGCGACAGGATCTGCGCACTGCGCTCCTCGGCGTTGCCACCGTAGCGACGCTTCTGGTCCACCGCAAACGCCGAGATGATCGGCGAGTGGTTGAACGAGAACACCATCACCGGGATCGCCAGCCACAAGGTATGCAACAACGCCGAAGGTTCAGGCGGCGTCGACGCCGTGCTCAGGATACCGCCGCTCCAGTGGGGAATCAGGAACACCGCCAGAAACAGCAGCGCCACGATGAACGGGTAGACCATCAGGCTCATGGCCTTGACGATCGCCTGCTCGCCGCAACGGACCACCGCCAGCAGGCCGAGGATCAGCACCAGGGACAGCACGACCCGCGGGGGCGGCTGGATATGCAACTGATGTTCCAGGAAGCTGCCCACCGTGTTGGTCAGCGCCACGCTGTAGATCAGCAGGATCGGGAAAATGGCGAAGAAGTACAAAAGCGTGATCAGCGCACCGGCCTTGAGGCCGAAATGCTCCGCCACCACCTCGGTGATGTCCGCGCCGTCGCGGCCGGACAACACGAAACGGGTCAGGCCCCGATGGGCATAGAACGTCATGGGGAACGCCAGCAACGCCAGGATCAGCAGCGGCCAAAAACCACCCAGGCCCGCATTGATGGGTAAGAACAGAGTGCCTGCACCGATGGCGGTGCCAAACAGACCCAGCATCCAGGTGGTGTCCTGGCGACTCCATTGGCTGAGGGTGGCTGGGACTGTCGTTTCAAAGCGCTCTTCGACGCTATTGGCCTGATCATTCATCCGGTCGGATCTCCGCTTTCCGGTCACATGCACCCGGCCGGGACGAGTCGGAAAACCCCGACAGGCAGCGCCCTGGCCGAAACAGGGGCGCGATTGTCCGGGATTCACGAGCAGAAGCAAAGACTTAGCTGAGGAGCGGTTGTGCGGATCAGGTCACGCCAATAGAAACAGCCGCCGCATTTCCTGTGGGAGCGGGCTTGCTCGCGAAAGCGGTGTGTCATTTAGCCGATGCGTTACTGATACACCGACTTCGCGAGCAAGCCCGCTCCCACAATGGCGATGCTGAACCCGAAATGCACATAAAAAGCCAAGCCCCCCTGCCCCCGGCTCCTACAATCAGGTTGAATACCCACAATCGATCCAGCGCCCACAGGAGCCCAGTATGACCGCAACCGTTCTGGTACTGGTTGAAACCGTCAATGAATACCTGCCGATTCTCGAGCGGCAGGGTTACCATCTGGAATTGGCGCCCACGCCGGCCGAACGCAAGACAGCGATTTTCGAACACGGTGAACGCTTCAGCGCGGTGCTGACCCGTGGTCCCCTGGGTTTGACGGCCGAGGAAATCGCCGCCCTGCCCAATCTGCAGATCATCTGCGTGATCGGCGCCGGCTATGAGCAGGTGGACCTGCAGGCCGCGCGCAACCGGGGCATCGTGGTAACCAACGGCGCCGGGGTCAACGCCTCGTCGGTGGCCGACCATGCCATGGCGCTGTTGCTGGCGTTGGTGCGCGACATCCCCCGGGCCGATGCGAGTGTGCGCCGTGGCGAGTGGGCCAAGGTCATGCGCCCTTCCCTGGCCGGCAAGCGCCTGGGCGTGCTGGGCCTGGGCGCGGTGGGCATGGCCATTGCCAAGCGCGCCGCCCTCGGTTTCGACATGAGCGTCAGCTACCACAATCGCCGGGTGCGCAACGACGTGCCCTACACCTTCTGCGCCACGCCCACGGAACTGGCCCGGGTCTCGGACTTCCTGATCGTCGCCACGCCCGGCGGCCTGGATACCCGGCAGTTGATCAACAAACAGGCCCTCGACGCCCTGGGGCCCCATGGTTTCCTGGTGAACATCGCCCGCGCCAGTGTGGTCGCCACCGCCGACCTGATCAGCGCCCTGGAACAGCGCCGGATCGCTGGCGCGGCCCTGGACGTGTTCGATCACGAACCCGAAGTGCCGGACGCGCTGAAAAGCCTGCCCAACGTCGTACTGACGCCCCATGTGGCCGGCCTGTCGCCGGAAGCGACGCGTGGCACGGTGGAGTTGGTGGGCCAGAACCTGAACGCGTTCTTTGCCGGCAAACCGGTGTTGACGCCAGTGCCGCTACCCGACGCGCAGCGTTAAAGCACCCCCAGCAAGGTCCACAACCGCCGGGATTCGGCATCGGCACTGATCAGTTCACCCAGCAGCTCGCTCAGCGGCTTGTTGCCCCACTCCACGCCACGCCGGATCAGATAGGGCACCGGGCTATGGGGCTCGGTACGGGCCAGGTAACCGGCGATCACCAGTAGCTGTCGGTAGGCCTCTTCACGATTGGCCGGTTCCTGGAAAACCTGGGCGGCCGCCTGCGGCTGGGGCGTCGACGTCGTCGCCGGGGACGCTTGCACCGGCACGACGGTGGGTTGCTGTGGGTGCATCGCGATGAACTCCTCTACCAGTGTCAGCAACGCCTGAATCACGTCCTGCAGGGATTTGTAGCCCGGGGCCAGGTTGCCCAGGTAAGCGTCGCTCCAGGCTTCGAGCCGTTGCAGGTGCTGCAGGCTCAGCAACAGACTGCCCTGGCGATGCAACCAGGCCTGCCCCAGCCAGGTCCTGAATCAAGTCTTTGCTGCGCTCCAGCAGCAGCGTGGTCGCGAGCCGTTCCAGGTCCGGCCACAGGGCGGTCGAAGCCCGCTACCTCAACGGCCAACTGCTGGAACCGGCCCAAGCCTCCGCCGAAGACGGCCGCCCACTGGACGCCGAGGGCAAACCGATCTCCCGGCTGCGCTGGTGGTTCAAGCGCTGGAATGACCCCGCTTGAACATGCGCCCTGACTTTCCTGTGGGCGCGGACTCGCTCGCGAAAGCGGCGGGTCAGTTTGTATCGACGTTGACTGTGCCGCCGCCCTCGCGAGCAAGCCTTGCTCCCACGAAATCCCCTCACCACAAAATCCTCAGTGTCCCAGTCCATCGGGCCCACCTTCGCACATTGGCATGCAGAGTTTGTGGTCTATAGTTCCTGACAGATCCCAGGATCTTTCGCTCGGGCCATCAGGAGCTACACCCCTCGAGCCGTACCGCGCCGACGCCCACCAGCCGTCGGTCGAACAATGCAGGGAGCACACCATGCCGATCCAGCGGCCTGAGACACTGAGGTTGGCCCCTGGCACTGCTCATCGTGCCGAGGCCGATGACGATAGCGAGGCCGGCGTGTTTCGGCGCGCCTTCGATCAAGCCAAGGAAGCCTACATCCTGTTCCCCCTGCTGGCCGTCCTGCTGTTGCTCGCCATCTGGAGCGCCACCCTCTACCTGATCAAGGTCGAACATCTTCGCGCGCAGCAAAGCGCCGCGACGGCCAGCCTGGAAATGGGCGCCACCTACGAAGCGCAAATGTTGCGCGCCATCCATGAAATCGATCAAACCCTCAAGCTGGTCAAATACACCTACGAGACCGAGGGCGAGCCTAACCCCCTGCGCCGGCTCCAGGAGCGGGCCTTGTTGCCGCCGGCCTTGGTGTTCGACGTCAGCGTGGTCAACCCGGACGGCAGGCTCGTGACGAGTACACGGGTCAACGGCCGGGAAAATATCGCTGACCCGAATGAGCAGCAAACACTGCGGCACAGCGACTCATTGTCCATCAGTCACCCGTGGAAAAGTCCAATCACCGGAGAATGGCGCTTGCGCTTCAGCCGGCGACTCGACGCCGCGGACGGCACGCTTTCCGGGATCGCCAGGGTCGAGGTCGACGCCGCCTATTTCGTCAGTAGCTACGACGCCGCGAAACTCGGCGAACAGGGTGCGCTCGGGTTGCTGGGCACTGACGGCCTCTTCCGCGTGCGGCGCACCGGAGAAACGGTACTGGCCGGCGATACGGTCGATTACACGGCAGTGGTGCCGGACGCGGAAAACACCGAGGCGGTGCTCTCGGTCAATGGTTGGGACGGGGTGCGGCGCTACACCAGTGCCCGCCAGCTCTACGACTTTCCGCTGGCGGTGATTGTCGGGTTGTCCGAGGAAGAACAACTGGCCGCGGTGAACCAACAGGCGCGTACCTACCTCTGGCGCGCGGCGGGCGGCAGCCTGGTGCTGGTGCTGCTGGTGGGCGTGCTCGCCCGGATGAGCTGGCAACTGGCGCAGAGCCGTTTGCGCGCCGCCGAAGCCCAGGCTCAACTGGCCGCCGCCGCTCGCCAGGCCGGCATGGCCGAAATCGCCACCAATGTCCTGCACAACGTAGGCAATGTGCTTAACAGCGTGAATATTTCCGCCGACCTGGTCACCCGCAAGCTGCGCACCAGCAAGGCCTTGGGGCTCGGTAAGGCGGTGCAAATGATGAACGAGCACGCCGATGACCTCGGCGACTTCATCTCCCACGACGAGAAAGGCAAGCTGCTGCCCGGCTACCTGAACCAACTGGTGGACGCGCTTGCGCTCGAGCAACAGAGCATGACCGAAGAACTCGGCCAACTGAGCAAAAGCGTTGATCACATCAAGGAAATCGTCGCCGCCCAGCAATCTTACGCCGGCACCTCCAGCCTTGCCGAAACCGTGCAGATCAAGGACCTGATCGAGGATGCCTTGCGCATGAACGCCGGCATCATCGCGGCGCATCGGATCACCGTGGTGCGAAACCTGGCCGAAACACCCTTGCTGCAACTGGACAAGCACCGGGTGCTGCTGATCCTGATCAACCTGATAAAAAACGCCAGCAGGGCGATGGATGACCGACCGGAGCCGCCCCCTATACTCATCCTGCAGAGCGAGATTCCCCAAAAAGACACCCTGGTGATCAAGGTCATCGACAACGGCGAAGGCATAGTGCCCGAGAACCTGACGCGGATCTTTGCCCATGGCTTTACCACACGCAAGGATGGCCATGGTTTTGGCCTGCATAGCTGCGTCCTGGCGGCCATGGAGATGGGCGGCTCGCTGGAGGCCCATAGCGATGGCCCGGGAACGGGAGCGACCTTTACGCTCAAACTGGCGATCTAGGCTACGCTTCGGCGCGTGATAACGCAGCTTCAGCCAACGTTACAAGGAACAGACGAATGGCGATCCACGCAACGAGGTTACCTTGACCCCCATGGTGAAAAAGCCCAATACCTTGGCCTTGGTAGTCGTGACACTGTATGCCGGCGGCGCCAGTGCCGACGCAGCCGACATGTTCTCGCTGAGCAGTTTCGGCACGGTGGGGATCGTTCATTCCAGCGAGAAAAAAGCCGACTTCACGTCCAGTATCTTCAAGCCCAACGGCGCGGGGCATTCGCGCAACTGGAGCGCCGACGTCGACAGCCTGATAGGCGCCCAGCTGACCGCCACCTTCACCCCGCAGCTGTCGGCCGTGGTGCAGGTCATTTCCGAGCAGCGCTACGACAACAGTTACCGGCCCTTCGTCGAGTGGGCCAACATCAAGTACCAGTTCACGCCGGATTTCAATGCACGCATCGGCCGTACCGTGTTGCCGACGTTCCTGGTGTCCGACACCCGCAAAGTGGGCTACACCCAGCCCTGGGTGCGGGCGCCCATGGAGGTCTACAGCCTGATGCCGATCTCCAGCAGCGACGGCATCGATGGCAGCTACCGGTTTCGTGTCGATGAAATCACCAACACGGTGCAGGCCCATTACGGCCAGACCGACAGCCGTCAGCCCGACGGGGCCGGCAAGGCGCTGACGAGAAATCTCTGGGGGGTCACCAACACCACCGAGCTCGGCGTCCTCACCACACGCATCACCTACATGAAGGCCGACCTGACCCTGGAGCCATTCAATTCACTCTTCGATACGTTCAGAGAGTTCGGTCCGGAAGGTATCGCCATCGCCGATCGCTACGATTCCGATGACACCCCCGTCGACTTTATCGGCGTGGGTGCCAGCTACGATCCGGGCGACTGGTTCGTCATGAGTGAATGGGGGCGTCTGGACAGCCGTTCCGGCCTGGGCAGGACCAGCGCCTGGTACATCAGCGGCGGGTACCGCATCGCAGCATTCACCCCCTATGTCACCTACGCGCGTTCCAGGACCGAAACCGAAGTCTCCAGCCCGGGCCTGACGCTATCGGCCTTGCCGCCGGCCCTGGCGGGCACGGCCGCCGAACTCAACGGTGCGCTCAACAGCATCCTGGGCTCGAACGAAGGCCAGCAGACCCTTTCCCTGGGTATGCGCTGGGACTTCACCAAAAACATGGACGCCAAAATGCAATTCGATCACACACGTTTCAAGGGCAACTCGGTCGGTCCGTTGATCAACCCCCAACCGGACTTCACGTCGGGGGGTTCGCTCAACGTCATCAGCCTGGCTGTTGATTTTGTCTTCTGATGGAGCAGGCCATGTGGGTTGTGAGACTCATCGGATTCGCCATGGCGGGGCTCGCCCTGTGCGCCGCCAGCGTTGCCGTCAAGGCCGACGTGGTGGTGGTCGTCGCCGCGTCCAGCCCGGTGAAAACGCTCGCGCGCAATCAGGTGGCGGATATTTTCCTGGGCAAGGCCAGTCGTTTTCCCAGCGGCGGACAGGCGATTCCCATTGACCAGACAGAAGATTCACCGACCCGCGATGAGTTCTACACAACGTTCACCGGCAAGTCCGCAGCCCAGCTCAAGGCGCATTGGTCGAAAATCATCTTCACCGGCAGGGGCCAGCCGCCGCAGGCGGTTTCGAGCGGGGCGGAGGTCAAGAAACGTATCGCAGAGAACCCCGACACCATCGGCTATATCGAGGCGCGGGAGCTGGACGGCAGCGTCAGGGCACTGCCGCTCGAGTCGCAATGAGTACGGGCCTCTACGTACCGAGCCCCGTGTCAGCCGCCTGGGCTTGCAGCAACAGCTTGAACTGATCGGCGGGCACCGGTTTGTTGAAGTAAAAACCCTGGAACTCATCGCAGGCGTTGTCCCGCAGGAAATCGGCCTGCTCCTTGGTTTCCACACCTTGGGCCACCACGGTCAGGCTGAGGGTGCGGCCCATCGCGATGATGGCCTCGGTCAGGGCCTTGTCTTCCGACACGCTGCTGATATCGCAGACACACGAGCGGTCGATCTTGATGACATCCAGCGGAAACTGCTCGAGCGCCGAGAGCGACGAATAACCGATCCCGAAATCATCGATGGCGATGCGGACCTGCAGGCGCTTGAGCCCGGTCAACACACCCAACGCCCTCTTGACGTCCTGCATGAGCAGGTTCTCGGCAATCTCCAGCTCCAACAGGCGCGCGTCCATACCGGTTTCGGCCAGTATCTCGGCCAGGTCCGTCAGCAGGTTCTCATCGGCAAACTGCCGTGCCGTGAGGTTCACGGCGACCCCCAGGTGTGGCAGCCCCTGTCGTTGCCAGGCGACGTTCTGCCGGCAGGCAGTCTTGAGCACCCACTTGCCGATCGGCACAATCAAACCGGTCTCTTCCGCGACCGGGATGAATTGCATGGGCGCCACGATCCCCAGGTCGGGATGATTCCAACGCAGGAGCGCTTCCATACCGGTGATCTGGCCACTGGGAATGTCCCGCTTGGCCTGGTAATACAGTTGGAACTCCTGGCGCTCCAGCGCGTGGCGCAAGCTCAGCTCCAGCGTCAGCCTTTCCAGTGAGTCCGCGTTCAGCTTCGCGGAGTAAAACTGGAAGTTGTTCTTGCCGCATTGCTTGGCCTGGTACATCGCGATATCGGCGTTTTTCTTGAGTGTCTGCTCATCCAGGCCATCCTGTGGGAACACACTGATACCAACGCTGGCGGTCACACGGAACTCCTGGCCCTGGAGGTTGAAGGGCCGGGCAATGGCGGTCAGGATTTTTTGGGCGGTAGTCGCCACGTCGTGGTCCTGAGACAGCTCCGGCAGCAAGATCACGAATTCGTCGCCGCCCAATCGGGCCACCGTATCGCTGCCGCGCAGACACGCCTCGAGGCGCTGCGCGACCTCCTTGAGCAGTTGATCGCCGGCATCGTGCCCCAGCGTATCGTTGACTTGCTTGAAGCGGTCGAGGTCAAGAAACAGCACCGCCAGTTGCCGATCATAACGGCTGGCCTCGCGGATGCTCTGGCTCAACAGCTTGCTGAACAGACTGCGATTGGGCAAGGCCGTAAGGCCGTCGTGATAGGCCAGGTACTCGACACTTTCCGCGTAGGCGATCTTGGCTTCGCCGGCGCGCAAGCGGCTTTGCACCAGTTGCCAGCTCATCCGGGCGAGCAGCCCCGCCAGCAACACCAGCATCAGGCTGCCGCCCGCGGCGCGCCACAGATAGGTGCGCGCTTGCTGGTTCACTGTGGCCAGTTGTTCTTCTTCGGACAACCCGACGATCACCGCCAGTGGAAAGTCGTAGAGCTGGCGGGCACTGGTGTAGCGCCACACACCGTCCCCTGCATTGGTTGTGCGTACGGCTTCGGTGTTTTCAGTGTCCGGTACCACGGTTGCGTAATCGATCGAGTCGCCGGCCGATACCTCCTCTCCACTGCGCCGTGCTCGAAAAACACCGTCAGTTCCTAACAGGCCGAGCAAACCGTGGTTGCCGAGTTTCGAGGCGTCATAACTGCTGACGAAATAGGCCGCATCGACCTCGACCATGGCGATCCCGGCGAACGCGCCCTCCCCACCATCGAGCCGTCGGCTGAAACGCAATTTCCACTCCCCCGTCACCGGGCTTTTCCACGGGCGGCTGATCGACAGCGCCGTGTCCGGGCCCAGCGTTTGCAGCTCATCCTTGGCCATTCGGCTTCCGGCTTCGCTCGGCTGGGTACTGGCGACGACCCGGCCGCTGGCGTCGACCACACTGACGTCGAACAAGTAGGGAGAAGGCAACAAGGCGCGTGCCTTGAGCTTGGGCAGCGGGTTGGGCTGCCGCTCGGACTCGTAAGTGTATTTGACCAGCTTGAGGGTCTGATCGATTTCACGCACAGCCCGCAGGATCTGCGCTTCATAGGTAGCGCCGACTTCCAGGCTCGCCTCGGCGATCGCCTGCTGCGCGCGGGCCTGTTCGACCTTGATCAGGTACAGGGTGCCCGACCAGATCACCACCAACAGCAGAACAGCCAGCAGCGGGAACAGGATGTAGGCTTCCCTGGCCTGGCCGAAACCGCGCCTGAACCAATGGCTCGTCCCATCGGCCAGGGGGTTTTCATGATGGACGATATCCGGGGCCGACGTCATTACACTCGCCCGTTGGATCGCCATGGTGTGCTCCCTGCCTTGTTCACTGCTGACAGCCTGCGGTATCCGATGCAGCCACGGCGCGAGGCGTCCGCAGTCCCTGATCGCCGGCACGGAAAGATTCCGGACCTGCTGAAAACTATAGACCACAAACCGTTCCCGCCACGGCCAATCGCACGCCGACCGCGGCTTTGCGTGGGGTATGAATGACGAAGTGCAGTTGACGCCCTTGACTTATTGGTCCAGTTTCTAATGCAACCGTGTCCGCAGTTTTCGTGCAGGACGCTCAGCTTGATAAACCCGGTTCGTTAATCAAAGGGTCTTTGCAAGCCTATGAATGATGTCAGTAGCCCCTCCTTCCCTGCCAATGATCACCCATGGTCATTCCTGTGTCGTTGATTCCCCTGGTGGTGTGTGACGACTCCAATATGGCGCGCAAGCAGGTGTTGCGTGCACTGCCGACAGACTGGCCGGTTTCGGTCACCGAGGCGAGCAATGGGCGCCAGGCCATGGACGCCATACGCCAGGGCCTGGGCCATGTGGTGTTGCTCGACCTGACCATGCCGGAAATGGATGGCTACCAAGTGTTGAGCGCCTTGCGTGACGAAGGCTTGAAAGCGCAGGTCATCGTGATTTCCGGTGACGTCCAGGATGAGGCGGTGCGCCGCGTGCATGAACTGGGCGCGCTGGCGTTCCTGAAAAAACCGTTCGATGAAAACGACTTGCGCCAGACGCTGGCGCGGCTGGGGCTATTGGCCCAGGGCAGCCAGGTGCCGTTGCAGAATCGTTCGGCCACGAACACGGCCATCAGTTTCCACGATGCGTTCCGCGAGACGGTCAACGTGGCCATTGGCCGGGCGGCGGCCCTGATCGCCAAGGTGCTGGGGGTCTTCGTGCAATTGCCGGTGCCGAACGTGAACCTCCTCGAGGTCGGGGAGTTGCACATGGCCTTGACCGACGTCGGCAGCTCCCAGCAACTCACCGCGATTTGCCAGGGGTTTATCGGCAGTGGCATCGCTGGCGAAGCCCTGTTGATCTTCCATGACTCGGAAGTCGCCGACATTGCGCAATTGATGCAGCGCCAGAGCGCCGACTATTCGGACCTGGAAATGTTGCTGGACCTTTCCAGCGTCCTGATCGGTGCCTGCCTGAGCAGCATTGCCGAACAGATCGACGTGGTGTTTTCCCAAGGCCACCCGCAGATTCTCGGCCAGCACGCAGCCATCGAGGAACTGATCCGGGACAACAGCAAACACTGGAAAAAGACCCTGGCGGTGGAAATCAGCTACAGCCTGGAAGGGCACGATATTCGTTTCGACCTGTTGCTGTTGTTCACAGAGGACTCCATCGAACGGTTGACCCACAAACTCGCCTACCTGATGAACTGAGCCATGAGCGAATCCATCGATCTGAACGAATTCCACTGGTTGCTGGCCATCGTTCAGAGCATCGACGTCGGCGTGGTGGTGCTCGACCGCGAGTACCGCGTGCAAGTCTGGAACACCTTCATGGAGAACCGCTCCGGGGTGCAGCCCAAGGACGCGCACAACCAGGATTTTTTCAGCCTGTTCCCTGAAATCGATCGCCAATGGTTCAGCCGCAAGGTAGAAAGCGTCGCGACCCTGGGCACGCCAGCGTTCACCGTCTGGGAGCAGCGGCCGTACTTGATGCATTTCAAGAGCTACCAGCCGATCACCGGCCAGGAAGCGTTCATGTACCAGAACACCACGCTGTTGCCGCTGCGCTCGCCCGACAACACCATCAAGCATATCTGCCTGGTGATCTATGACGTCACCGATGTCGCCACCAACCGGCATCAGCTCCAGGCCGCCAACACACAGCTGCAGCGACTCTCCAGCACCGATCGGCTGACGGGGCTGTACAACCGTGGTCATTGGGAGAGCAACCTGAAAGCCGCCTACGCCCGGCACCAGCGCTACGGCCATGCGTTGAGCCTGGTCATGCTCGATATCGATCACTTCAAAAGGGTCAACGACACCTACGGTCACCAGGCTGGCGACAAGGTCATCGAGCACGTCGCCAGGCTGCTGCACGAGCATGTGCGCGAGTCCGACGTGGCCGGGCGTTATGGCGGTGAAGAGTTCGGCGTGGTGCTCTCGGACACCGACAAGGCCGGCGCACAAATTTTCGCCGAGCGCCTGCGCAAGGCTATCGAAGCGCTGGAAGTGCAGTTCAACGGCCAGACTATCCGCTTCACCGTCAGCCTGGGAGTGGCGGACCTGAGCCAGCCCTCGAACGACCACGCCGAGCTGATCGCCAGGGCCGACCAGGCGCTGTATACCTCGAAGAAGACCGGGCGCAATCGGGTGACAGTACACGATTAACGTGCCCACTTTTTTCCAGGATGACGGTGAGAGTTGATGCCCACCACATGGGTTCATTGGCACCCACTTGCCAGCTTTACCCTATTTACCCAGCAACTTGAGCGTCACCCCATTCGTCCAGCCGAAGCCGTCCTGCAATTCATATTCGCCACCTCCCCCGCCGTCGCCCCGTCCGGACAGGTCGTATTTCTCCACCAACCTGTTTTCCTTGCGGTAGAGGTTCTCGACTTGCTGCAAGAAGCGATCGCCTATCTGTTGCGCCAGCGCGGTGTGCCCGTAGCGGTCCAGTCCTTCCACCGCGACCCATTGCAGCGGTGCCCAGCCATTGGGTTCGTCCCACTGCTGGCCAGTGTTGACCTGGGTGGTGGCGATACCGGCGGCACGCAACAGGCCATCACGGACCGCATCGGCGGTGCGATTGGCATGTTCGATGCTGGCCAGGCCCGTGTACAACGGGAAAAGCGTCGCGGCCGTGAGCGGCTGGCGTTGTTGCTGGCGTTGCCAGTCGTAGTCCACGTAGAAACCTTTGTCGGCATTCCACAAGTGCTGCTCGATGGCCCGCTGGCGCAATTCGGCGCGCCGGCCGTAAGCCTGGACGCACAGGGTGTTCTGCACCGTCTCGCAGGCTTTGGCGATGGTCTGTTCCAGATGATAGATCAGGCTATTGAGGTCCACGGGCACAATGGCCGTGGTGCGAATACTCGCCAGGTTCTGGCCATCGTCCAACCAGCGCGAACTGAAGTCCCAGCCACTTTCGGCGCCAGCGCGCAGGTCACGCCAGACTTCCTCCTTGGGCCGGTCCGGCGCCTGCTCGGCGGTGCGGACATCTTGCAACCAGGATTCCTGTCGAGGCGTCGGGCTGGCATCCCAATAGCGGTTGAGCACACTGCCATCGGCGAGTTTGACCACGTGCCGATCTGCAGCACCGGGCTTGAGTGCCTGGGCACCCGCCATCCAATAGGCATACTCCTTCTGCAACTGTGGCAGGTATCGCCCATAGGCCTGGTCACCTTCGATACGCGCCTGCAATTCCACCATGTAGGCGAAGAATGGCGGCTGCGACCGGCTCAGGTAGTAGGTGCGATTACCGTTGGGAATGTGGCCGTAGGTGTCGATCATGTAGGCAAAGTTATCGGTCATCTGGCGGACCTGGGCCTTATTGCCACTCTGCTCGAGACCCAGCATGGTGAAATACGAATCCCAGTAATACATCTCGCGAAAGCGTCCGCCAGGTACTACATAGGGCTGCGGCAAGGGCAACAAACTGCTGTAGGCCGGCACCTGGCTGTAGGATCGGCTCAGTATCGGCCAGAGGCTGTCGATGTGTTCCTGGATCGGAGCGCCGGGCTTGGGCGCCGGGCTTTCGGCTTGGCCAGATTCAATGAAGTTGTCTTTCACGAAAGCCTCGATATCGAAGCCGTCGCGGTCACGTCGGGCCAGGTAGTCGGCGCGGATCTGCGCCGGATCACGGTTGGGCAGTGCGTCCACGAAATGCTTCTGGTCGCTGAACACCTGCCCACGCTGCACCGCTTCAAAGAGCTCGGGGTAGGCCTGGTCGGGGGGAAGATTGGCCCGTCCCTGGGCGTCGACGTAGCTCCATGTGACAGGCGGTTGGCTCGAACAGGCCACGCACAGCAGCGCGGCAAAGGAAAGGCTGGTGAGGTCGATCGGTCGCATCAAAGGGTCCATCCTGTTTTTCGTTCCTGACGAACGAGTGACCTGCAGGAATGGACCTGGGTTCAGTCAACGATGCAGTGTCGGGCGACGCCCAGATGAAGAATGCCCTGACGTGGGAAGCCGCCATCGCGAGCAAGCTTTGCTCCCACAGGTTTGAGGCTCAACTGACAGGCATTACTTTCCTAGGCCGCTTTTTCAAACTCCATCAATGCCGCCAACACCAACGGGTGCAGGACAGCGTCAGGATGTTTCGTTTGCCAGGCCATCAAGTCGCGACACATGGTTGGCGTCCAGAAGTTCTTGATGTGCTGGTACACACCACGCACCGCCACCGCATGGTCCGGCTCACTGGCGAAATACTGACCGATCTGGTTGGCCATCTTGATCAAGCTGTCAGAACTCATCGACGCACCTCGGCTTTTTCGGCATGGCGACGCTCCCTCAGCAGGCGGCCTTGTTCGTCACTGAAGGCCTGGTAACGCTTCTGCCATTCCGAAGGTTGGCTGACCCGCACAACCTCCACCGCTGTCACCTTGTATTCCGGGCAATTGGTGGCCCAGTCGGAGTTGTCGGTGGTGATCACGTTGGCGCCCGATTCCGGGAAGTGGAACGTGGTGTAGACCACACCCGGTGCCACCCGCTCGGTCACCCTGGCGCGCAGTACCGTCTGCCCGGCACGGCTGCCGATACCGACCCAATCTTCGTCGACGATCCCGCGGTTCTCGGCATCGGTCGGATGGATTTCCAGACGATCCTCCTCGTGCCACGCGACGTTTTCGGTGCGCCGGGTCTGGGCGCCGACGTTGTACTGGCTGAGGATGCGGCCGGTGGTCAGCAGCAGCGGGTAGCGGTTATTGACTTTCTCTTCGGTGGGCACGTAGCCGGTGAGCATGAAGCGGCCCTTGCCGCGCACGAACTGCTCGATGTGCATGGTCGGCGTGCCGTCCGGCGCGGCATCGTTGCAAGGCCATTGCAGGCTGCCGTGGCGCTCAAGTTCGGCGTAGCTGACGCGGGTGAAGGTCGGCGTCAGGCGGGCGATTTCATCCATGATTTCCGAAGGGTGGTTGTAGTGCATCTTGTAGCCCAGGGCATCGGCCAGGGCGATGGTGGCCTCCCAATCAGCCTTGCCGGCCAATGGGTCCATCACCTTGCGAACGCGGGAGATACGGCGTTCGGCGTTGGTAAAGGTGCCGTCCTTCTCCAGGAACGAGCTGCCCGGCAGGAACACGTGGGCGAACTTGGCGGTCTCGTTGAGGAAGATGTCCTGGACGATCACGCATTCCAACGCGGACAGCGCGGCCGTCACATGTTGGGTGTTGGGGTCGCTCTGGGCGATGTCTTCACCTTGGCAATAAAGCGCCTTGAAGGTGCCGTCCAGGGCCGCTTCGAACATGTTCGGGATACGCAGGCCCGGGTCAGGTTGCAAGGTAATGTTCCAGGCCTGCTCGAACTCGGCACGGACCGCTTCGTTGGAGATGTGCCGATAGCCTGGCAACTCGTGGGGGAACGAGCCCATGTCGCAGGAACCCTGGACATTGTTCTGCCCACGCAGCGGGTTCACCCCGACACCTTCGCGACCGATGTTGCCGGTCGCCATGGCCAGGTTGGCGATGCCCATGACCGAGGTGCTGCCTTGGCTGTGCTCGGTGACGCCGAGGCCGTAGTAGATGGCCGCGTTACCGCCGGTGGCGTAGAGCCGTGCCGCGGCGCGGATCTGCTCGGCAGGTACACCGCAAACCGGGCCCAGGACCTCGGGGGAGTTTTCCGGCTGGCTGACAAAATCGCGCCAGCGGGCGAAGTCCGACGCCTCGCAGCGGGCCTCGACAAAGGGCTGGTCGATCAAGCCTTCGGTGGCAATGACATGGGCCAGCGCGTTGAGCATCGCCACGTTGGTGCCGGGGCGCAGTTGCAAATGCAGTTCGGCGCGGGCGTGGGGCGAATCCACCAGATCGATGCGCCGTGGGTCGATGACAATCAGTCGCGCGCCCTGGCGCAGGCGGCGCTTGAGCTGAGAACCGAACACCGGGTGCGCGTCGGTGGGGTTGGCGCCCATCACCAGAATCACGTCGGCTTTCATCACCGAGTCGAAACTCTGGGTCCCGGCGGATTCGCCCAGGGTCTGCTTGAGGCCGTAACCGGTAGGCGAATGGCAGACGCGGGCACAGGTGTCGACGTTGTTGTTGCCGAATGCGGTGCGCACCAGTTTCTGCACCAGGTAGGTTTCTTCGTTGGTGCAGCGACTGGACGTGATGCCGCCGATGGAGTCGCGCCCGTACTTGAGCTGGATCCGCCGCAGTTCGCTGGCGGCGTAGGTGACCGCCTCGTCCCAGCTGACTTCCTGCCACGGGTCGTTGATGTGCTTGCGGATCATCGGCTTGGTGATGCGATCCGGGTGCGTGGCGTAGCCCCAGGCGAAGCGGCCCTTGACGCAGGAATGGCCGTGGTTGGCCTGGCCGTTCTTGTCCGGGACCATGCGCACCAGTTGTTCGCCTTTCATCTCGGCGCGGAACGAGCAGCCCACGCCGCAGTAGGCGCACGTGGTGATGACGCTGCGCTCCGGCTGGCCGATTTCCACGACGCTCTTGTCGATCAAGGTCGCCGTCGGGCACGCCTGCACACAGGCGCCGCAGGACACGCATTCGGAATCGAGGAAGTTGTCACCCCCGGCCGCTTCCACCCGGGAATCGAAGCCGCGCCCGCTGATGGTCAGGGCGAAGGTGCCCTGGATTTCCTCACAGGCACGCACGCAGCGGCTGCAGACGATGCACTTGCTCGGGTCGTAGTCGAAATACGGGTTGGAAACGTCCTTGGCCTCGTCCAGGTGGTTGGCCCCTTCGTAGCCATAGCGCACTTCGCGCAGGCCCACCTGCCCCGCCACGGTCTGCAATTCGCAGTTGCCATTGGCCGAACAGGTCAGGCAGTCCAGCGGGTGGTCGGAAATGTACAGCTCCATCACGTTGCGGCGCAGCGTGGCGAGCTTGGAGGTTTGCGTGCGCACCACCATGCCCTCGGTCACCGGCGTGGTGCAGGACGCGGGATAGCCGCGCATGCCGTCGATTTCCACCAGGCACATGCGGCAGGAGCCGAAGGCTTCAAGGCTGTCGGTGGCGCAGAGCTTGGGGATGGTGGTGCCGAGCAAGGCCGCGGCACGCATGACCGACGTGCCGGAGGCGACGCTGATTTCGCGCCCGTCGATGGTCAGGCTGACCTGCACGTCGCTTTCACGCGCCGGGGTGCCCAGGTCGATGTCGGTGCGGGGATCGAAGATGGTAATCATTGGTCGGCCTCCGTGGTCGCCAGACCGAAGTCGGCGGGGAAATGCTTGAGGGCGCTGGCGACAGGGTAGGACGTCATCCCACCGAGGGCACAGAGCGAACCGTATTGCAGGGTGTCGCACAGGTCCTGCAGCAACAGGGCCTGTTCCTGACGGGCACCGGCTTCAGTGCTGGCGATCAGGCGATCCACCACTTCCACCCCACGGGTGGAGCCGATCCGGCATGGCGTGCACTTGCCGCAGGATTCCTCGGCGCAGAACTGCAAGGCGAACCGGGCCATCTGAGCCATGTCCAGGCTGTCGTCGGCGACCACCACACCACCGTGGCCGAGCATCGCACCCATGGCGGCGAACGCTTCGTAGTCCAGCGGCGTATCGAACTGCGAAGGCGGCACCCAGGCACCCAACGGACCGCCCACTTGCGCGGCCTTCAGCGGGCGTCCGCTGGCGGTACCGCCGCCGTAACCTTCCACCAATTCTCGCAGGCTCAGGCCGAAGGCGCGTTCCACCAGGCCGCCGCGACGGACATTGCCGGCCAGTTGGAACGGCATCGTGCCCAGGGAGCGGCCCATGCCGAAGTCGCGATAGAACTGCGCGCCCTTTTCCAGAATGATCGGCACCGAGGTCAAGGTCAGCACGTTATGCACCAGCGTCGGCAAGCCGAACAGGCCTTGCAGCGCCGGCAGCGGCGGCTTGGCGCGCACCGTGCCGCGCTTGCCCTCGAGGGACTCCAGCAGCGCCGTTTCCTCGCCGCAGATATAAGCGCCGGCACCGACCCGCACTTCCAGCTCGAACGAGCGACCACTGCCGCCGACGTTCGCACCCAGGTAACCGGCCTCACGGGCGATGTGCAGCGCGTCGTTCAGGGTACTGACGGCGTCCGGGTACTCCGAGCGCACGTAGATATAGCCCATCGTCGCGCCTACGGCGATGCCGGCGATGATCATGCCTTCGATCAGCAGGAAGGGGTCGCCTTCCATCAACATACGGTCGGCGAACGTGCCGGAGTCGCCTTCGTCGGCGTTGCAGACCACGTACTTCTGCGGCCCCTGGGCATCACGCACCGTGCGCCACTTGATGCCCGCCGGGAACGCCGCGCCACCCCGGCCACGCAGGCCGGAGTCCAGCACGCTGGCGACGACATCCGCGCCGTCCATCTGGATGGACCGGGCCAGGCCCAGGAAGCCGCCCCGGGCACGGTAGTCGTCCAGAGACAGCGGTTGCGTGATGCCGGCGCGCGCGAACAGCAGGCGCTGCTGGCTCTTGAGATAGGGAATCTCCTCCACCGGCCCCAGGGCCAGCGGATGGCTACCGGGATCGCCTGCCAAGGCATCCAGCAGGCCCGGCACATCGGCCGGCGTGACAGGGCCGAAGCCCAGCCGGACGCCGGCGCTGTCCAGCTCCACCAACGGTTCCAGCCAGTAGAGGCCACGGGAACTGGTGCGCAACACCGTCAGCGGCAGCTGGCGACGTTCAGCCTCACGGACCAGCGCATCGGCCACCTTGTCCGCGCCCACGGCACGGGCTACCGAATCACGGGGGATACAGAGCGTCAGCATGCGCCCTCCTCCCTGCAATCATTGACCAACTGACGCAGACGCTCGGGCGTGATCCGGGCATGCAGCTCCCCGTCCAGTTCCAGGGCCGGCGAGCAGACGCAGGCCCCCAGGCAATAGACCGGCCGCAGGCTGATACTGCCGTCGGCGCTGGTGCCGTGATCGTCCAGCGCCAATTGCTCGCGCAACTGCGCAGCCAAGGCTTCGGCGCCCATGCTCTTGCAGGACTCGGCCCGGCACAGGCGAAGCGTATGGCGCGCCGGCGGCGTGGTGCGGAAATCGTGGTAGAAACTGATGACCCCGCGCACTTCAGCCAGGCTGAGGTTCAGGGCGTGGGCGATCTCCGGGATGGCGCTGTCGGGGACATACCCGCAGCCTGCCTGGATGGCATGGAGAATAGGCAGCAAGGCACCGGGGGTGTCCTTTTCGCGCGCAAGCACGCTATGGATCAAAGGCAGGTGAAGCGTCTCATCAGGCATAAACGTACCTCGGCATCTCGAACGACACCGCCGCATGGCGGCAGCCGTCCGGAGTCTTGGCTGCGGCGTCCGGCCCACGTCACGGTAGCGTGGCACATCCGATCGCCATTCTCGCTCTCCGGCCAGGTGTCTTTGGCGCACTTGGTCCGGGGCATCTTCACAGCTTGCCACTCCCGGGGGTTGGCGATTGCACATGGACGACGAAACGTGTCCTGAAAGCGACTCCTTGAAAGCCGTCCCCGTTAATCAGCGTGCTTGAACAAGTATAGGCATACGCCGTATCCGCTTATTCGAACCGTCACTGCGCCTTAATGGGCTTGGCGCAATGCATTGGCAACCAGCGTGAATGCAGGCGAAGGTTGCCGCCGGCTGGGATAGTACAAATAGTAGCCTGAAAACGGCGGGCACCAATCTTCCAGCACGCGCACCAGCCGCCCCTTTTGAAGTTGGCGAGCGCTGCGTGAAGCCCATGGCAGTGATCAGGAAAAATCCTGAGAAAACGGAAAGCTGATACCATCCGGCCATTGACACGCTGAGCAGAACGACATGAATCGCCGCAAGAAAATAAACCAGTTATTGAAGGCTAACGCCAAAAAGGCCAGTGCCAAGCTGGCACCCAAAAGCAAGAATCAATACATCAGCAAAGCCGACCGACTGAAACTGGCGGCTGAAGCCAGTGATGCGCCCATCACACCTGCGCAAAGCTGATCCACGTCCCCCCTTGAAGCGCTACGCCAAAACCGCCGCGCCTGGCTGCTGATCTCAAGCTTGCGCTTCAGTCCTGCCGGGCTGGCGCCCCTCCTCTCGAAATCATCTGCCCTCGGCGAAATTTCGGACCGTCAGTCACATTGCGTCTTGCGCTAAATATATGGAAATACGAATATGTATTTTTCCATATATCAGGTTTTCGAACGGACGGGAGAGGTGCAATGACTGAGTTTTCCAGCGAACCCCCAAATGACCTTCCAAATCTGGACCTGTCACTTTTCGATGTACCTACGCCGGAAAAGCTCGCGCAGAGCGCAGAACCACAGCACAAGCCGCGCATACTTCTACTGTACGGCTCAACCCGCGAGCGCTCCTTCAGTCAATTGCTGACCCGCGAAGCGGCACGCCTGTTGGAGCTCATGGGCGCCGAAACCGCAATCTTCGACCCCTCCGGGCTGCCGCTGCCGGACGATGCGCCCGTCGATCACCCCAAGGTGCAGGAACTGCGCGACTTGGTGGTGTGGTCGGAAGGCCAGGTATGGTGCTCGCCAGAACGCCATGGTTCGATGTCGGCGGTGTTCAAGGCACAGATCGACTGGATCCCGCTCGCCCTGGGCGCGGTTCGTCCCTCACAGGGCAAGACGTTGGCGGTGATGCAAGTGTGCGGCGGCTCGCAATCCTTCAATACGGTGAACCAACTTCGCGTGTTGGGTCGTTGGATGCGCATGGTCACGATCCCCAATCAATCCTCCGTCCCCAAAGCCTTCCTTGAGTTCGACGAAGCCGGGCGCATGAAGCCGTCGTCCTATTACGACCGGGTTGTCGATGTCATGGAGGAATTGATGAAGTTCACCTTGCTGGTGCGTGGCAGAGAAGCCTATTTGGTCGACCGCTACTCCGAGCGCAAGGAAAGTGCCGAAGCGCTGTCCAAACGCGTTAACCAGAGGTCCATCTAGGCGCAGCGGCAGAATCAGGATGTGCCGCGTTTGGCTTTTCGAGGCAAAATACGCCCTTGAACCGCAAGCAACGCATGGGTGAGCGCTATTACATCCAAACCCTCCAGCCCAACCCCGAGTCAGGGATCGAAACACCATGGATGAACGCCAAGCAGCCATCAAGCACAAGATCCGCGCCGTGGTGAGGAGTAGCGAATCCGACGAGATCACCTATCGATCAGAGTGGCTCGGTTACCTGCCCTTCCCGGTTTTTCAATGGGTTGAATATCAGGGCGAAAGCTTTTCCAGCGACTTCCCCTTCGATTGGACCCTTGAGGATTTGACCAGTCTTGAGCGGACGGGGTTCTTGGAAACACTGGAGGCTTACGAAAATCCGGAAGACCATTTTGATCGGGATATCAGGTATCGCGTTCATGTGGAATGCGCATAACGGTTGGCAGGGGAAAATGGACAACCTGAGGAAAGGAAATGGGCATTCTTGATCGCTTGTTCGGCGGCCGCTTCAGCCTGCCGCCACCGGAAGAAACGACTGTCAGCGACGCGGCGATCATGCGGGAGTTGCACCCCTATCGCTCCGGGCTCAAGGCCTTTGCTCAAGCCCTGTTGGCCCGCATGCCAGAGGGCGAACGCGCCCGGCTGGTCAGGCGTGTGCTGCGCATTTACGGCTCGGGCCAGGAGCCGGCCACGGCCCTGGTGGAAGGCCTGCTGGATGCAGACAAGGGCCAGAAGCTCGAACACTTGGCTTTGCTAGGCGTCGACTGGAAAGGCTTTGATGGTTTCGAATATCTGATGCCCTATCTGGTCAGCGCCAGCGGAGTGAAAGAAACTTACCCCTACCGCCATGAGGGCACGCTGTCGATGTTGGAGACGCTGGCCAATTTCGACCACTGGCTGGCGGCGTTCGATAAACGCTACCTGCACCTGGACTCCGGTGGCGACGAATACATCGGGTTCATCGCCGAGGCAGACCAGGTCGAAGCCATGATCGAACTCGCGCGGCAGGCAGGTCTTGAAGCGCACCTCGAGCGCTTCTGAACCAGAAGATGTATTCGCCGAGCATCGTTCTCCCGCTGAACGAAGCGAACAGCATGACAGTCGGAGCAACAGGACCCTCGACAAAGAAACCTGGCCCATGCTCCTACGCCCCACTGCCCTCGCGACCTTGTTCACCCTGGCTGCCGGCACCGCAACCGCTGCGCCGGAACCACTGCGCCTGGAAAGCCTGAAACGCTGTGGCGACCTGCTCGAAAGCCAGCACCAGGACTGGTGCCTGACAGCGCGCGGGTTGGGCGACGGAACGCCACAACTCAAGTTGGGCGCAAAGGCGCTACCCGTGGACACGGTCCAGCGTGACGGGGAAACCCTGCGCTTGCGCCTGGACAGCGCCGATTACCAGAGTGGCCCGCTCTGGCTGGAAGACGGCCCCCGCACCAGCAATGCCGCCTGGCTGACCTTGCGCAACAGTCATGTGCTGGCCGCCGGACCGGACGAAGTGGCGAAGAACATGGACGGCCTGACCACCTACGTCGACCTGGTCAGCGTGCTGATCGAAGAAGACCGTGATGGTCGTCAGGAAGCCGAGCGTCTGGCCCAGAAATATGGGGCGAAAGTGGTCGGTAGCATCGCGCCGCTGAACCTGTATCAACTTCGCCTGCCAGCCAAGGATCTGGTGCAGCGTGACGCCTTGGTCCTGCGTTTGGGCAGCGAGACCAGCGTGGATGCCGTGGTCACCGAGGAGTCCTCGGCCGAAGAAACCGAGCAGGCCCCTGCCCAGCCTGAAGAACCGAAGAAACCGGCCCTGGACTCCGACGAATGGGCCGCGAATCGTTTTCTCGACGCGGTGAATTATTACCAACGACGCATCCCCGGGCGACAACCGCCCATCCAGCCGCAACCGGTGCGCATCGGCCTGATCGAGCGCGATGTGGATTTCGACACGACGGATTTCGCGGACTACCTCGGCGCTTGCTCGCCACCGCGCACCTGCGTCTACGCCCGTGATGCGGACAGGCCGGACAACCACGGCACAACTGTCGCCGGCATCCTCGCCGCACGCTGGGACGACAGCGGCAACACCGGCTTTCTCCGTGGCCTGGACAAGGCCAGCGGTGGCTTCGAGGTCATCGTCGAACGTAATTCCGATGCCGGGATCACCGCCAACATCGCCGCCTCGGTCAACCTTGTGGAAGATGGCGTGCGCGTGCTCAATTGGAGTTGGGGCATCCATCGCGTCGGCGCCAAAGACATCAAAGGCGATGACGTCGACTCGCTGCTGCGCTCAGGCCTGGCCATGGGCGGCTACGAAGAACTGCTGGAAGAGTTTTTCCTCTGGCTGCGCAAGGCGCACCCCGACGTGATCGTGGTGAACTCCGCCGGCAATGGCTCCTCGTTCTCGGGTCGTGATGAATACCGCCTGCCCTCCTCCTTCATCACCGAGCAATTGCTGGTGGTCGGTGGGCACCAGCGCAGCGAACGCACCGACGTCGCCGTCGATGACCCGGCCTATGCGGTCAAGCGCAGCTCCTCGAACATCGACATGCGCGTCGACATCACCGCCGCCGCTTGCGCCCACGCCTCGACGACCAGCGCCGGCCAGGACAGCGCGGTGCATTGCGGCACGTCCTACGCCACCCCCATGGTCGCGGGCCTGCTGGCGGCGATGCTGTCCATCAACCCGCAATTGCAACCCGAGCAGTTGCGCATGCTGCTACGCCGCAGCGCCATGACCATCGGCGACAACCACGACTTCGAACAGATGGACGCCGAAGACCTCACCGCCCCCATCCTGCCGTCGGAGCGTCGCTACCAACTCAACGACAAGGACGTCGGCCGCTCGGCGCGGCTGGACATGCAAAAGGCCCTGGACCTGGCCGCGCAAAGCCGTGACCGCGTGCGCTGAACCGCTGGGTCATGGGGCCAGTCGGTGGATGGATCGCACCGAGTTCGAAGGAAAGTTGCAAGCCGTTACCTGCTGATGCCATTCGCCTTAAAGAGCCAGTCCAGTGCCTCTTGCACCGTTGGGGCAGCGACATCGGATGGGCTCGATTCGATCTGCCCGGCGGTGCGTTGAAACAGGTCTCTCACACCGGGAAGCACCGCTACAGGCATGTTGGCGGCACGCAACTGACGCTCGGCCTCTTCGACCTCTTTCAGGCGGCGCGGAGCATGGACAACGTGCGTGCGGATCAGGGCACCGAGAAAGTCGGGCAGACTCGCTTGATCAATGTCGCTCAAGGCGTCGTGCAGCTTGCCAGTCACCCCTTGTTTTTCAGCAGCCATGAAGCATTCGATCGTCAGGGCTTCCAGCCCTTTGGTGAAAACGCTACGCAGGATCTTCAGCGCCGCCGCGTCCCCCGCGACACCGTCTTCCACGGCCTTGAGTGGGGCTCCAGCGGACGCGAACAGCGTAATCGCCCGGTCCAGCCCCGCCCCCGCACCGAGCAGATTGGTTTTCTCGTGGGTCAGGGCAATAGCGCCAAGAATGGCGACGTCAACATAGGCAATGCCCAACGCCAAGGCGTGTGCGGCGGCGATTCTGATCTGGGCTGGATCGGCGGTGGTCATATCCACGAACAGCGCGTTCTTGCGCATGCTGCCGAGCGCCTGTTCGGCAACCGACAGGGAGACCGTTCCGAAGACGCACGACACCACCACATCGCACTCGGGCACTGCATCGGGGATGGACGTCGAAATATCCAGCCCCAATTGCGTTGCGAACGCCTGGGCACGAGGGGACGGCTTCAAATCACACAAAACGATGTCATGTCCCGCGCTTGACCAAGGCCGCGCATAGGTGAGGCCGACTTCGCCAGCTCCGATAATTCCGATTTTCATTGTTGAGGTTTCCGATTCAGTGCGCCGCATAGGCGCCTTTGTAAGTGCCGGCAGCAATTTGTGCCAACATCTCTGCCTCTTTTTGCTCGGTCGCCCAGCACCGTTGCAGCAGGCTTTCTGCCTCCGATGCCGGGAACGCCACGATGCCATCGTGATCACCCACCACGATATCGCCAGGTGAAACGAGCATGCCTGCGATGCTGACCGGCACGTTGATTTCACCAGGGCCGTTCTTGTACGGGCCACGATGGAATCCCGCTCGCGCGAACATCGGGAATGTTCCTTTCCCTATCGTCGCCAGATCACGAATGGCACCGTCCACTACGACACCGGCCGCACCGCGCTTTTCGGCGATTGCCGCCATGATGTCCCCCATCAAGGCCCGGCTGATATCGCCTCCGCCATCGACCACCAATACCTGGCCGGGACTGAGGATTTCCAGCGCTTGATGAATCGCACGGTTATCCCCGCAAGGGACTCTCACCGTCAGCGCGATACCCGCCATAGTGCCCTCTATTCGATGGAATGGCTTAAGCAGCGCGCCGGGTAAACGGTCCAGGCAGTCGCTGATAATGGAAGTGGACGTGCGGGTATAGGCCGCCAACAGGGTGCTGATGTCGGACGATGGAGCGATAGCGTTCATGTGGACTCCTCGGGTGTCTGATAGCTGCGAGGATAAAGAGGCTGCCAAATAGAAAAAGCGATATTATTCTATGACCATACATGCATTAAAGGAATGAACGTGATCACGCTTCGGCAACTCACTGCGCTTCACTGGATTGAACGCCTGGGCACCTTTGAGCGAGCGGCGGAACACCTGCATACCACCCAGTCCGCCATTTCCAAACGGGTGCAGGAGTTGGAATCGACCACCGGTCTTCAACTTTTCGATCGCACGCAGCGTGGCGCACGGCTCACTGCAACCGGCGAGGAGCTACTGGTCATTGCCCGGGAAATGCTCAGCCTTGCCGACCGGATCTCTTCATTGAAAGATGGCACGCATGTGATGACCCGGCGCCTGAGACTAGGCGTAACGGAACTCACCGCTCTCACTTGGCTGCCCCGATTGATCGCGCGGCTGGTGGAGGACTTTCCAGGGCTGACGGTTGAGCCAGAAGTAGACATGAGCCGCAATCTTCACGAGAAACTCATGGACGATCTAGTGGACCTCATCATCATTCCCGACACGTTCACAGCGCCGGAAGTGACGGCGGTCCAGTTGGCCATCGTGGAGAACGCCTGGATGGCTGCGCCCGGTCTGATCGCAGATTCAGGGGTCATGGCATTGGCCGAACTCGCCAAATATCCGGTACTGGTGCAGGGAAAGCGTTCAGGCTCCGGACTGTTCGTGAACAAGTGGCTGGGAGCACTGGGCATCGACCTTCCCAAGACACTTTCCTCCGACAGCCTCACTGCAATGCTTGGTTTGACTGCCGCCGGGCTAGGCGTGACCTACCTGCCGCTTGAATGCTTTCGCCCACTGGTCGACGAAGGGAAGTTGGTCATCATCAAGACAGACCCTGAGCTGCCGACTGTGCCCTATATGGCCATGTACCGAAATGACCGGCCCTCGGCCTTCGTCACCGAGGTGGTTTCCCGGGCGACAGAATTGTGCGACTTCTCCCGCCAACTGCAAAGCTGACGAGGAGCGCTGAATGGCTTCAATGCTCCTTGTTTGCCAGATCAGCAGGATCGCCAACGGGTCGCGAACCTAGTTCGTCGTGTTCTGCTCGCTGAGTCCGGCAGGCTCGTAAATGGACAACACGAAAACCAGCGCCGCCAAGGAACATACACCGAGGAAGACGAAAACGGCTGTCCAACTGTAGCTATCCAGCAGCATGCCGGTGATCAGGGGGGCCATGGCCCCGCCTGCCTGTCCGGCGCTGTTTACCAGCGAAGCCGCTACCGGGTAAGTGCTCCGCGTGGTCAGGCCCATCGAGTAGACCGAGAACGACGAATAGCCGATGTTCAACAGGAAGCCCGTACCAAACAGCAGCAGACTGACGGAGAGCAGATCATTCGGCGCGTAGACCAATGCGATCATCATCAGGCAGGTGGCTACGGCGCTGATCATCATGGTCGGTTTTCTACGGCGATCCAGAACCGTATCGGAGAGCCAGCCGCCGACTATGTTGCCCAATACGCCGCCAGCGAAAGGCAACGACGCCACGAAGCCGATCTGCATCAGCTCGAAATGCTTCACCTCACCCAGGTACTTGGGCAACCAGGCAAGCAGCACGTTGACCACGCCGGTCATCAGCAGATAACCCAGACCGCATCCCCAGATGTTCCACGATGCAAACACCGAGCGCGAGGTTGCCAGGGGTGCGGTGCGCTTGTATCGCAGAAACGTGTCCAGCGCTCCAAAGCTCTTCTGTGTGCGCCCTGGCTCATTGTCGCTCCTGCTTTGATCCTCGATATGACTCGCCTCTGCCTCGTTGACCCGCTGACTGGCGCGAGGATCATTGGGCACCAACCACCACCAGATCAATGCGAGCAGCAAACCGGGAACGGCGAAGGCAAAAAACATCGTACGCCAGCCATCGAGCATGATCAGCGCAGCACCGATGGGCGGAGCCAGGACTGCGCCCATTTTCGCAGCCGACAGGAACGCCCCCGTTGCCAGCCCCTTCTCACGCGGCGGAAACCAACGATTGATCGTACTGAGCATCGATAAAGGCAGTGCCGCTTCGGCTACGCCGAGAGCGGAGCGGTAGACTTTCAACACACCGAAGCTATGGGCGGTACCGATGAGCAGGGTGACAACCGAAGTCAGCGCAATCGACACCGGCGCCACCAAACGAACACCGACCTTACTGAGCAGGAAGCCAGCGGGAATCTGCCCCAGGGAGTAGAACAGAAAGAACGCACTGACGAGCAGGCCGGCCTGGGCGTTACTCGCGCCGAACTCCTTCTGGATGTACGGCAGAGCAATACCGATATTGGCGCGATCCGCAGCCGCCAGCATGTACACAACCACGATGACCGAGAGAACAACCCAACGATATTTGGAGCGTGCCGCTCGCGCGGCAGCGTCAGTGGTGGCGATTGAAGTCATGGGGCCTCCTTTTTTTATGCTTATTGGAGGTGTCATGGTCGACATTCCACAAAGGGATAAAAAGCGATAAATAAGAAACCCTAATCATGCCCAAAAAGAATGATTAATCCCATCCCATGGGTCCCACGTGCATGAGCAGAACCGCAGCAGGCCTCCCCCCGCTATCCACGTCTCATTGTTGCAGCGTGGACTTGAAGACAGGGTCGTTCAGATACGCCACATTGAGTCTCGTCCATGGATTGATACGTGATTGCTCAGGCGAAAAAATGTGCCCGGGAGCGATCATGAACCCCTTCGGCAACAGCAGCCGGGTCAACTCCCTGGCATCGTCGAAATGGGGAAACCTGGCCCATAAATACAGGCTTTGCTCAGGACGACAGAACACCTCGGCCCCCATCTCGTCCAGCATTTCCAACCCTGCGGCGGTAGCCGATTTGACCCGTTCCTGAAGCCGAATCAAGTGCCTCAGGAAATGCCCCTCCATTAACACCACGTCGACCGTTCGCTCGCAAAGCTCGGAAGAACTGGTGTGCAGCAACATTTTCAGGTCACCCAACTCATCGATAACCTCCTTGCTACCCGCGATGAACCCCACTCTCAGGGCTGCGGAAACGGATTTCGAAAAGCTCCCCACGTACAGCGAACGCTTCAGTTGGTCCAATGCCGACACTCTGATGGCTGCGGCGGGCTTGAAATCAGCCAACGCGTCATCGTCCACCAAAATGAAATCATGCTCCTGTGCCAATTGAACCAGTCGATGCGCCTTACCCGGCGAAATGTCAGACCCTGTCGGGTTATGGCCAACGGACTGCAGGAAAAACAGTTTCGGTTTATGCAGGCGCAGGTGTGCTTCCAGGGCATCAAGATCCGGACCATCGGGCAAGCGCGGCACGGACAGCATTCGAGCCCCCTGCAATTGCAGCTTGCCGAACAAGGGGTAATAGCCTGGATCCTCGACAAGTACCGTGTCCCCGGACGCAAGGAAGCGTCGGATGATCAGGTCCAGCCCATGATTCGCACCGTGAGTCGTGACGATTTGCCGGGGATTCGCGCTAATGGCGTAAGACGCCAATTTTTGCACCAGATGCTGGCGCAGGCTGGCATTGCCCAGGCGATTTCCGTACCTGAACAACGTGGTAACCCCCATCCGCATGATTTGCCGGGTGAACTTGTCCAGGCGCATGTCCATTAACCACTCTACGGGAGGGAATCCTTCCCCAAGGGGCGAATGCCCAGGCTCGCGGACGAATTGCTGGCGCATTAGCCAGATGGTATCCATCGCCCTGGCATAGGGCGGTGGTTCCTCAGGTTCGTAGTGACCGCTGGTGCCTTGTTTGACGAAAAAGCCCTGCCCATGCCTGGCTTCAACCAAGCCTTGAGACGCCAGCGCTTCATACGCCGTGATGACCGTATTCTTTGAATGTCCCAACAAACGCATGCATTCACGAAGTGACGGCAAACGGTCGCCCACACGATAAGTCCCGTCGTCGATCCGGGCTGCCAACGAAGCGGTGAGCTGCTGAGCCAGGGTCATTCTGCTCATGTCGAGAATCCTTCCGGGGCCAGCGTCAAGGGTACAGCTTAGGTACTGTCCGTCCAAACTGTACCTTCTTTATAGGCACAGAGCGGAATAGTGTGACTTCAACTTAAAACAACAACCGCGACAGGATTTTCCAGATGAGCATCGACTCTCGCCTTCCCAATTTTCGCAGCTTGACGCCTGCCGAGCGCCTCAATCACCTTCAAGACCTGCTCGACCTCCCGGCCGCTGACGTTGCCCTGCTTAGCGAGGAAGGCGCGCTCCCGCTCGAAATAGCCGATGGCATGATCGAGAACGTGATCGGCAAGTTCGAATTACCGTACGCCGTCGCCAGCAATTTCCAGATCAATGGCCGAGACGTCATTGTCCCACTGGTCGTAGAAGAGCCTTCCGTCGTTGCCGCAGCCTCTTTCATGGCCAAGCTTGCCCGTGACGCGGGTGGATTCCTGACGTCCAGTTCGCAACCGCTGATGCGCGCACAAGTCCAGATCGTCGACATTGAAGACCCTTTCAATGCCCGCCTCAGCCTCCTGCGTCGCAAGGACGACATCATTGAATTGGCAAATCGCAAGGATCAATTGCTCAATAAGCTAGGGGGCGGTTGCCGGGACCTCGAAGTCCATACCTTTGCCCAAAGCCCGAGAGGCCCCATGCTCGTGGCTCACTTGATCGTGGACGTGCGTGACGCGATGGGTGCCAATACCGTGAACACGATGGCGGAAGCGGTCGCCCCGTTGATGGAGGAAATCACCGGCGGGAAGGTACGCCTGCGCATTCTCTCGAACCTCGCCGACTTGCGCCTGGCCCGTGCCCAGGTCCGCATCGCCCCAGCGTTGCTCACCACTGCCGCTTATAAAGGTGAGGACGTGATCGAAGGCATTCTCGACGCCTACAACTTTGCCGTCATCGACCCCTACCGTGCCGCGACCCACAACAAGGGCATCATGAATGGGATTGACCCGCTGATCGTCGCCACAGGTAACGACTGGCGCGCAGTGGAAGCGGGGGCTCACGCCTACGCTTGCCGCGATGGGCACTACGGCTCGCTGACAACGTGGGAAAAAGACAGCGAAGGGAATCTGGTGGGCACTCTCGAAATGCCGATGCCTGTCGGGCTGGTCGGCGGCGCTACGAAAACCCACCCACTGGCGCAACTCTCCTTGCGCATTCTGGGGGTGAAAACCGCTCAGGAACTCGCCGAAATCGCGGTCGCTGTCGGCTTGGCCCAAAACCTCGGCGCATTGCGAGCGCTCTCTACGGAAGGCATCCAGCGTGGCCACATGGCGTTGCATGCACGCAATATTGCGCTGTCAGCCGGCGCGAAAGGCGATGAAGTGACTTGGCTGGTCAAAGAGATGGTCGATGCACGGGACGTTCGCTCCGACAAAGCGGCGGAGCTTCTCAAGCAAAAACGGGCCGAGTGATGAAGAGCCATCTCGAACTGCCCATTCGATTGCTGGTTGACGCCGGGGAGTTCATTGACGCTCATCTGGATCATGAAACGGCGTCCAGGGTTGCGCGAGCGCTCTTGGCAAAACGACGACGAGAGGCCTGACTCCGCTACGTTCCTTGATGTTCATAACAATAAAAGCTCGCAAGGGCAGTAGGAGAAATCCTTGAAATCCGATCTCTATGAATTATGGGGTGACACCGTAAACGGCCGTCACCTGATTTACGCCATTGCCATAGGCGCATCCGTCAGCCTGAGTGCTTTTTTCTTGGCCAAACACCTGCTCGTGGGGTGGGTAGACAATGTCCAGATGGCCAAGGCCTACGCCATGCTGGTGGGCATCGTCGGCTGCCTGGTGGGGGGAGCCATCAGTGCAAAGCTCTTCAAACCCAAGCGCAATGTGGTAGAGCACCAGGCAGATCCTGCGTGGCGAGCAAAGGTTTTGGCGGAATTGCAGGACGAATTCGGAGACCTTGGAAGTCTGTCGGATCTACCCGCAGAAACACTCGCTGAACTGCATGAAATGGACCTTTATGAGGTGTTTGCAGAGTACGAGACAAACCTCACGCGTGCCGCTAACGCTCAAAAAGACGTAACGGTAGCTCCGGTCGCTCCGATCCGGGCCGACGGTGGCCGGTCATGATGACACCCCTGTTGGAGCAGATTCTCATTGCGTTCGGGATGGGCATATTAGGTGCAGTGATCTTCGCCGGGATTGGCCTCATTTCGGGCAGCGATGAAACCACCACCCTCGCCCCGCTCACATTGCTCGTGGTGCTGTTGGGTGTACCTGCGCCCGGTGTCCTGACGTTCTTTCTCGCAGGGGCAGTGGCCAAACACATGACCCACGCCGTGCCCACGGCATTACTGGGCATCCCCGGCGACACCCTGGCAACCCCCTTGATGCGCGAGGCCAACTTCCTGCGCAACCTGGGCGTACCCCACGTCGCCCTGCGCAAGATGATTTCAGGCGCTGTGATCGCGGCGCTGATTGCAGTGCCCACGGCGGTGCTCTTCGCCGTGATGCTCGCGCCTTTTGGCGACACGATCAAACGCGCCGCCCCCTGGGTCTTCCTGCTCGCTGCGATCGCCATTGCATGGTTTTCCAAGGGGCGGCTTGCGGCGGTGCTCGCGCTTGTCCCCTTCGTGATGGTCATCGTCGGCCTGCAAAGCATCACCGGACAATACGGCGTCAAGCTGAGCGTCAGCTATTTCCTCGGTATCGCCATTGGCCCGCTGATTGCCGCGCTATTTTCAATGCTCGCCCCCGCTGAACGGGAGACGATGAGACGCCAGCAAGTGCGCACCTTCTCGCTGTCTGCGGACGTGAAAGGCTGGGGCGGTTTTTTCCCCAACCCGCTCAAGGTGCTGGACAGCAAACAAAGCCTGTGGACTGCGATCACGGCCATTATCTCCAGCGCAACGTTCGTCTTCAGCCCCGTGGCGATGACCGTGATCATGGGCGAACTCGTCGGGTCACGGGTCAAGCATGTCTACCATCGGCTGACAACGGTGATCACGGCCCGTAACGGTGTCACTGAAGCGACCTACATCGCTGAAGCCTTGATCCCGTTGATCGCGTTTGGCTTGCCGTTGAGTCCGGTCGCCGCAGGGCCGGCCGCACCGCTGTTCAACGCCCCGCCTCGCTTCAGCGTTGACACCGCCACCGGGCAGGTCAACAACCTCCATACCCTGCTCAGCACGTGGGAGTTTCTGGGTTATGGGATGCTGGCGGTGATCGTGGCGATCCTCATTGCCTATCCCTTCACGATGAATTACGCCCACCGGGCAGCGTCCTTCGTCTCACGCAAAATCAGTCACGAAGCGGTGATCTCGACATTTGTCGGCCTGATCCTGGTGATCGGCATCTGGGAGGGCGGAGCACTCGGCTTACTGGTCATTGTCACCGTCGGCCTGCTGGGTGGTTTTCTATCGCGCTTCCTTGGCTTCAACATCGGCGTGCAGTTCATGGGGTACTACACCGCTGTACTGACGGTGCCCGCCATCGTCGCCCTATTGAACGTATGAGCCACTTCAACATAACAACAACACGAAGGTAACCAACATGCGCAAAAACCTCTTGGCGTCCCTGTGCCTGGCCTTCAGCGCTGGCATCTTACAAGTCCACGCGGATGCTATCCCCACCCTGAACTACCCGGCGGACGGCCAACAACTTCAGGCCATTGGGTCACCCGAAAAAGAGTTGCCGACGGTGACAGCCGATCTGTGGCTGAAGGTGTCCGACGGCCCCCTGCAACTGGAAGGGCCATCGTTCGACAGGGCCGGCAATCTGCTGTTTGTCGAGGTGTTCGGGGGGCAGGTTCTAAAGGTCGATCCCGAAAAGAAACTCAGTGTCGTCGTGCCGAAAAACGCGCTGGGAAGTGCGGGACTGGCTATTCATAAAGACGGCAGATTGTTTGTGGCAGGACTGGGTAATTTCAAAAATACCGGCAACCTGACAGCCTACAAACCGGACGGCTCGGGAAAGCAAGTCATCATCCCGGCAAGCAAAAACCATCTGGTGGATGACCTCGTTTTCGACAGCACGGGGGGATTTTACTTCACCGACTTCAAGGGCACATCGACTCAGCCCACCGGCGGCGTCTATTACGTCCCAGCTGGCGGCAAGACAATCGTCTCGATCCTGCCCAATCTCGCGATCGCCAACGGCATTGCGCTCTCTCCCGACGGCAAGACCCTTTGGGTCACGGAGTTCGCGACGGGGCTGCTGCACCGAATCGAACTGAAAGATGCCAAGACAATCGCGCCCTTCGGGGAAGCCGTTGTCTACCGGTTTAGCGGCCCATCACCTGACTCAATGCGTGTCGATCAAGATGGCAATCTGTACGTGGCCCTGTACAGCCAAGGCCGCGTGCTGGTACTCAATCCTAACGGCTTGCCCATCGGCCAGATCTTGATTCCAGGACGGGAAAAGGGCCACTTTCTTCGCTCGACGAGCATGGCGCTCAAGCCCGGTACCAATGAGGTTTATCTCGTGAGCAATGACGGCAGTCTCGGCGAAGGCAGCGCTATTTTCAGAGCCAAAGGCTTTGCCAATGCTGCGAAACTGTACTCCCATCAATAGCGAAATCCCGACGCACTTCGTCACGGCAGCTGTGTCGGTTTTTCGATACCGAGGGCTTCACTGATTGGCGCGGTCATGCGCCTGCCAGCATCAGGTCCAGATTCTGCACCGCCGCGCCCGCGGCGCCCTTCCCAAGATTGTCAAACACCGCGGCCAGCAAAACCTGCCCGGTCTCATCGTTCTCGAACACCGACAATCGCAAATCATCTGTGCCGTTCAGCGCTTGGGGATCGAGGAACGTCAACTCTTTAGCTTCCTGCATCGACATCACGTGTACATGGCGCGCATCGGCGTAGTGCTGGGTCAGACACGCATGCAACTGCACCGCGCTCACGCCAGGCGCCAACAAGCGGGTTTGCACAGGTATGGTTAGCGCGATCCCCTGCCGAAAAGCGCCATAGGCCGGCACAAACATCGGCCGTTCCGTCAGCCCGCTTTGCTGCTGGATCTCCGGAACATGCTTGTGTGCCAACCCCAGCCCATAGACCTGAAACGCCGGCGCCTGCGATGCGCCCTCCCCCTCATATTCTTCTACGCCGGCACGCCCTTTTCCGGAATAGCCCGACACGGCGTAAATATTCATCGGGTAGTCCGTGGGCAGTAGCCCAGCCTCCAGCAGTGGACGTAGCAGCCCTATCGCGCCCGTGGGATAGCACCCGGGGTTGCTGACCCGCCGCGCCGTGGCGATTCGTCCGGCCTGCTGCGAGTTCATCTGCGCGAAACCGTAGACCCAGTCTGGATGGGTACGGTGCGCGGAACTTGCATCGATCACCCGTACAGCCGGGTTTTTGATGCTCGCGACCGCATCGCGCGCAGCCGGGTCGGGCAAGCAAAGAATTGCGATGTCGCAGTCGTTGATGATTTCAGCGCGGCGTTGCGGATCCTTGCGATATTCGGCGCTGAGGGTGATAAGCCGCAGATCGCTCCGGTCGCGCAGACGTTGATGGATCTGCAGCCCGGTGGTGCCTTGGTCGCCATCGATGAATACAAGGGGACTTGCCATGGCCATGCTCTCGAACATTGAAATCAGGAGTTCCAATGTTCAGCAAGGCGCTAAGATAGGAAAAGTTGAATTTATTAACGCTGGAATTCAGTTTTCCTGAACAAGGGCTCACTTATGCGGGAAATCAGCCTGGACCGGCTGCGTACGTTGGTGGCGATTGTCGACCTGGGATCGTTTGCCGAAGCCGCGCGCGTGCTGCACCTTGCGCCACCCACTGTCAGCCTGCATATCGCCGACCTGGAGTCGCGGGTGGGCGGCAAGCTCTTGTCGCGCACACGTGGGCGCGTTCAGCCTTCAGCGATAGGAAATACCCTGGTGGAGCGCGCGCGGCGCCTGTTGGCGGATGCGGAGCAGGCGCTCGAGGACGTGGAGCGTCAGGTACAGGGATTGGCCGGACGTGTGCGGCTAGGCGCCTCTACCGGGGCCATCGCACAGTTGCTGCCAAACGCTTTGGAAACGTTGAGCCAACGCCACCCCGCTATCGATGTGCAGGTCGCGGTACTCACCTCCCAGGAAACCTTGAAGAAGCTTGCCGAGGGCTCCTTGGAGATCGGTCTGGTCGCGCTGCCGCAGTCGCCGGTGAAGGGCCTGCGGATCGAGCCGTGGCGACGGGACCCGGTCATGGCCTTCTTGCCGGCTCGCTGGGAATGCCCGGATACCGTGACACCCGGTTGGCTGTCCGCTCAGCCGTTGATTTTGAATGACCCCGCCACTCGCCTTTCGCGCTTGACGTCGGAGTGGTTCGCCAATGATGGCCGACAGCCTGTGCCGCGCATCCAACTGAACTACAACGATGCGATCAAAAGCCTGGTGGCGGCGGGATATGGTGCGACGTTGTTGCCCCATGAGGCCTCCACGCCATTGCCCGATGCCCGGATCGTCATGCGGCCATTAAAGCCCTTGTTGTGGCGTCAACTGGGTATCGCCCACCGCAGTCTGGACATCGAGCGGTCTACGCAACATGTACTGGATGTGTTGTGGGAATTAAGTGCGCAGTAATGCCCTCGAATGCGTCTGCGCACGGCGATCCGGCGCCGGATGAGTGCCAATCCCTGAGAGCGCTCAATTCGACCACAGCGCCACAGAACCCTCAAAGCAGCCTTTAAGTGGCAGAATCTCCTGATCGATCGTTTCGGAGACCCCCATGCTTCGCGTATTTGAACAAAGGCTCGACCCTTTCCCGCCCGACGAGGTCCCCCCGCCGCCCGAAGGCCTGGCTCGGTTTCTCTGGGCCTGCACACGGGGCGCCCGCGGTTACATCCTCGCGTTTGCGCTGCTCAGCGCCGGTGTCTCGATCTATGAAGCCTGGCTGTTTTCCTTCCTCGGCCAGGTCGTGGACCTGCTTTCGACCTGGCAGGCCGGCGGTGAGGCGGCGGCGCAGGAAAGTCGCGTGCTGTGGGGCATGGGCCTCGTCATGCTGGCCAGCATCGGGCTGGTAGCGTTGCGTACCATGGTGCAGCACCAGGTATTGGCGATCAATCTGCCGTTGCGGCTGCGTTGGGACTTTCACCGCCTGATGCTGCGGCAAAGCCTGTCGTTTTTTTCCGACGAGTTCTCTGGCCGGGTCACCACCAAGGTGATGCAGACTGCGCTGGCCGTGCGTGACGTGCTGTTCACCCTGATCGAGATCGCCCCCGGAATCGGCGTGTATTTCATCGCGATCATCGCATTGGCCGGTGGCTTCGCCCTGAAACTGATGCTGCCTTTCGTGGCCTGGATCGTGCTGTTCGGGCTGGCCATGCTCTACTTCGTGCCCCGCCTGGGGAAAGTCGGACAGGAACAGGCCAATGCGCGCTCTTCGATGACCGGACGTATCTCGGACGCCTACACCAACATCACGACCGTGAAGCTGTTCTCCCACTCCAATCGTGAAGCGCACTTCGCCCGCGCGGCCATGGAGGATTTCAAACAGACCGGCTTTCGCCAGATGCGTCTGGTCAGCCAATTCGAGATCGTCAACCAGGCGTTGGTGGTGGGCTTGATCATGGCGGCAGGCGGTTATGCCCTGTGGCTGTGGCACCAGGGCGACGTCGGCGCCGGTGCCGTGGCGGCGATCACCGCCATGGCGTTGCGTATCAACGGCATGTCGCACTGGATCATGTGGCAAATGACCTCGCTGTTCGAGAGCATCGGCACCGTGCAGGATGGCATGGCCACCCTTACTCGCGGCCCCAAGGTGCAGGATGCGCCGGACGCGGGAGTGCTGGTGACCTCAGGCGGAGCGGTCACCTTCGACAATGTGAGCTTCAACTACAATGGCGAACGCCAGGTGCTCGATGGCTTGAGCCTGAACATTCGCCCGGGGGAGAAAATCGGCCTGGTGGGCCGCTCCGGCGCGGGCAAATCCACGCTCATCAACTTGCTGCTGCGCTTCTATGATGTCGACAGCGGGCAGATCCGCATTGACGGGCAAGACATTGCGCACGTGACGCAAGACAGCCTGCGCAGCGCCATCGGCATGGTCACCCAGGATACGTCCCTGCTGCACCGCTCCATTCGCGACAACATCGCCTATGGCCGACCCGATGCGAGCGACGCACAAATCCGCCGTGCCGCAGCCAATGCCCAGGCCGATGAGTTCATCAGCCAACTGAGCGACCGCCAGGGTCACACCGGCTACGACACCTTGGTCGGCGAGCGCGGCATCAAGCTGTCGGGCGGCCAGCGCCAGCGCATCGCGATTGCCCGAGTGATGCTCAAGAACGCCCCGATCCTGCTCCTTGACGAGGCGACCAGCGCGCTGGATTCTGAAGTCGAAGTGGCCATCCAGGAAAGCCTCGATGAAATGATGCAGGGTAAAACCGTCATCGCCATCGCCCATCGGCTGTCCACGATTGCGGCGATGGATCGACTGATCGTCATGGATGATGGACGCATCATCGAACAGGGCACCCACACCGAATTGCTCGCCAGGAACGGCATCTACGCGCGGCTGTGGCACCATCAGAGTGGCGGGTTCCTGGGTGAGGACCGGTGGGTGAGCGAGGCGATGGATCAGGTATGAGCTATGGATGGCCCGGGGGACAACGCGTCTTACCTTTTCTCTACCAATCGCAGTGACTGTGCCCCTTCCAGGGATAGGTGAATCACAGCAGCCCTGCTCGGGAAGTTCGGCGCATCGTCATCGGTATTTTCCATCACAGGAATGTCGATCAGCGTCTGCTCACCCGTCGGGTCGCTGACCAGCTTGGCATCCAGTTTGTCGATGGCACGCCAGCTGTCGCCCCCGATGCGCATCACGTCCAACAGGCTGTAGTGCGGCACGCCGTCCTCGTTCTCTTCGGGCGTAAAGGCCGCCAGGTATTGGCTGTAGTTGTTGCCCATACCGAAACCCTCGATGGTGAAGACCGCGAGGGTGACCTGGCTGTCCTCGCCAGTGTCCAGCGTCTGCACCAGCGTCGCTTCCGGGTAGCCGGTGGCATAGCTGTCCTTGATGAGCGCTACCAAGTGCCCGATCTGTGCTTCCAGGGCTTTCGGAACGGGTTTCGATTCAGCGGCGTGAGTCAGGGTGCAGGTGAAAAACAGGGCAGCGGTCAGCAGGCGCAATTTCATGAAAGTGAATGTCCAGGGGCGTCGGGAGGTCTGCGCCCAATGGTAGCGGTTGCCAAGGGATTTGGTAGCCCAGTGTCGATAGGTTTTTGTGGTGGGGTGCACAACCTTGCTCGCCAAAGCGGTGGGTCAGTGCGCATTGGGGTTGGATGTACTGCCGCCATCGCGAGCAAGCTCGCTCCCACACTGGGTTTGTGGTGCTGCACGGTATTTGAAACCTATGCAGGCCCCTTGTGGGAGCGGGCTTGCTCGCGAAAGCGGTGGGTCAGTTCGCAATCGATGTAGGATGCTTCAAGTCATCGATCAACACCTCGACATCCTCCAACCCCAGTATTGTCCACTGCCAGCAAGATGCCGCGCGGCTTGCAGCGCAGCGATGGCCGGCAAGTCGCAGAGCTCGTACAACAAGGAACCGGGCACTTCGGTGTAGATCATTTTGGTGTTGGCCTGCAACCGTCCGGGCAGGTCGCTCAGGGGCACGGGAACTGATACGGCCCGTGCCCCTTGGCAGGAACTTGACCGGCGTCAGGCCCCTGAGCGAATGCGCTCGACCAGGCGAGCCTGGAGTGTTTCCAGTTCCTCGGGATCGGCCTTGCCCCGGCCATGCACACCCGGCTCTTCACCTTCCCAGCGAGGAATGATGTGCATGTGAATGTGAAAGACCGTTTGCCCGGCCACAGCGCCATTGAATTGCGCAACCTGGACCCCGTCCGGCTGCAACTCGTCCACGATGATGCGCGTCAGGCGCTGTACGGCAGACATCATCGCGCCCAGGACAGCGGGCTCGACTTCGAGGATGTTGCGCGCCTGGGAGGCTTTGGGAATGACCAGGACATGACCGCGCGATTGAGGAAAGATATCCAGGAAAGCCAGCACATCGGCGTCTTCGTAAATCTTGTAGCACGGCGCATCGCCGCGAAGGATCAGCGCAAAGATGTTCTGCGGATCGTAATGACCGTGGAGACTCATGTTCACTCCTTGAATGGGTTTGGAGAGGTGGGTTGCCGGTAAGAGATTTAGCACAGTCCAGCGGCAACGTCTTGTAGAGGCCTGCTTGAACATCAGGGCTGGGCTTGCTGGGGAGGGTGTCGTATCCGTTGGTATCGGTGCTGGAGCCGGACCGCTATCGCGAGCAAGCTCGCTCCCACAGGGGATTTGCGGGGGGCACTCCATCACGGTTCGCCGCCGGCCATTGTGGGAGCGAGCTTGCTCGCGATAGCGGTGGGTCAGTGGGCGTCAGGGCTGATTGTCGGGTCACTTTTGCCGGCTTCTTTCAGCGTAACGGCAATTTTCCGCTGCAATTCACTTTCCGAAAACGGCTTGTGCAGAACCGGCCGCGCGGCGTACTCGGCCGGCAACCCGCTGGCGCCGTATCCGGTGCTGAATAGAAAGGGGATTTGGCGACTACGAAGAATGTCGGCCACCGGGAACACACGCTCGCCGGCCAGGTTGACGTCCAGGATCGCCAGGTCCACCTGCACCGAGCCGGCGATCTCACATGCGGCAGCGAGGCGGGCGACCGAGGCCACCACTTCGCATCCGAATTCTTCCAGCATCTCCTCGATCAACAGGGCAATCGCGCCTTCGTCTTCGACGACCAGCACCCGGGTTCCAGCCAATGGGCTCATGCCCCGTCCGCTCCAATCGGGAACGAAAAGCGACAGCAAACGCCCTGTGGGGCATAGATGAGGTCAAACGTGCCACCCAGGTCGCGCTCGATGCAGCGCTTCATCAGGCGCGAACCCAGCCCCTCCCGTTCCGGCGGGGATACCAGCGGCCCTCCACGCTCCTGCCAGTCGAGGGTCAGCCATGTTCCGTCCGCCTGGGTCTGCAAGTGCCAAGTGACAGCAAGCGTCCCCGTCTCGACCGACATGGCCCCGTACTTGAGTGCGTTGATCGCCAATTCATTGAGGGTCATCGTCAGGTTGAGCGCCATGCGGGTGCCGACGTCCACGCGAGCGCCCTCGATCACGACACGGCCAGGCTCATGCCCAAAGACCGGCAGCAGCACTTCATGGGCCAGGGTGTCGAGTGGCGTCTGCCCCCAGTGGCGCTTGGTCAAGAGGTCGTGTGCACGGGACAATGCCAACAGCCTGGCCTCGAAACGCCTGTAGCCATCTTTCGCATCCTCGGCATTGCGCGCGGTCTGGGCCGCCAGCGATTGCACCGTGGCCAGGGTATTCTTGACCCGGTGATTGAGCTCATCGATCAGCGTTTTCTGCCGGTTCTCCGCCTGTTTTCGTTCGGAAATATCGACCAGCATGTTGATGGCGCCCACCAGGTTTCCATCGGCGTCATGCAACGGCGTGGGAAACGGCGTGAACGGTACATGGCTGCCATCCGGCCGCTCTGCGATGGCCTCGACGCCGCGTATTGGCCGGTTTTCCTTCAGCGCCACCGCCATCGGACATTGATCGTGGGGAAGCGCGGTTCCGTCCGTATTGAACAGCTTCCAGGTCACGCACCACATGTCGCCCAACTGCGGGGTGCGCCCCGACAGTTCGACAGCGGCACGATTGTAGAACGTGATGCGCCCCTCGGCGTCGGTGGTGTACACCGCGGCGGGCAATGCTTCGAGCAGATTGCGCATGTGCCGTTCGCTTTCGCGGATCTGGTTTTCCATCCGCCGCGCCAGCGTGACGTCCTGCAGCACCCGCACGCCATAACGAAACGCACCGTTGGCGTCCCTCACCGACGAGCTGTGGATGTCGAGGTAGACCACCTCGCCATCGGGCTTCAGGGCGCGTTTGCGCAGCACGTAGTTATCCAGTTCACCGGCCACCTGGCGGGTGTACAAGCCCGCATCCTGCGCGATGCAGTCCGGGTGGGTGTAGTCCAGGAACGTCATCGACAGGAGTTCCTCCCGCGACCGACCCAGCATGTTGCACAGGGCGTCGTTCACCCGGAGCAAGCGACCGTCGATATCGACCTCGGAAATCCCGATGGTCACCGCCTCATAGGTCGCAGAAAGCCGCTCATCGCTCTCCTGGCGCGCCGCCTCGGCCGCGTGGACGCAGCTCCTGTCAATCGTGAAGCAACGGGTGTTGAAAAGCCTTCCGTCCTCGAAGCGCCCGTTCGAAGTGATCGTGACATGCTTGATCGAGCCGTCTTTCGCCCTCAGCCGCGCCGGATAACTCTCCAGGCAGTCGCCACTGCCCAGCTTGGTGAGGATGTCGCCGATAACCGGTTCGTCGACATGAAACTCGGTGATGTGCCGCCCGATGTATTCCTCTGCCGGATATCCCAGCAGCGCCAGCTCCGCCTTGTTGGCGCGCAGGATGATGCCCTCGCCACTGACGATATGCAGGCCCACGGCGCTGTTTTCGAAAAAGTCTTCCAGGTCGGCACTCTTGCGCCGAAGCTCCTCGGCCATGGCATGGTGCGCCGAAACATCCTGGAAGCAGTTGATCACCCCTTGAATGACGCCCCGCCGATCCCTGAGGGCGCGGATGTTCATCAGCGCCACGAACCGCGAGCCGTCCGGACGTTGGATGATCACTTCCTGGTTGCGCGGCGCAATGCCTGTATTGAGCGCCGCGGCCGTCGGGCAGTGTTCGAAGGCCAGCGGCGTGCCATCGGCCTGGAACAATCGATAGGCGCCGCAAAAACGGTCGCCGTGCTCTCCGAGTGCTGGCGCCCTTCCCCACAGCTCGGCCGCCTCACTGTTGTACCGCACGAGCCAGCCCTGGTGATCGCAGAGGTACACCGCACCGGGAATCGCATCGAGCGCGCTCGTCCCCATCGCGATCAAGCTTTCGTATTCGCTCGGCGCATGGGTTTGCGTGGGTAGCTCTTCAATGTTCGACATCAGTCATCCTCAAACCGCCTGGCTGAAACACCCTCGCTGTCCTTCGCCCCAGTGCATCGCCTGGGTCGGTGGTTCCAGCTCGCAGAAATCCCTTTTAAAGACCGATACGGCGACTGTTCACAGGGCTTCAATGGAGTCTAGATCCCTATTCATCGAACGAGTTCAGCAAAACTCGACGCCACGACCTTCGCGCCTCAAAACTTGAAGAGCGCCTGGGGTGTCTGGACCATTAACGCATGCATCAGCGACGCCGAGCATGCCAACGCGCGCAATTGCGCCATGACCGTCTCGAAGCCGACATGCGCTTCATGCTGAGTGTGCGGCCAATCGCTGCCCCACACCAGGCGTTCGGGACCGAAACTGCGTTCCAGCACCGCCAACGAGGCGCGGGCGAATTCAAGGTTGCGCGGGGCCGTTGCGCCCAATCGATAGATGCCGGACACCTTCATCCACACCTGCCCGCCCTGCCCCAGCGCCATCAATTGGGCGAAGCCAGGTTGATCCAGCCCCGAGCGCGCATCCGGGCGGCCGAAATGATCGACCACCAACTTGATGCCCGATGGCAACAGCTGAGCCATCAACCCCGGCAAGTCCACCAGGTTGGCATGCAACTCGACATGCCAATCCAGTTCCGCGATGTGGCCCAACAAGCCGCTCCAGGCGGCGTCTCGAAAATCAGGCAAGGCTTTGCCCATCAGGTTCAAGCGCACACCGACCACGCCCAACCGGGCCATGTCGTCCAGCTCGGCGCGGCTGACGTCTCGCTCCACCACCACGACCCCGCGCAACTGCTCCGGTGCTTGCCGTAGCGCGGCCAGCAGGTAGCGGTTATCGGTGCCGAGAAAGCTCGGCTGCACCAACACGCCATGGCTCAATCCATGGGCGTGCAAGTGGCCCAGGTATTGAGCGAGCGTGGCGTCATAGTCGGGTGTGTAGCGCCGGACAGCGGCCAGTTCCAGCTCACGACTGAACACGTGGGCGTGGCAGTCAATGCCGGTCATCGGTTTGGTACAGGTATCAACCATGGGTTTCATCTATCGACAATAAGGGAAATCAGGCCCGGGCGCTCTGGCTGTCAGGCTCAACCACAGGCGCCGATGCAGCGGTGGCTTCCAGGCTGCGGCCGCGGGTTTCCGGCAGGCACAGCGCCGCGATCACCGCCACGCCGTAGGCAATCCCGGCGTCGATGCCAATGGCCGAGCCCAAGGACATGGAATCACTCATGTGGCCGACCAGGAACGGGAACACCGATGAGAGCACCCGGCCGAAGTTGTAGCAGAACCCCACACCGGCGCCGCGCACATCCGCCGGGTACAACTCGTTGAAAAACGCCCCGAGGCTCGCCGGAATACCGGCCGCGAAGAAGCCGAGCGGGAACCCCAGGAACAACATCTGGGTGTTGGTCAACGGCAGGAACACA
Source organism: Pseudomonas sp. NFACC56-3 (assembly GCF_900100025.1). NCBI lineage: Bacteria > Pseudomonadati > Pseudomonadota > Gammaproteobacteria > Pseudomonadales > Pseudomonadaceae > Pseudomonas > Pseudomonas sp. NFACC56-3. Next base: position 76,780 of record NZ_FMTK01000005.1, on the reverse strand, counting down.
TAGCACTGCACAGTGACCACGCAGCACAGCGCAAACAAGACGATGTTCTTCCGACGTCCGATGCGATCGATCAGCAGGCCGCTGACCACACAGCCGCACCAGAAGGCGAAGATGATCACCGCCAGGTAGCCGCCGGAGTTGAGCACCGACAGGTTGCGCTCGGTCTTGAGAAAGGTCGGCAACCAGGTCATCACCGCGTGGTAGCCACCGTGCGCCCCTAGCCCCAGCAACCCGCCAAACAAGGTCACGCGGATCAACTCGGGGCGAAAGATACCGGCCAGGGATTTGAAGAAACTTTGCGGGATGACGTTGTCTTTTTTCAGGCGCTGGAAACTGTCCGGCTCTTCAACGTTGCGCCGCACCCAGATGATCAGGAACGACGGCAGCAGGCCCACGACGAACATCACCCGCCAAGCCATGTCCTGCGGCACGAGGGAATAGATCAAGGTAAAGACGCCGACCGCCAGCCCCCAACCCACCGCCCAGGCGCTTTGCACCGTGCCCATGACCTTGCCACGGTACTTGGGGTTGATGGTCTCGGCCATCAATACCGCGCCGGCGGCCCATTCTCCGCCAATCCCGAAGCCTTGCAGCGCCTTGACGATCAACAGCTGGTGGAAGCCCGTGACGAATGCCGACAGGAAGGTGAAGAACGAAAACCACAGGATCATCCATTGCAGCGTGCGCACCCGACCGTAGCGGTCCGACAGCGTGCCGCCGACCCAGCCGCCAATGGCCGAAGTGACCAGGGTCACACCGCTGACCAGCCCGGCATCGCCCTTGGTCAGGGCGAACGCGGCGATCAACGCCGGTATCGCCAGGCCGAACATCTGTACTTCCAAGGCGTCGAGCGACCATCCGCCGAAACAGGCCCAAAACGTTTTGCGCTCCCGCGCAGTGACTTGGCGATACCAACTGAACATGATTCTTATCCTTGTAAGTGAAACGAAAGGCAGCCGAGAGCGAACCGCGCCGCTACAGGGCCAGTCATGACAAACAAAACGGTAAGAACAGCGGCGACCGACTCGCCGCTAGCCGGGTCGGGTCAGCGAATTTCCACCCTGTAGCGGAAGTGCTCGGCATGCCCGCGAGAGCGTCGCCACTCCAGGGGATTGCCAGCGTAGTCCCGTGCCAGGCGCTCGATCACCACCACCGGGCTGTTGACCGGCACCTGCAGCAATCTTGCGTGCACCTCATTCACCGATTCGGCGGTGAGGGTTTCTTCGGCATAGGCGACAACCTGGCCGCAAACCTCTTCATAAATGGGATAAAGCAATGGGCCTTTTTGCCTCAGGTCGATGTCGAGCAAGGCTTGGAAGCGGCTACGAGGCAACCAGATTTCTTCGGCGAGCACTGGCTCCACTTCCAGCAGACGCACCCGCACCAGGCGAATCACCGGCGCATCCACCGGCAACCCCAGGGCCTGGGCCACCGCCGACGGCGCGATCACCGGCTCCACGGACAAGATCCGACTCTCGGGGACCCGGCGTTCACCAGAAGCGCTTTGAAAACGGAAGAAACGGAACAACGACGATTGAAACTGCGGCCGGCGAATGAAAGTACCGCGCCCCTGCTGGCGCTCCAGGATGCCCTCGCTGACCAGCGCATCGATGGCCTTGCGCACTGTGCCGGTCGACAACCGGTACTCCGCTGAAAGGGCGGCCTCGGTCGGAATCGCCTCCCCCGGGCGCCAGCGGTTATTGGCGATCTGCTCAGCCAATTGGTCGCGCAGACGTTGGTAAAGCGGCAGACGGACATCGCTGGAGAGAGAGCTCATTGACCTTATTCACCTTGTTATCTAGTCATATATATGAATATGAGCGGCGAGTATTTACCCAGGTTCGATGGCTGTCAAGAAGTGCCAGGGTGTCTCGTTGACGAATGGTGAATCCAACTATGCAGCCGCCCGCCATTTGCCGGGCGGCGTGCGGCCAACTCAGTTGAGATGAGCCTTGAGCTCAGTTCCGGCCTGCCTCATCGCGGCTTTCACTTCCGGTACCTGGCTCAGCGGATTGAGCAAACCGTAGTCATGAATCATCCCGTTGTAACGAACCGCCGTGACCTCCACGCCGGCAGCATCGAGCTTGCGGGCATAGGCTTCGCCCTCATCCCGCAGGACATCGAGCCCTGCGGTCTGCACGAGCGCTGGTGGCAGACCTTTCAACTGATCGAGGCTTGCCTTGAGTGGCGAGGCATGAATCTGCGCACGCTCGTTCGGGTCTGCGGTGTAGTTATCCCAGAACCACGTCATCATGTTCCTGGTGAGGAAGTGCCCTTCGGCGAATTGCCGGTATGAATCGGTATCGAAGCTCGAGTCGGTTACCGGCCACAGCAGCAGTTGGAAGCGAAGCTTCGGCGTGGCTTTTTCCTTCGCCATCAGGCTCACGACCGCCGCCATATTGCCGCCGACGCTATTGCCGGCCACGGCCAATCGCTTGCCATCCACGTTGATCTCCTGCCCATGCTCGGCGACCCATCTGGTCGCGGCGTAGGCTTGGTTTATCGCGGTAGGGTAATGGGCTTCGGGAGACGGCGTGTAATCGACATACACCGCGACGGCGCCCGAAGCGACGACCAGGTCGCGAATCAATCGGGCATGGGTCGGGTAATCCCCCAACACCCAACCACCGCCGTGAAAAAACATGAATACGGGCAGCGGCCCTTTGACCTTCTCCGGCCGTACAACCGTCAACTTGATCGCCTTGCCATCGGCCATGATCGTTTTGTCACTGACCTCAATGCCCGACATATCGACCTGGACCGACTTCTGGGCGCCGGTCAGGACCGCACGCGCCTCTTGCGGGCTCAACTGCTCGAGAGGTTTGCCACCCCCTGCCGCCAACGCGCTCAAGAACGCTTGGGTCTGATGCTCAGGTACCGGATTCGCGGCAGCCATGGTTGCCCCCACAGACAGCGCGATCATTGCAGGCACAGCTTTCGATAGATGTTTCATGTTTGCTCCTGAAGCGATGGGTGTGATGTGAAGCGATCGAGGTGGCCTTCCCTGACTCAAACCAGGCGAGCTCCACCATCGACATTGATCGTGGCGCCGTTCATGAAGCCGTTGCTCATCAGGAACACCACCGCCGCACCTGCTTCATCAGCGGTCCCCAGGCGATGCAGCGGCAGGGTCCGCTCAAGCGCAGCGACGAAGCCATCACGCGCGTCCCCCATGGCTTTAGCGAGGATGGGGGTATCGATCGGACCGGGTGACAGCGTATTGACGCGGATAGGCGCCAGCTCCAGGGCGAGACCGCGGGCAAGGGCTTCCATGGCGGCAGATGCAGCGGCGAGCACGGCGGTACCGTAGGCATTCGGGCGATCCGCCAGAGAACCGGAAATGAAGGTCACCGAACCATCCCGGGAGAGGCGATCCCCCAGGGCCTTCAAGACATGGATCGCGGCCCAGATTCGCTCGTCAAAGGCGCGATGCAGGTAGGCAATGTCCGCTTCCAGGGTCTTGCCAGCCACAAAGGTTCCGGCCAGGAGTACCAGGTGGTCCACTTTTTCGATGTCCGACAAAGCGGCATACAGGGTTTCACTTTGGGTGACGTCCGCGACCCGCCAGCTTTCAAAACCATGCTGCGCAGCAATCTTTTGCGCTCGGACGGCGTCCAGGCCCACTACATGGACCTTGCCTCCAGATTGTTTCGCCTGGATGGCGGCAGCCAGACCGATCCCGGAGGTACCGCCAAATATGACGATAGTCTTACCCGTCAAGTCGCCCGTTGCGCTTATGTTTGTCGAAAGAATGGAGTTCATTTGATTTTCCTCATGCACGGGTTATCAGATTGAGCAACTTGCCAATCTGCCTCGAATAATGTCATTAGTGACCTGATCGGTTGCGTAGCCAACTGGACACTGCCTGGGCAAATGCTTCAACGTCCTTTCCGCTACCGGTAATGATCCACTTCAACATCACGACATCATCAGGGACGAAAATCGCCCCATAACTTGCCAACTTAACCATCAACTCGGCCGACTCACCGACTGCGGCCTGTTTACCAACCAGAACACCCGATTGAGCAAGAACAATGGCGCCCAGCCCTAGCCCCGCAATTAACTTGCGCGCCTTGTCAAACCGTTGAAGTTCAGCGATGACTTTTATATCGTCCCACAGGTAGTCTTTTGTACCGACCCCATCCATGACCGCCACCGCATCGAAACATTCGTTATGCAGTTCTTCCAGATCCTCTGCTTTAACATCGTCGAATGTCATTACACCGACACGGCGAGTGTCGACAGAAAAAATCCTGAGGTCATATTCCTTACGCCACATCCCCATACAGGCCATCAGCATCGCGACGTCAAGCCGCTGTGGCGGGACAATAATGGCTAAACGTTTCATCATGGTGTCCTTGCAAACGCAGCCCTGACTGGGCATGCCACTTAAGAAACACGTACGCATCGAGTAACGCTGCCCCTTTCAGCCACTGCGCCGACTGCAGGGGTTGAAAGAGCATTGACCAGAGGGCTTTTAAAATACAGTCACCCAAGGGCTTAGGAGCTAAACCGTAGCGGTTTAAATGGTTCCAACCCAAGACTGCCAGGGCCTGATGTTACTTACGCAAATTTTGTGCAAGTGTTAAACCTCTCGGTCTATTCCTTTTCCGGCGATCAAGCAAATATGATCAAGCCGCACAGTGAGTCGCGCACGACGCCTTATATAAAATGGGGATTTTTCAAGCAACGGCGCCGTTCCAATCAACTACATTACGCCTGCGGGGTGTTAAATGGACAGGACCATGGCAACGCATCGGACCTTATACAGTTACAATCAAATCAGTATTCGCTTCCCTATTCTCCCCCCGCTGTCTTGCCCCGAAACTCAAGCAGCCCTGGCACACATTGCGCTTCTTCCCGGATGTCTCGATTACGCGCTGACTTGCCGGGAACAAGAGGTCTTTCAGTGGTCGATTTCAGGTATTTGGGTGAACGAAGAGGACCGGCAACGTCATTATTGCAGTGAGCAGATACAAGTCTTGTTTCGCTGCCTCATCCAGCGAAACGCTTCGATGATCTGCTGCAGCGAGGGCCAAACCGAACATCTCTGGTCAACCTGCCTTGGCGAACAGTTAGCCGTAAGGCAACGCTAGGGATGAACATCCCTGGCCACTTCGATCAGCGAATCCCAAGGCGTGGGTGCAGGGAATATCTCCTGCAGGAATTCCAAAAATGCCTTGACGTTCGGACTGCCCCGTCGGCTCTCTGGCCAGAGAGCGGTAATGGTGAACCTGTCCACGGCGAATTCCGGGAATACGGGGACCAGTTCGCCCCGCTGGACATAAGGTGCGGCCACGTAGGTCGGAGAAATGCCTATGCCTGCGCCTGCCGCGAGCGCCACGGCGACAGCATCGCTGACATCAATGATCATGCTGGCGTTCGGCGTAATCTCCACCACGCGCTCCCCGACCTGAAACGGCCAGCGCAGGGCCTGCCCGGTGCTTTGATAACGGAAGTTGACACAGTCGTGATTGACCAGATCGTCGATGCTGCGCGGCATGCCTTTTCTGGCAAGGTACGCTGGCGAAGCGAAGGTGCAGATTCGATGAGGGCCGAGCGGCCTGGAAACGAGCCTTGAATCAGTCAGGTTTCCGACGCGAATCGCTACGTCGATGCCCTGTTCGATAATGTCTGCAAATTGATCGCCTAAACGCAAGTCCACCGTCAGTTCAGGATAGCGTTCGCGGAACGCCGGGAGCGCTGGCGCGAGGATGTTGACACCGATGGGCAGGGGCGCAGTCACCTTTAACGTCCCGGACGGTTCTCCTCGCGCAGCAACGGCGGCCTGCTCGATCTGTTCCACTTCGCGAATCACACGCAAGGCACGCTCGTAGAGCTCGCGCCCTTCCGGTGTCAGGACCAATGAACGGGTGGAGCGACTGAAAAGCCGCAGTCCAAAGTGCTCCTCCAATCGCTGGACACTTTTACTGACGGCCGAAGGCGATACGGAGAGATCCCGAGCAGCAGCCGAGTAGCTACCCAGGGATGCCGTGCGTGCAAACGCTATGAGACCGGTCAATCGGTCTAGACCCATTTGTGCTTTCATGGAACAAGAATACCCATTGCAGCGCCTCATTATCAAACTGGTCGCAGGGAAGCCTTCGAAACACGATCCCCCCATTTGTGCCATTGCGGCATGTCTGATTTTCCGTTGAAGCCTGTTTCAACGACCTGCGTAAATCCCTATGTTGTCGCCGTGCGCCTTGCCGTCTTTGCGGGTCTGAAAGCGCCTCTGTGGATACCAGGCAAAGGGTGCTCGGGAAATGATAAGAATTAATGACCTCGCCATTTTTGTGCGAGCGGCGACCGTTGACAGTTTTTCGGTCGTGGCGCGGGAAATGGATTTGTTTCCTGCGCAAATAAGCGCCGCCATCAAGCGCCTGGAGTGCGAGCTCGATACACGCTTGTTTGCCCGGTCCACCCGCAGTCTTCGACTCACCGCTGAGGGGGAACGCTACCTGCCCTATGCCCGGGACGTTTTGAATACGCTGAATGAGGGAAAAGCCGGTCTGCAGCAAAGCGACCCGCAACTGCGTGGGGTCTTGCAAATCGCCAGCGCCTCGGACTTCGGGAGAAATGTCCTGCTGCCCTGGCTGATCGATTTCCGGCGGGACAACCCTGGCCTGGTTCTTCGAATCATGCTTTCAGATCAGGTTTCGGACATATTCCGCGATCCGATAGACGTCGCGGTCCGCTATGGCACCCTACAGAATGCGGACTTCATCTCCATGCCGCTGGCACCCGCCAACCGCCGGGTAGTTGCAGCTTCACCTGCCTATCTGGATGAGCATGGACGGCCTGAGACCGTGCAGGATTTAATCGAGCACGCTTGCCTGCGCTTTCATTTGAACGGCAAGCTGTACGACCGCTGGATATTCCCCAAAGAGCCGGAGAGCGATTGCATCATCATCAACGGTCCAGTGCTGAGCGACGATGCGGATGTCATTCGACGATGCGCGATCGCGGGAGAAGGCATCCTGTACAAGTCGTGGCTGGACATTTGCGAGGACGTACGGGCTGGAAGGCTTGAGGTCTTGCTGCCTCACGTCGCGGGCGAGCCTTATCCCCTCAACTTCGTTTGCCCCCATCGAAAGCAATTCACTCCTGCCATACGCACGCTGTACGCCTACTTGAAGGACCGGTGTGAAATGCTGTTGAAGGAACCTTTGTAGCCCTGCGCTGAGTGAGTGCAGCGTCCGGTGCCGCAACTGAACGCAATTAACAACGTTTAACTCGCACGCTCGCGCCCCGCCCCCAAGAATGAAGCCCTCTGCCCAGACCTGCTTTCTCAAGCGGGAACTGCCGGCCCATCTTGCGGTGCGCCGGACATTTCCCTGCTGGCAGCGGGTAGTACCGCCCCTTCGCCCGCCCAATTTCACATGGAAATGAAGCATGTTGCCTGCACCCCACCACTCAATCGCCGCCCTGAAGCCGCTCTGGCTGCTTGCCCTGCTCACAGGCAGCGCCGCACCGGCGATGGCAGCGGAACTCGCGCAAAGTACATCTGGCTTTCTCGACGGGGCGACGCTGGAAGTCCTCAGCCGCAACTTCTACCTCAACAATGACTATCGCACCCCGACCCCGGCAGGCAAAAGCTACAAACAGGAATGGGCCCAGGGCTTCATCGCCTCGTTCGAGTCCGGTTTCACCCCCGGCACGATCGGCATAGGCATCGATGCCCACGGGTTCCTGGGGTTGAAACTGGACGGCGGCAAGGGGCATTCCGGAACGGGATTATTGCCGCTGGATGAGGATGGGCGAAGCGAGGAGCATTACTCCAGTGCGGGCGGCGCGCTGAAATTCAACACCTCACGCACCACCCTGGCGGTCGGCGAAATGACCGTGCAGAGCCCGGTATTCGATACCGCAGACAAGCGCCTGCAACCCGAATACGCCAGCGGCCTGCTGCTCTCGAGCCGCGAGTTCAACGGGGTCGACCTGCAGGCGGGCCACTTCAGTGCGTTCAAGAATCAGGACGCCTCGACCAGCAAGGGTGATTTTTCCGGGTATGGCGCGACGACGCGCAACAGCGCCATCGACTTCATCGGCGCCGACCTGTTTACCGGGCAAGCCCTGGGCGGCGCGCTCTACGCCTCCGAACTGAGCGATACCTGGCGCCAGTACTATGCCAACCTGCATGCCACCCTTGGCGAACTGCTCCTTGACGGCAACCTGTACCACACCCGCGACTACGGCAAGGCCAACGCCGGGGCCATCGACACCACGGCCTATAGCCTGAGTGGCAAGTATCGGCTCAATGCCCAGGCGTTCACCCTGGCCTATCAGAAAATCAACGGCGACACGCCCTTCGATTTCGTCGGCGGCGACTCCATCTACCTGGCCAACTCGATCAAATATGCCGACTTCAACGGCCCGGGCGAGCGCTCGTGGCAAGCGCGCTACGACCTCGACCTGGGCACCCTGGGCATCCCCGGCCTGAGCTTCATGGCCCGCTATGTGACTGGACGCGGGATCGACGGCAGCCATGCCCCTCAAGGCGGTGCCTACAACCCGTTCGATAGCGACACCGGCACTTACAGTCCGCAACAAGGCGCTGGCGGACGCCATTGGGAGCGCGACCTGGACCTGCACTACATCGTGCAGTCAGGCCCGGCCAAGGACCTGTCGTTGCAACTGTCCCACGTCACCCATCGTGCCAACAGCAGCCAGGGCGGCGATGACATCGACCGGCTGTATATCGTCATCGAGTACCCGCTCAAGCTGGGGCCGTTCTGACGTTGCTACATTGACTGAATCAGCGGCGCCTTTCAGTGCTTGTATCGCTCATGGAGCGAATCGAAGCATGCCCCACCGTGACCCGGCCAAGGTGTTGGCGAGCTACGCCGCGCCCCATGACATTGATGGCATTGTCATGGGGCGCGTGCGCTACAGTGGCCTGGACAAGCTGATCGGGAGCACCGTGGAAGCACCACGGTGTTGGAAAATCGACGTGGCCGCTGAGGCGCTGCGCTGATCGTTGATCCTGCCTAAGCCGTTTCTTAACGAGATATCGAGGTGGGAAATTTTTCTACACTCTAGAAGACGTCCGGTAAACCGGGACTGCCCTTGATCGTTCTTCCGTAGTACAGTAGGCAAAACCCGATAAATATCCACCTTTAGATGACCTGAAGTGCCAGGCCCCCATGTCAATGGACCCGCACAGCCATCATCCTTCCACCGCGGCGGTAACTGCATGATCGACATCACCGAAGTTTCCATTGCCCAACTGCGCGCCGCGCTGGAATCGGGCCAGACCACGGCGGTAGCGCTTGTCCAGGCCTACCTCGCCAGGATCGATGCCTACGACGGTCCTGACACACCCACGGCCCTCAACGCCGTGGTGGTGCGCAATCCCGATGCGCTGAAGGAAGCGCAGGCCTCCGATGCCCGTCGGGCCAGTGGCCAGACCCTCGGCCCGCTCGACGGCATTCCCTATACGGCCAAGGACAGTTATCTGGTCAAAGGGCTCACCGCCGCCTCCGGCAGCCCGGCGTTCAAGGACCTGGTGGCCTATCGCGATGCGTTCACCATCGAACGACTGCGCGCCGCCGGGGCCATCTGCCTGGGCAAGACCAACATGCCGCCCATGGCCAATGGCGGGATGCAGCGCGGGGTGTATGGCCGTGCGGAAAGCCCGTACAACGGCGACTACCTCACCGCACCCTTTGCCTCCGGCTCCTCGAATGGTGCGGGCACGGCAACCGCCGCCAGTTTCGCGGCGTTCGGCCTTGCCGAGGAAACCTGGTCGAGCGGACGCGGCCCGGCGTCGAACAACGGCCTGTGCGCCTACACGCCGTCGCGGGGGGTGATTTCGGTGCGGGGCAACTGGCCGTTGACGCCGACGATGGACGTCGTCGTGCCCTTCGCCAGGACCATGGCTGACCTGCTCGAAGTGCTGGACGTGGTGGTCGCCGAGGACCCGGACACCCGTGGCGACCTGTGGCGGCTGCAACCCTGGGTGCCGATTCCGAGCGTCGAGTCGGTTCGTCCCGCCTCGTATCCGAGCCTTGCCAGCAACCCGAGGGCACTGGCCGGCATTCGGTTCGGCGTGCCACGGATGTACATCAACGCGGACCCTGAAGCCGGCACCGCCGAGGCCCCTGGTATCGGTGGCCCGACCGGGCAACGAATCGTCACCCGCGCCTCGGTGATCGACCTTTGGGAGCAAGCCCGCAGGGCCCTGGAAGCTTGCGGCGCCGAAGTGATCGAGGTGGATTTCCCGCTGGTGTCCAACTGCGAGGGCGACCGTCCCGGCGCACCGACGGTGTTCACCCGCGGCCTGGTTTCCAAGGAGTTCCTGCACCATGAGTTGTGGGACCTGTCGGCCTGGGCATTCGATGACTTCCTGCAGGCCAACGGTGATCCGAAATTGAATCGCCTGGCCGACGTCGACGGACCGAAGATCTTCCCCCACGACCCGGGCACCCTGCCCAACCGGGAGGACGATCTGGCCGCCGGCATGGACGAGTATGTAAAGATGGCCCAGCGCGGCATTACGCCCTGGGACCAGATCCCGACACTGCCCGACGGGTTGCGGGGGCTTGAAGCGACACGCCGGATCGACCTGGAAGACTGGATGGAGCGGCTAGGCCTGGACGCGGTGATCTTCCCGACCGTCGCCGACGTCGGGCCGGCGGATGCGGATATCAATCCGGAATCTGCCGATATCGCCTGGAGCAACGGGGTCTGGGTCGCCAACGGCAACCTCGCCATCCGCCACCTGGGCGTACCCACGGTCACCGTGCCAATGGGCATCATGGCGGACATCGGCATGCCCGTCGGGCTGACATTCGCCGGGCGTGCCTATGACGATTCGAGGCTGTTGCAACTGGCATCGGCGTTCGAGTCGATTGGCTCCAAGCGCCTGGTCCCGCCTCGGACACCGCCATTGTCGGCTTGAGCCGATCATGGGGGCTGCTACGCAGCCCAGCGAGAGCAAGCTCCCTCGCCACAAAAGCCCAGAGGAGCAATACCTGGGGGCCATTTTGGCGAGGGTAGCGTTTGAATGATCCACACGGTCACCCAGCCGAGCAAGCAACCGTGGCGAGGGAGCTTGCTCCCGCCGGGCTGCGCAGCGGCCCCCCGGCTACATGCCTACAGCCGGAAATACTGCTGCATGGCACGGGCCAGCAGGTTCACGGCTTCATCGCCGCGTGACGCCTGGGCTCGCATGAACACCACCTCATGCTCCGCGATCACCGGCAGGCCTTCGAGGATCCGCATGGCATCCGTCACCCGTCCACGGTCGATCAGGCTGATCGCCAACCCGGCCTCCACACAGGCCTTGACGGCCTGGTTGGAGGGGCTTTCCAGAACGATGCGGGTCTTGCGCCCGCTTTGCCTGAGGGACTCCAGCATCGCTTGTCGATAAGGGCATTGCGCCGCATGTACCGCCAGCGGCAGCGGTTCCATCGAGGCCGCCGTCGTGTGGGCCGGCCCGACCCAGACCGGCGTGGTGGACACCAGTACTTGCACCTCTGCATTCGCCTGCCCCTTCGGCTGGGCGACCACCGCCGCCTGGAGCTTGCCGCGCTGCACCAGGTCGCGTAGCGCATAGCTTGGCGCAGTCTTGAGCTCCAGCACCACGTTGGGCCACGCGGCGGCGAAGGTCGGAAGGATGTCGCGGATCACATGGTCTGCGTACTCATCCGGCACCCCCAAGGTGATACGTCCCGCCAAACGAGTTCCGTGCAGGTCCGCCAGCACCCGGTCATGGGTGCTCAACAACTCCGTCGTCGCGACGAGCAAACGCTGGCCCAACGCGGTGAGGGATACCGATTGGTTGTCCCGGTTGAGCAAACGCCCGCCAGCGACCGCTTCCAAACGCTGGATATGCACGCTGACCGCCGCCGGGCTTTTGTGCAGTTGGTCTGCCGCCGCACTGAACTTGCCGATCCGCGCCACCGCATGAAAAGTACGTATCAAGTCGATATCGAGTATGGCCGTCATGATTCAATCTTCGTGAACAACTGATGCATTACATTTTGATTTATTAGATTAGCCGGGTTTCGTAGCCTGTGGCCATGAACCCGAATAAATCGATGACCTGCACGTCCCTGCCCCGACCCGCCTGGTACTGGCTGATTCCATTGCCGTTGCTCGAAGCGGCATTGCTGGTGTCGTGGAGCTCGGGCTTCGTCGGCGCGCGCTTTTCCATCGATTACGCGCCGGCCCTGCTGGTGGTCTTCTGGCGGTGTGTCGTGGTGACGCTCGTCCTGTTTCCTTTCGTCGCCAGGTCGCTACGCCGGACCTCGCCCGTCGCACTTTTGAAGAATGCCGGCATCGGCCTCCTGGCGATGGCGGGCTACCTGGGCGGCATCACCCAAGGCATTGCCCTGGGCGTGCCGGCGGGCTTGGCCGCGCTGGTCGCCGACCTGCTGCCAATGGGCCTGGCGCTGCTGGCCGCAGGTGTACTCCGGCAACGACTGGCCTGGCAGGTCTGGACGGGGCTGCTCATCGGCCTGCTCGGCGTCATGCTGGTGACCCAGGGCGCACTGGCGTGGGGCAATGCGCCCTTGTGGGCCTATGGCCTGCCGCTGCTTGGCATGTTCTCGCTCGCCGTCGCGACCCTGTGGCAGAAATACTTACCCGCCGAACAATCGCTGGGCCTGCTGCCCAACCTGTGGCTGCAGTGTTGCGTGTCGGGCCTGGCCTTCGCGCTGGTCGAGGGCGCCCATGGCAGCCTGGCTCCGCTGCCCAGCACAGGCTTTGCACTGAGCGTGTTGTGGACCGCGGGCCTGTCGACCATGGGCGGCTACGGCCTCTATTGGTTGTGCCTGCGCCGCGCAACCGCCACCCGCGTCGCCAGTGTCCTGTACCTCAGCCCGCCCATTACGATGCTCTGGGCCTGGGCCATGTTCAACGAACCGCTTTCCTGGCAGATGGTGGTGGGGATGGCGGTGTCCGGGATCGGCATCTGGCTGGTCGTCGGCACCGAAGCCCGGCAGGCTGCAAGTTCAAGATAGCAAGATCGGTCGAGCGCATTGTGCTCGCCGGCCTCATGCTGGTGGCCTTTACTGGGAAAGACCATGACCGACACAAAAAAGCATTACCAATCCCGCATGCGCAAGGTGCTCGATTACATCGACCTGCACCTTGATGACTGCCTGGACCTGGATACGTTGAGCGGCGTTGCGGCTTTTTCGAAATACCATTTTCACCGGCAGTTCATGGCGACGTTCAGCTTGCCCTTGAATCGCTACCGATTACCGCGCTCTTTCTGCCACTCAGGTGATCGTCTAGTGGGTAATGCCAGTCAGTTAAAGATCAAACGGCACAAAACCTGTGGGAGCAAAGCTTGCTCGCGATAGCGGCAAACCCGTCAATGGGTTGTCGACTGGCTCACCCCAATCGCGAGCAAGCTTTGCTCCCACGGGTATGAGGCTTAACTGACTGGCACTATCGTCTAGTGAGCGCTTTTTTCCTGTCTAGCCGATGTACGAGTAAACGGCGAAATCGAACCCATTGAATGGAAAGGAAGCCACTTCTTTCATACCCATTTTCAAATGCGCACGGAGCGAGGGTTCATTGTCCTTGCGTATGAAAAGAATACCTTCACGCCCCCGTTCGAGTCGCCGGAGTTCCGCGAACATTCGCTGGGCCAAACCCTTGCCACGCTCCGCCTCGCCCACGCAAATCGGGCCATAGACATAGGCATCCGGCGCTCCATGATAAGCGGCGAACATCGCTTGTACGATCGGCAGGTCGGCATTCATCGCCCGCGTGGTAGTCATCAGGAAACCGGTGATACGGCCCTCTCGACGCGCAACAATCAGAGGCATTTCCTGCATCATCGCTGCCACACGAGTCCTTGGCAGGCTCGCAGAAAGCGAGCCGCCACGGGCCATCTGATTCGCGGCCTGAAGCGCCAGGATCCCGTCCAGGTCGGCCTCATTGGCTCTGCCGACATCGGTTTCATGGTTCGTCATTCGAGATATCTCTTCTGGCTAGTTAAATGACTACTTCTACCGTGCCTGCCAAGAGATTAGTACACGGCAACAATTACAGGATTTTATACCTCGACAACGTGGGCCCCAATCCATAGGCAACACCAATACATTGCATTGCATATCGGTCTTGGACGCTATAACCAAAGCGGCAGATGATGGCTTCAACCAAGCGACATCAACCCGATCCAAACCGATAGGAGCTACGCCATGCAACAGTCCCACGCCTACAACGACATCAGCCTGGCCCTGACCACCGAAGTGCTGGATGCCAAGGCACGCAAGCACCTGTCCTGGCAGGACTTGGCCGATGGCACCGGCCTGAGCCTCGCCTACGTCACCGCCGCCCTGCTCGGCCAGCATCCATTGCCGGAACACGCGGCGAAGGTGATTGGCGAGAAGCTCGACCTGACCGCTGACTCGGTCGCCCGCCTGCAGATCATTCCCCTGCGCGGCAGCCTCGCTGGCGTGCCGACCGATCCGACGATCTATCGCTTCTACGAAATGATCCAGATCTACGGCACCACCCTCAAGGCCCTGGTTCATGAGCAGTTCGGCGACGGCATCATCAGCGCGATCAACTTCAAGCTCGACCTCAAGAAAGTCGAAGACCCTGAAGGCGGCTCGCGAGCGGTGATCACACTGGACGGCAAGTTCCTGCCCCTGCGTCCGTTCTGACCTATCGCGATTCCCAAGGTGAACCCCACATTCTTGAATACAGCCTGGTCGGCGACGGCTGCACGAGCTGATACCCGGCTGGGCAACCACCCTGTTCATTGGAGGTAAGCAGCATGAAAGCACTGATCGAGGGTTTCCTGAAGTTCCAGCAGGAAGTCTTTCCACAACGCACGGACCTGTTCAAACACCTGGCTACCACGCAACACCCGGGCACCTTGTTCATCACCTGTTCCGACAGCCGCGTTGTGCCGGAGCTGCTGACCCAGCAGGAACCCGGCGAACTGTTCGTGATCCGTAATGCCGGCAACATCGTGCCGTCCTATAGCCCGCACCCAGGCGGTGTTTCCGCGACGGTGGAATATGCCGTCGCGGTGCTGGGCGTGAGGGATATCGTGATCTGTGGTCATTCCGATTGCGGTGCCATGACCGCCGTCGCCAAATGCGCCTGCATGAATCACCTGCCGGCGGTCAGCGGTTGGCTGCAACACGCCGAGTCGGCACGGGTCATCAATGAGTCACGGCCGCACGTCGATGACGCAGCAAAAGTCAGCTCGATGGTGCGTGAAAACGTCATCGCCCAATTGGCGAACATCCAGACGCACCCGAGTGTGCGGCTGGCCCAGGAGAAAGGCTTGCTCAACCTGCACGGCTGGGTCTATGACATCGAGACCGGCTCCATCGACGCCCTGGACGCCGACAATCGCAGCTTCAGGTCCTTGGCGGACAATCCCCAGGCGTGTGCCGTACCGGCCCGGACGGCGACTGCCGCGTGAGGGTCGCTGTTTTGTCTAGGGCAGTTGCCCACCTCGATCAGCGGCCCCAAAGCCATCCATCCCGTGCAACAGTGTCTCCATGAAAGCCACGGACGCCGCGCTGTGATAGTTGTTCTTGCGCCGCAACAGCGAAGCTCCACGCCGGGGCGCCGCGTCCTGCAGCGCCAGCTTGCGCAGTGCGCGCTCCTGGGTGGCGATGGGTTCCGGAAGAATGGTGGCAACGGCCGAATGCCCGATCACTTCCAGCAACGTGCTGACCGAGTTCACCTCAATGCTCACCTTGGGCGTGATCCGAGCCTGGACGAAGTAGTCGTCGATGCACGTACGGGTGGCAAAGTCCGGGCTCAACAAGGCGAACTCCAGTTGCCCGATCTGCTCAGCCGTCAACGCGGCCTGACAGTCATACAACGGGTGATTGCGCCCCACCATCAGCCCCAGGGTTTCGGTGAATGCCGGGATCGATTCGATATCGGCGCTCCTGACCTGATCAAATGCGATGGCAATGTCTAACGTGTCATTCGCCAAGCCCTCCTCGATATCGACCATCGACAACTCGAAGATTTGCAGGTGGATATTCGGGTATCGCGCGCGGTAGTCACGCACCAGCGGCCCGACCAGATAAGCCATGAACGTCGGGGTCATCGCCAGCCTCAAGCTGCCGCGGGATAAATCCTTGACGTCGTGCAACGCGCGCTTGCCAGCGGCCAGTTCCACCAGCACCCGCCTGGCGCATTCGATATAGGCCGCCCCGGCATCCGTGGGCCTGACTGTGCGAGACGTGCGGTCGAACAGACTCACGCCGAGGGTTTCTTCCAGTTGCCGGATCTGTTGCGACAGGGTCGGCTGCGACACGTGCAGCACCTCGGCGGCACGCGTGAAACCGCCGTGGTCAGCGACCGCCAGCAGATAGCGCAAGTGACGTAGCAACATCGGAACCACCACCTGGAGCTTGGGTAATTGCGATGCATTGTATAGGGGACATGTCGCGTCCACATCCGCCACGAACGCGATGGCCAAGCCCCCAACCGTGGCGAGGGAGCTTGCTCCCGCTGGGCTGCGAAGCGGCCCCAAACCTGCCAAATGCGGAGTATCAGACACACCGCACCCGCCGGTTTACGACGGCTTCGCAGCCGAGCGGGAGCAAGCTCCCTCGCCACAAATCCATCATTTTTCTTAAGTGCACGGCAAACCGGGCTTGGGACCGGCTATAAGTCACACCGGTTTTTTCAGCGTGTCATACGCTTCAAGCGAGCGCAGCGAGTAAATGTAGGCAGCCCCCGCATTCAACGAAATCGCAGTGGCCAAGGCCGCTGCGACCTCCTCACGGCTCGCCCCCGCCTTGATCGCCGCATCCGTGTGGGCGGCGATACAACCGTCGCAACGGGTGGTCACGGCGATGGCGATCGAGATCAGCTCGCGGGTCTTGGCATCGAGCACGTTGTTTTCGCTGGCGGCTTCCCCGAGCGCCATATAGGCCTTGACCATTTTCGGGTTACTGCGGCCCAGCGCGCCAAACGCCTTTTGAATAGTGGGCAACAATTCGGACCAGTTATTGAACATGGCATTAACTCCTGAGTGGGTTGGGTGTACTGTTTTGACGCCCTCAGTTTTTCACCCTGGCGCCACTCGGTTTTGCTCAATCCGCTCAGTTTTTTTGGCGAAACGCTCAAATGAATGCGATCGATAAACTCATCAGCCTGGCCAACGTTCGCGGCAGCCTGGACCTGCGCTGTCAGTTCCAGGGCGACTGGGCCCTGGAACACGGCCAGCAGGCCCTGGGCACGGCGCCCTATCACATCGTGCTGGCCGGCGAATGCCGCGTCGAGTTTGCCGATGGGCAGCGCTTGCCCATGCGCGCCGGTGACATCCTGCTGCTGCCGCGAGGCGCCCCGCACCTCATGCACAGCCCTGGGAAAATGGTGACGCCGACCTTACCTCGGATCGTGACCGGGGGCGCCCTGCCGATTCACCGCATTGGCGGTGCCAGCGCGGAACTGGACATGCTGTGCGGTGGTTTTCACTTCAACCGGGCTTCGTTGCTGTTCAGCGCCCTGCCCGACTACCTGGTGATTCCCAGCGGCGCATTACCGGCCAACGGACCTTTGCCGGCGTTGGTGGAGATCCTTCGCGGTGAAGCGGATGGGAACCAGCCCGGCGCTCGCTTCCTGCTCGACGCCTTGTCCCAGGCCCTGTTCACCCTGATTCTGCGTGCGCACCTGGCGAGCCATGGCCAGGACAGCGGCTCGCTGGCCCTGCTCGGCGACAAGCGCCTGGGCCGGGCCTGGCAGGCGATGCTGGCGGACCCTGCGCACGAGTGGACCATTCAAGGCCTGGCGGATCTCGCGAGCATGTCCCGGGCCAATTTCATGCGCGCATTCGTCAAGCTGGCCGGCGTCTCGCCGTGGGTACTGTTGACGCAAGTGCGAATGGAGCTGGCCTTCAGTCTGCTCAGCCACTCACACCTGGGGCTGAGCGACATTGCCGTACAGGTCGGCTACCAATCCCAGGCTGCGTTCAGCAAGAAATTCAAGGAAATCTACGGCGAGGCGCCAGGGCGGGTGCGCCGTGGGATCCAGGCCCCGAACGCGCGCTGACAATCAACAGATATCCGCTCGCAGGGCCGGGTGCTCGCGCAGGTGCTCGACGATGTAGTCCACGAAACTGCGCACACGCATCGGCGCCTTGCGTCTTTCACGGTAGACCACATGCACGGGCATGGAGGGCGGCTCATAGGCTTGCAAGACCCTGCACAGGCGTCCGCTGCTCAGATAGTCGTACAACGGATAGCTCAAGCAGCGCGTCAACCCGGCCCCATGAGCCGCAGCCTCGATGGCCGCCTGTAGCGTGGCGCAACTGAGCCGCGTGCGGGCCTTGAAGCCGTTGGCCTCGCCCTGCTGTTGAAAAGACCACTGGACCCAGTCCTGGTTGGCCTGCGTGGCGATCAGTCGGTGATCGTGCAAATCCCGCGGCACAACCGGCTCACCATACCTGGCCAGGTAACCCGGACTGGCGCAGACGAGCGAGCGAACACTGCCGACAGGTCGTGCGATCAATGAGCAACTGGGCAGATGCCCGACCAGCACCGCGACATCCAGCCCTTCCTCATGCATGTTCGGGAAACGATCATGGTAGTGGGCCAATACCCTGATCTCGGGGAAGTGATCCATGTAGCCGGCCAATACCGGGGCCATGACATAACGGCTGAACAACGTGGGCAACAGAATCGTCAAATTGCCCTGCGCCTGGACATGCCAGCCCTTGGCCGATGCTTCAGCCTCGTCAACGGCCTTGAGAATGCGTGAACAATCGGCCATGAAGCCGACCCCGGCTTCCGTCAGCACCACCCCGCGCGTGCTTCGTGACAGTAACCGCACACCCAGCCGCGCTTCCAGTCGAGCGACCGCACGCATCACGGTCTGTCCGGAGACGTTGAGGCGCTGGGCGGCCGAGGCGAGGCTGGGGCACTGCGACAGCGCGTGGAATACCAGCATTTCATGGTGGCGCGCCATCAGCCGGTGCCTTTCACGACAGGCTTGAGCGTGACGTCGTCCCCCAGCCGATCCGCGAGGAAGTCCACGAACGTACGCACCTTGGCCGGCACTCGATTGCTCTTCTGATACACCACGTGAATCGGCAACGCCGGGGGTTCGAAGGCCTTGAGCACCACTTCCAGTTCACCCTCGGCGACCTGCCGGGCCACTTGATAGGACAATACCCGGGTAACGCCCCAGCCTTGGCGGGCGATATTGATCGCAGCCTGATTCGCGGTCACCACCAGGCGTGGGTCAACCCGCAGGCTCAGCGAGTTCGCTTCGTCCATGAACTGCCAGTGGCTCAGCAAATGACTGGCTGAAGACATCACGATATTGGCCTTGCTCAACTCGCCAGGATGGGTTGGCCGTCCATGGCGCTGGAAATAGGCCGGGGCGCCGCAAATCACTTGGCGTACCTCACCGACCTTGATGGCGTGCTGATTGTTTTCCTGCAAATGGCCGATGCGGATCGCCACATCGATGCCCTCGTCCGCGATATTCACCACACGGTCGACCAACAAGGCATTGAGATGCACCGAGGGAAACTGATCCAGGTAATCCGTCAGCAAGGGCGCGATGTACAACTCGCCAAACAGCACCGGCGCGGTGACCGTCAGATACCCGCACGGGATCGAGTAGCTGCCGGCGGCGGCCTCCTCGGCCTCTTCGAGCTCACTCAGGATCCGCCGGCAATCTTCCAGGTAGCGTTGCCCCGCTTCGGTCAGGTGCACAGTGCGGGTGGTACGGGACAACAGCTGGGTGCCGATCCGTTCCTCCATCGCCGCAATGGCTCGCGTCACGCTCGGTGGCGAAATGCGCAAGCGCCGGGCGGCAGCGGCGAACCCTTCCTCCTCGGCCACCACCATGAAAATCTGCATTTCCTGAAAGCGATCCATGGGTGATCCAGCCTTGCTTGAGGGAGATTGAACATAGGTGGCGGTTACGGCCTCAAGGCTTGCCGGAAGATGGCCCCGGCAAGCGCCTGCGGTTTGACTCAGGCTTGCTGCAAGCCCTTGGCGGTGCGCTGCATGCCGACGAAATTCGGCAAGGCTTCGATGCTGCCCAGCCAGGCACGGACGTTCGGGTAGTCGGTCAGCGCGACGTTGCCTTCCGGTGCGTGGGACACATAGGTGTACGCGGCCACGTCAGCGATGGTCGGTTGCTCACCGGCCAGGAACCGGCTTTGCCCCAGCTCCGTCTCCATCACCTTCAACAGGGCGTGGGAACGCTTGATGGCGTCTTCGGCGTCATAGCCGGCACCGAACACGGTGATCAATCGGGCGTTGGCCGGCCCCTGGTTGATCTGGCCCGCGGCCACCGAAAGCCAGCGCTGCACCCGGGCCTGGGCGAGCGGATCGCTGGGCAACCACTGGCCCTCGCCGTACTTGGCCGCGAGGTAAACCAGGATCGCGTTCGAGTCGGCCAGCACCACACCGTTGTCATCGATCACCGGCACCTGACCGAAGCTGTTGATGGCGAGGAACTCCGGGGTCTTGTGCTCGCCTTTCATCAAGTCCACGAATACCAGCTCGGTCGGCAGGCCCAGCAGCGAGAGCATCAGCTCGACACGATGGGCGTGACCCGACAACGGGTGGCGATAAAGTTTGATCGCGTTCTCAGGCATGACGTACTCCATGTTGTTTGGGCTCGAAGCGATGATCGCGTCGATGGCGCTATCCTCTGCTCCTGCTCCGGACAGTGGAATAACCAGCTTTTACAATCCACCATTTCACCCTGTGAAACGATCGCAAGCCTAGACTTCAAGCACCAACGGCTCGCTGCCTTGGGCCGGTACCGCGCAGCAGATCAGCACTTCGCCCTCGCCAACCGGTTCGGCCGGCTGGCTCAGGTAATGCACCTGGCCGCGGCTCAAGCGGGTTTTGCAGGTGCCGCAGGAACCGCCGCGGCAGCTGAATTCCGGGTTCAGGCCGCGCGCCTCGGCCAGTTCCAGCAGCGTTCCGCCGCCGGGTTCCCAACGGGCCTCCTTGCCGGAACTGGCGAACAGGACCTTCACCGCTTCAGTCGCGGCCGGCACTTGCTGGGGCGCCGGCATGCTGACTTCGATGTCCCGCACAAGGGTGGAGGGACCGAAGGTTTCCGCATGGATGCGATCGTCAGGGATGCGCAATTTGCGCAGCCCGTCGTACAGCGCCTGGGTAAAGCTGCCCGGCCCGCACAGATAGAAGTCGTAGTCGTTGAGCGGCAGCAGTTTCTTCAGCAGTTCCACATCGATCCGGCCCGCCAGGTCATAACCTTCACCCACCGTTGCTTCGGTGGGCGGTTGGCTGACCATGCGCACAATCTGGAGCTTGTCGCCGGCACGGGCGGCCAGTTCGTCGATCTCTTCACGGAACGCCAGGTCGGCCACCGAGCGGGCGCTTTGCACCAGCCAGACCGGGCGCATGCGGCTGATGCGTTGCCCCTGGTAAACCACCTCGCGCAACATCGACAACAGCGGCGTGATGCCCACCCCCGCTGCCAGCAATACCAACGGACGCCGCTCGGTGGCCTGGACGGTGAAATGGCCCTGGGGCGCCCGCGCTTCGATCTCGTGCAGCGCCCGCACCTGCTCATGCAGGTGGGACGACACCGATCCATCGCGCTTGACGCTGATGCGCAGGAAGTCATCCGACGGCGCGCTGGAAACGCTATAGGTCCGGATCGACGGCGCTTTGTGTCCCTCCAGCTGGATCCGCACCGGCAAATGTTGCCCGGCTTCAAACCGGGGCAAACCCAAGCCATCGCTCGCCTGTAGGTAGAACGAACGAATGTTGTGGCTCTCATCCACGACTCGCGCAACCCGCAACGCACGCCAGCGGCTACGCAGCGCCTCAGCCTGCAAACGCTCGGCGGCTTGCTCCCAACTGCCGGTCATCAATGAATTGGGCGAATCGCCTTCCTCCTGATCCTTCCAGCGCAGCGCGATGGCGGCCGGACGATGGACGATGCGTTGCGGTGTGAAGCGCAGCAACCGCTCGGCGCCTTGGAAGGCATTGATCTGGGGATCGTCCAGCAAGACTTGCGCCGAGCCACTCATTTGCAACAGATCGCCGGTCTGGAAATCGACGAACACCAGCCCGGCCCGTGGGTTGAGCAGGATGTTGCCCAGGGTGTTGAAGAACAGATTGCCGGAAAAATCCGGAATGGTCAGCGACCCGTCTTCATCCATGCGCACGAACCCCGGCTTGCCGCCACGGTGAGAAGCATCGACCTGCCGCTCGCCATCGCGCACCACGTAGGTGGCGATGTAAAACGAATCGGCCGCCGTCACCAGGCGCCGCACCAGCGGGTCTGACGCGGTCAACTGCCGCGGCGCGACATCCTGTGCGTCGACAAATTGATACTGGCGCAGGTTGATGTAGCGAGGGCAGTTGCCATAGGCCTGGCTCACTGCGATCTCCAGCCCTGGGGCAAGCTGACGACGCACGACGCCATTCATGCGATTACGCCGACGGGTGTGCAATTCGATCCCCAGCATGCCGATGGCATCCCCCTCGCCCATGCCCTCCTGGGCCGGGTCGTTCGGCTCGGGCTCGAGGTTGATGTGCAGGGTCTGCGGATCGGGCGAATTCATGAAACCCGGCTGCCCCGTGCGCAGGGTCGCCCACACGTCGCCTTGCCGATCCACCGCCCCCAGTATCACGAAAGGCAACTGGGCGTAGAACTCCCGGTGCTGGTCCGGCATCCATGTACGCGCCAGTTGCCGTTGGCCGACACTGGCCATCATGTCGACTGCGCCGACGGAGCGCTGCAAGGTCAGCTCTCCTTCGTGCCAGGGCGAGTTTTTTACTTGCAGGGCTTCGTCCATCAGCTACTCCTCGCGCTCGCAGCATGAACGCCTGCGCCAGTGCGCTACGGTTAGGGATTCTCCGCCACCTTCTGCACGGGTGTGCAAGTGGCTGGGGTCATCTTCTGCCCAAAGCGGTTGCGCAGGAATACGCACAAACTGCAATCCACCGTTTCATAAACTGGAATGGTGGGCTCATGGCCTGACACTGGCGAAATGCTTGGTCAATTCGAGCAAGGTCGCCCGCAACTCCGGAGGCCGCACGGGCTTGGCCAGGATCGAAATGTTCATGTGGTGCAGCGCGTGGCGAATTCTTTCGATTTCATGGCCGGTCATGATCATGGCGGGGACTTCCCAGCCCCGCTGTTCGCGAATCGCGGCGATGCATTCGGCGCCCGATACTTTCGTACCCAGGTCAAAGTCGGCAATGATGATGTCGCAGTCACTGGTCACACCCACCCCGTCGCTGTGGGTTTCCACTTCGCATCCCCACTTCTCCAACAGCGCAGACGTCGCCATCAGCACGTTGGCGTCATCCTCCACCAGGCACACCCGCAAACCCTGCAAACGGCTTTGCGTGGGCACCGGTCTGTCTACCACAGCCCTTGGCGCGACCCTTTCCAGCCCTTGGATCATGGCGCGCGTGCCCTGGCCGAGCCGGGAGTGCAATTGGATGTCCAGATTGATCAGGTGGCTGATCCGCTTGACGATGGACAACCCCAGGCCCAGTCCCTCGACATCCTTGTCACGGACGTGGCGTACCCGATAAAACTCCTTGAACACCTCAGGCAGATGTTCGGCGGCAATGCCCCGGCCCTTGTCGTAGATGACGATGGCCAGGCCACTGCCTTTCGGACGCACACCGATCAATACCGGTTGGCCGGGGGCGTATTTGAGCGTATTGGAGACCAGGTTCTGCACCATGGTCGCCAACAAACCGGCATTGACACTGACCCAGTGCCGGCAAGGCCGCAGGCGTAACTCGACACCGGCCCAGCGAGCGGCTTCGGTGTTCTGCTTGACCACGTCCTGGAGCAACGCGCCCAGGTGCACGGGTTCGGCCTGCGGTTCAAGCTGCCCGTTGTCGAGGGTGTAGATGTCCAGGATCGAACGAAACAGCTGCGACACGATGTGCAGCGAACGGTCGATGTTGTCCACCAGTCGCAGCTCTTCCTGTCCCAGCCGGGCATCGCGCAGGCAGGCGGTGAACAAGCCGATCGAGTGGATCGGCTGGCGCAAGTCATGGCTGGCCTGGGCCAGGAAGCGGGATTTCTCCTGGTTCGCGGCAATCGCCTCTTCCGAAGCGATGCGGGTACGGGTCAGCAGGATATGCGCATAGGCAGGCACCACGATGGTGGTGACGATCAACGTCAGGAACAGATAGGGCTGGCCACGCCAGAACGGCGTGAGCATGAAAATCACCCCCAGGGTCGACAGCGCGAGAACGGTTGCCAGCGCCAGGTAGCGCGAGCCGAAGCGCATGCCATTGCCCAACGTGACCCAGAGCACTGCCGCGTACACCGGCAGCATGCCCTCTCCACCCACGATCAAGGCAAAGGCGAGGCTTGCATAATCCAAGGTCATGGCAAAAAGACGACGCAGGAAGAAGTGCCCGGGCCAGCGCTTGACCGCCATGCGCAGCGGGAGCGCGGTGCCGAAGAAAAAGGCCATGTACCACAGGATCGGTACATAGGTTTCGAAGTCGCTGGCCAGAAAGGCCACCACAATGATGTAGAGCGCAGTACATGCCCCGACCGTCAATCTCAATGTAGCCTGATCAAGCTCGCTATTCTTTTCCGTCATATTCACAGGACTATTCCAACATGAAAGTTTGTTTCAAACTGAAATCCGAGGGGCAGTTTGGGTTACGATGCGTGAACTTGAAGTCAGAAGGATCTGAAGCATGACGTGCAGAGTCATTGTGGCCGATGACCATCCTTTGTTTCGTGAAGGGATGTTGAGAACCATCGAACGGCTTCTGCCGACAGCCACCATTGAACAAGCTGGCAATCTGGATGAAGTATTGGCGCTGGCGCGTTCCGGGGTGGAAGTGGACTCCCTGATACTCGACTTGCGCTTTCCCGGGATCAAATCGCTGCAAGTCATAGGCCAGTTGCGCAGTGAATTCAAACGGACCTCCATTATTGTGGTTTCCATGATGGATGACATCGATGTTATTTCCCAGGTGATGGCGCTGGGGGCCGACGGTTTCATCGGCAAGAATATCGACCCCTCCGGTATTGCCGACGCCATCATGGCAATACGCGAAGGCGAAGTGGTGGTGAAGTATCAAGCTGAAAGCTCGGTACAGGACGACGCGCTTTCCCAGCTGACCGTGCGCCAACGGCAAGTGCTTGGGTTGATCGCGGCCGGCAAGACCAACAAGGAAATAGCCCGGGACCTGGGCATTTCCCCCTTCACGGTGCGCATCCATGTCTCGAGCCTGCTCAAAGCCCTGGGTGTCCCCACGCGCGCGGCGGCCGCGGCGCAATTTTCCAACTTCCCAAGCCATGGAGGATGGTCGGAAAAACAAGACAATTAAATGTATGACGGCCGCAAATATTCATTGAGCGTCACCCTCCCTGCTCGCCTCCCAAGCCATAGCACACTTGTACTATAGCTTCGCCCAGTACTCTCCCCCTAAGCTGTGGGCGCTCCATACAAAGGCTGTTCAAACAGCCAATCATAAAGAAAGCCAACGCGCCATTCGCCGTGCAGTATTACTGTGCCTATCGAAACGTCATGGCGTGCGAAGCCTATGGATTAAATAAGTCCACAGGCGGCGCAATGCTGGGTCAACTTCACCGTCTGCGCGGTTGAAATGGAATGGTCCTGACATTAACTCAAGGTAAGTCATCATGTCCTTCGAATATGGAAAAACACTTAGAAATGGATTGGCGCTGTGCGTACTGGCGGGCGTACTCAACGGTTGTGCAAACACCGGTGACTTGGGCAACTTGGGCAACTTGATGGGCTCCCTGAATCAGGGCGCCAAAAAATACGACGTCTCTTACCTCAAGCAAACGATCATTCCGGGCAAGACGACAAAAAGCCAGATCACCCAAATGTTCGGCGCGCCGACAAATGAAGAGCTCAATTCGACCAGCTCCAGCAACGAGTCGAACTGGACCTATGAAAAGAGTGATGAGGGCCTGGATAAATACATGAAGCTGGCCAATAAGTACGTGTCGACCGAGACGCGCATGAAAATGGCCGACACCTCGGCACAACTGTCCAAGGCACAAACCGTGGCTAACGACGTCAGCAGCGTGACCGGCGGGAAAACGGGCCAAAGCCAGACCCAAGGTTCGGTATTGACCATTTATTTCGTCGATGACGTGGTCAAGTACTACCGGGTCTACTAAGACACTGACGTCATTGATCGGTGGCTTGAAGAGAGGCGGTCTTGATGCGCAGATACAATGGGCGTTGGCTGTGGGTATTGGCATTTGCCAGCACCCTGCTGACCGGATGCGGCACCACCGGTGGCCTGGAGGAGATCATTGCCCGGCAAATGTGGCGCGGCAAGACACTGGCCGAGGCCGTGGACATTTATGGTGAGCCTGATCGGCAGTCGGTCTCCGACGCGACTGGAGAGAAAACGCTCCAGTGGTTCATGAATGGCTCTTATCGGAGAAACATCTATCTGGGCAGCGAAACCCAGATGCAAAACGGTGTAATGGTCACGACCAACCATTGGGACACGTCGATCAGGCCGGGGACGTGTGTCATTACACTGACCTTTGACAAAAACAACGTCGTCACCAACTTCGATGCGAACGACGGCTTCAACCGGTTCGCCCACACCTGCGTCAACAAAAGATCCTATTGATCGTTGGGGACGGCGTCGAGCCTGTCCCCAACCCTCAAGCAACGACGACCGTGATGCTCGAACTACTCCTTCCAGGTCCCTCCGCTCAAGGCACAACTCTTGCGGGTGCTGTCCAACAGCTCAGCGGTACGCCTGTAGTAATAAAAGTCCACGCCCTGCCCGTCCACATTCACACAAGTGCCCTGGGGATTCTCCGGACAGGTTTGCGAGTAGGTGATCCTGCCCGCTTCGCCACCAAACGCGACCGGCATGTTGGCGAAGGATTCACAGCTGGAGCGGAACTTGGCCACCGGTTGCTTATCGCTCGCCTGCACACAGTCTTTCGCCTCGATGTGTTGCCCCATGACGGTCATTTCACCTTCCATCGTGCACGCCTGGCTACCTGCATGGGCCGCTGAAACACACAGTATCGTGGCGCTGATCGCACTGAAAAAACGAACGATTCCGTTCATGTACTCTCCCAACGTCCTGAGTGGTCATGCCTCCTGAAGTATCCTGACTCGGGCAATAATTCTGAATAGCACAGATGGGCTAGGCGCTACGCTTGCTCAAGGCACCAGAGACACATGAGGTTCGAACGCCCGTGGAAAAGAACAGTGAACTCGACCAGGCCACGTTGCGCCTGACCGTCAGCGCCTGTGCGCTGTTGTATATCGTCGTGCTGGCCAGCCTCTCCCAAGACGCCGCGCGTTATGTGCCAATCATTGTCTATATCAGCACGTTCATCTTCGCCTCGGTGTTCCTGCGCATGGCAATCAAACGCTGGCCGGGGCATTTCTTCTGGCGGCGTCTCTTCGCCATGTTGCATGACTACACCGGCGTCGCTTTCTCCATGATCGTCGGTGGCGAAGGCGCACTGCCGATCTACGCCGCACTGCTCTGGGTCACGTTGGGCAATGGCATGCGCTTCGGCTCGCGCTACTTGGCGCTGGCAACCGTTATCGCACTGTCGACCCTGGTGCTGATTTTCTGGCTCAACCCGTTCTGGCGTACCCAACCCTATATGTTCCTGATGCTGATCGTCACCACCATCGTGGTGCCGGCCTATGCGCACATCCTGCTCAAGCGCACCCGCATCGCCTCCGAGGAGGCGATTGCCGCCAACCAGGAAAAGTCCCGCTTCCTGGCCCAGGCCAGCCATGACCTGCGCCAACCGATCCACTCCATCGGCCTGTTCACCGCCTGCCTGCGTGACGCCAGGCTGGGCCTGGAGGAATTGCGGCTGGTGGACAACATCGACCGTTCGCTGCACACCGTGTCGCAACTGTTCCGTTCGATTCTCGACATCTACACCCTGGACCACGGCAAGCTGGTGCCGCAGGCCGAGACCGTCCACTTGGGCGCGCTACTACAGGACGTGGTCAAGCAGAACACCGAGGCGGCTCGCTGGGCTGGGGTCGAACTGCGCCTGCGCGCCAGCCCTTACTGGGTCAGCGTCAATCCAGGCATGCTGACCACGATGGTCCAGAACCTGGTGTCCAACGCCCTCAAATACGCGCCCGGCCAACCGGTACTGATCGGCGTGCGGCGCCAGGGCAAGCGCCTGGCCGTGGTGATCTACGACAAGGGGCGCGGCATTGCCGCCGAACATTTGCCCGAAGTGTTCAAGGAGTTCTACCGCGTGCGCCATGTGCGCGACAAGGATGTCGAGGGCCTTGGCCTGGGCCTGTCCATCGTCAAGCGCATCAGCCAGATACTCGGTGTCGATGTCCACATCCGCTCCACGGTCGGACAAGGCACCAAGGTGGCGATCAGCGGCCTGGAACTGGCGGCGCCAAGGGCCATGGCGCCCAAGGTGTCGCCCGTCCAGAATCGTTTGGACGGATTACGGGTGTGCCTGGTGGAAGACGACGCCAACGTCCTGATGGCGACGTCGGCGCTTTTGGAAAAATGGGGTTGCGAGGTTGAGGCCCACAGTGACGGCGAGGGGCTGACCAGCGATTGCGACATCGTCATCGCCGATTTCGACCTGGGCACGAAAGTCTCGGGCGCCGAATGCATTGCCGCGATACGCGAGCAGCGCGGCTGGCAAGTCCCGGCGCTGGTCATC
This sequence comes from Pseudomonas sp. NFACC56-3, assembly GCF_900100025.1. Lineage (NCBI taxonomy): Bacteria > Pseudomonadati > Pseudomonadota > Gammaproteobacteria > Pseudomonadales > Pseudomonadaceae > Pseudomonas > Pseudomonas sp. NFACC56-3. The sequence goes on along the minus strand of NZ_FMTK01000005.1, from coordinate 48,178 downwards.
ACCGGACACGAGATCGAGCGCATACGCCAGTCATTGCAAAGCCTGAATATCTCGGTGCTGGCCAAGCCCGTGCGACCGCCGGAGCTGCGAACAGTCTTGCTTGAACTGCTCAAGTCCATGGATCGCCAGGGCGAGGGCTCAGCTCACCTCACCCCACCCAGCCGATAGCCGTCTTGGGAATCACCTCGGACTCGTCGAGCTTGGAGGCGAACATGCTCACCGCATCGAGGGCATCGGTGGTCCCGTTCCGGATCTGCACGATGACCGATCCGGCCTGGTCTGCCAGGGTGACACCGCGCAAGGCGCCCTCGTGGGTCACGTTCATGCTCGCGACGGCATCGCGGGTTTCGGAGAGGATCATGCCGATCATTTCGGCAATCTCCGAGGTGGAGCGACTGGTGCGCCCGGCCAGTTGCCGGACCTCGTCGGCCACCACCGCGAACCCTCGCCCCTGATCGCCGGCCCGCGCAGCCTCGATGGCCGCGTTGAGGGCCAGCAGGTTGGTCTGGTCGGCAATGCCGCGAATGGTATTGACGATGGCCGTGATCTCTTCCGAACGTGCGCCCAGTTGCCCAACCAGGCGCGCGGAGGCGCCGATGTTGTCGGCGATCTCGCGCATCTCCTTGGCGGTCTGGTGGATCACCAGGGCGCCCTGCTCGGCCACGCGTTCGGTCTCGGCGGAAATGTGGTACGCACGGGAGGCGCCGCGCGAGTCCTCTTCGAATTTCTCTACCCGTTCGGTGATGTCACTGGCGAACTTCACAATCTTGCACAACTTGCCTTCGGCGTCGTAGACCGGGTTGTAGCTGGCTTCCAGCCAGACAACTTTGCCGTTTTTGCCGAGACGCTTGAATTGTCCGCTGAAAAACTCACCGGCGTTCAGACGACGCCAGAAATCACTGTACTCCGAACTACTCACCAGGCTCGGTTCGCAAAACATCCGGTGGTGCTTGCCCTTGAGTTCAGCCAGTGAGTAGTGCATGACATTCAGGAAGTTGTCGTTGGCGGTCAGGATGTTGCCGCCCAGGTCGAACTCGATGACCGCCATGGCTCGGTCGAGGGCCGCCAGCCGGCCGCGTGTTTCGGCCTCGGCGGTCACCTTGGCGGTGACATCGAGTGCGTACTTGACCACCTTCACGACACGGCCTTGTTCGTCCACCACCGGGTTGTAGCTGGCTTCCAGCCACACGTTCTGGCCTGACGCGCTGCGGCGGTGAAACGTGCCGGATACGAATTGACCGGTGCGCAACTTGTTCCAGAATTCACGGTACTCGGCGCTGCCCGCCAATGCAGGAGGGCAGAAATCCCGATGGGACAGGCTGGCCAATTGTTCCGCACGGTAACCCATCGTGCTCAGGAAATTCTCGTTCGCCCGAAGGACCTTGCCATCGGGGCTGAACTCGATAACCGCCATCGACCGCTCCAGAGCGCCGACCAATCCTTTGTACGTTGCCAATTCGGCCATCCTAGCCGTCAGTTCATCTTTTAGTTTTTTATTAAACATGACGTACCCTCGAAGTAACCGGACCTTTATATACATATCGACCGGCTAGCTGGGGGCTGAACGGTATGGCGTAATTATGTTTCGGCGCCAAAACCCACCGAGTCCATCAGCCAGGTTCTAAAGGCCTGCACCTTCGGGGCATCGGCCAGTTCATGTGGGGTGACGAAGTAAAAACCCAGGTCAGACTTCAGTCGCAGATCGAAGGGCGCAACCAGGCGGCCCGCCTTAAGGTCGTCCTCGACATACGTTGAGCGGCCGATGCACACCCCCAGACCGTCGACCGCCGCCTGCACAGCCATCATGGCCAGGTCGAAGGTGAGCCGGCTGCCTTCGGCCAGGCTTTTCGGTTGGCCAGCGGCACTCAACCATGAACGCCAGTCGTCACGGGTCACCCCGCTGACCTGCAACAAGGTGTGCCGGGCCAGATCGCCGGGGTCCTGCAAGGGGGTGGGACCTTGCAACAGCCTGGGACTGCAGACCGGGAAGATTTCGTCGGCCATCAGCCAGTCGGCCCGCACGCCCTTCCATTCGCCGACACCGTAACGGATGGCCGCATCGACGCCGCCCTTGCGAAAATCCACCCGTTCGGTGGATGCAGTGACGCGCACATCGATATTGGGAAACGCCTGCTGGAAGGAGGCCAGCCGCGGCAGCAACCATTTGGAGGCAAACGAAACCAGGGTGCTGATCGTCAAGACACTGTTGTTGCGGCTTTCCAGCAACGTCTCGGTGCAATAGCGCAGCTCATGGAAGGCGGCCCTAACGCCTGGGAAATAGGCCTGACCTTCAGCGGTCAGGGCCAGGCCGTCCTTGAGCCGCAGGAACAAGCGCACACCCAGTTCCTCTTCGAGCCGGCGGATCTGATGGCTTATGGCTGTTTGAGTGACGTTCAGCTCTGCTGCGGCGTTGGTAAAGCTCATGTGCCTGGCGGCTGACTCGAATGCTTTAAGGCCATTGAGAGAGGGGATTCGGGTGGCCATGGAGGTTTGCTGCACTCATGAGATTTTGTCATACGCTAGCACTGAAGATGTCCTTTGAAAATGTCCCGCCCCTCACCGATTCTGACGGCCCGTCCCCCGCCTGTGAGGAAACCATGAAACTGTACTTTGCCCCCATGACCTGCTCATTGTCCCCGCACATCGTGCTGCGGGAATTGGGTCTGCCCTTCGAATTGATCCGGGTCGACAACAAGACCAAGCGAACCGCCGACGGGCTCGACTTCCTGAGCATCAACCCCAAGGGCTACGTGGCCGCCTTGGTGTTGGAAAACGGCAGCGTGCTGACCGAAGGGCCCGCCATTGTCCAGTACCTGGCCGACCTGGCCCCCGGCAACACGCTGGCCCCGGCCAATGGCACCTGGGAGCGGGTTCGCCTGCAGGAGTGGTTGAACTTCATCAGCGCCGAACTCCACAGCGGCTGTGCCCCGCTGTTCAACGCCGATATCGCAGAGCCCACCAAGGCGATCTTCAAGGCAAGACTGTTCAAGCGCCTGGACTACCTCAGCCAGGCCCTTGCACGACAGGACTACCTGATGGGCAGCTTCGGCCTGGCCGACGGTTATCTGTTTACCGTTTTGAACTGGCTGCCGTCGTTCAATATCGAGATCGGGGACTGGCCGGTGCTGGCGTCGTTCATGACCCGAATCGCCGCACGCCCCAGCGTCCGGGCAGCCATGGCGGCGGAGGCGGCCTAGTCACAGGCAAGCGATCACCTTCGCGGTTTTGTCCGCAAGGCAGCATCATAAAAAATTCATGGTGCCGGAGCATGCTCGCTACGTTTGCTGATTACTTTCGTTCCCATTCAGTGAGGTAGGATCATGCCACCACAAGGACTCCCGGTGGACTTCGCCCATCGACCACGGCTTGCCGATCTGCAGCCCCTGCAGGAACCCGTCAGGCGCGTGTCCGGCACACTGGGTAAACAGGCAGAGCCGGCCGTCACACCGGCGGTGCAGTTGCGGGACCGGCGGGGATACGACAGCGGCTTTCTCGGCGACTTCATCGTGCCTTGGCCAAGCGTAGAAGCAGCGTTGGTCGATGACGTCTACCCGACCGGCACCGTCGACAATCGCCTGGATTATCAGCACTTCTCTATCGTTCTTTCGCGACGGCGACGCCTGGCCCTGGTGGCGGGCGTCAACATCGATGGTGCCCGCAGTGTCGAGATCGACCGGGGTCGTGATGCCTGGGCATACGACGGCCGAATCCCCAGCGATGCCCAGATTGGAGAAGCGCTGTACGCTGGCAATTTGCTGGATCGCGGTCACCTGGTCCGACGACAGGACCCCAATTGGGGCGCCGACGCACAGACCGCTAACAACGACACCTTCCACTTCACCAATTGCTCGCCGCAGATGGCAGCCTTCAATCAAAAAACCTGGCTCGAGCTCGAGGATTACATCCTCGATAACACGCGCCGGTGGAAAGCCAGGGCGACGATATTTACCGGGCCGTTGTTCCGCGGCGATGATCAAACGTACAGAGGCGTACAGATCCCCACTGCGTTCTGGAAAGTCGTGGCCTTTCTCGGTGACGACGGCAAACCTTCGGCCAGTGCCTACATGATTGACCAGCGCCAGGAACTGGAAAAATTGGAACTTGTGTTCGGAGCGCTCAAGACCTACCGACGCAGCGTCGATCGAATTGAAGCGCTGACCGGTATCCGCTTCGGCGACTTGGCCGACTACGACGGCTTTTCCAATGAAGAACGACTGACAGGTACGAGGATTGAAGCGCCGATCCGTGGGCCTGAGGACATCCGCCTTTGAAAATGGTGGGAGCGAGCTTGCTCGCGATGACGGCGGCACCAGTCAACATCCCCGCAAACTGACCCACCGCTATCGCGAGCAAGCTCGCTCCCACAGGGGATTGAAGCTGCATGGGATGTTGGCGAGCGACTCAAAAAACGGTGGGAGCGAGCTTGCTCGCGATGACGGCGGCACAGTCAATATCTCTGCACGCTGACCCACCGCTATCGCGAGCAAGCTCGCTCCCACAGGGGATTGAAGCTGCATGGGATGTTGGCGAGCGAAAAAAAAACGGTGGGCCTTATTCGCTCAAGGCGTGGCTGAAGGAGGTGTCGATAATCCCGGCAGTGGCCAGCGGGGCTGGCAGCGCCTTGACCTTGAACAGGAAGTCTGCAGTGCTTTGCAGGTCGGCGGCGGCCTGTCGATCCACCGGGCCGACGCTCATGTGGGCCTGGCGCAACCAATGGCGTGAGACGTTCTGGTCGAGGTTGGCCTTTTTCGCCCACAAGTCCGCGTATGAGTCGGTGTGGTTGTCGACCCAGGTACGGGCTTGTTTCACGCGGCCGAGGAAGTCGGCGATGGCTTCGCGCTTGCTGTCGATGGCCGGCGTCGAAGCGGCAATCGCGCTGAGACCGGGCATGAGGTTTTTCGCCGTCAGGATCGGCCGGGCGCCGGAGAACAGGATCTGTTGCGAGATGTAGGGTTCCCACACCGGAAAGGCGTCGATGCTGCCCTGGGGCAAGGCCGCCGCCGCGTCGATCGGCATCAGCTTGATGAATTCCACATGGTTCTCCGGCAAGCCGGCCTGCTCCAGGGCCCGCAGGGTCAGTTGCTGGCTCCACGCGCCCGGCCAATAGGCGACCTTCTTGCCCTTGAGGTCGGCGATGGTCTTGACCGGTGAGTCCTTGGGCACCAACAGCGCAATGGTGTCCGGGTTCTGCCGCGAAACACCGATCAGTTTCACCGGGGCCTGTTTGGCAGCCAGGAACAGAAACCCCGAATCGCCGAGGAAACCCAGGTCCAGGTCGCCGGTATTCAGCGCCTCGGCCAGGGGCGCGGCGGCTTGGAAGTGTTTCCAGTCGACGCGGTAGGGGGCGCCCTCAAGCACCCCCGAGGCCTCCACCGAGGCCCGCACGTTGTAATAGTTCTGATCGCCGACATGCAGGACCAACGGCTCACTGGCCTGGAGCCAGGGAGCGACGAACAATGTGCTGAGGAGCAGACGGCGCAGGGATCGGGCGAACTTCATGAAAGCATTCCTGAGTGAATTTCATAGAACATAACGCTCTTGTAATTCTCGTTAGAAATTCTTTTAGCGCATAAGCTCATAGTCATAAACAGTCACTGTCCATGACCCAACAGTGCCGCAACAGACTGTTGCCCCGGCAACATTTCCTTGAAGCCTTCACCCCATGGCGGTACCCGGAAACCGCCCTTTCGCCGGCTATGGCACAGAGCCTGCAATATTCCTTTCAAGCGCGATTTTCTTCCGCGCTCCGATCTTTCGGAAATAAGAACATTGCCTTCTCGCCGCCTTGCTGGAGCTGCTCCATGAAACCCGACTTCCGTTTTTCACTGGCCCTGGCCAGATTCCTGATCGGTGCCTGTGCCCTGGCGTTGAGCCTGCCATCCCTGGCCCAGACCGCAGAAAGCCCCCCGGCCGAAGTGCACCTGGATTATGCGTATTACTCGCCGGTCAGCCTGGTGCTCAAGCACTTCGGTTACCTGGAAAAGGCCTTGCCCCAGACCAAGGTCAGTTGGGTCCTGAGCCAAGGCAGTAACCGTTCCCTGGAATATCTCAACAGCGGCGGCGTCGACTTCGCTTCGTCCGCCAGCCTCGCCGCGGTGCTGAGCCGGGCCAATGGCAGCCCGATCAAGTCGGTGTATGTCTACAGTCGCGCCGAATGGACCGCCCTGGTGGTGCGCAAGGATTCGCCGTACCAGACGGTCGCCGACCTCAAGGGCAAGAAAATCGCCGCCACCAAAGGCACCGATCCCTACCTGTTCACCCTGCGCAGCCTGCAACAGGCCGGGCTGAAGAAAGACGATGTGGAGCTGGTGCACCTGCAGCACCCGGACGGTCGTACCGCCCTGGAAAAAGGCGATGTCGACGCCTGGGCCGGTCTCGACCCGCACATGGCCGCCAGCGAAGTACAAGCCGGGTCGCGCCTGCTGTATCGCAACCCCGCCTTCAACAGCTACGGCGTGGTCAGCGTCACGGAGAAATATGCCCAGGAGCATCCGCAGACCATCGACACCGTGCTTGCGACCTACGAACAGGCCCGGGCCTGGGCGGTGGAGCATCCGCAAGAACTGGCCAAGTTGCTGGCCGACGAATCCGGACTGCCGCTGGAAGTCGCCCGGCTGCAACTGTCCCGCACCGACCTGGGCAGCCCGCAGTTGAGTGCCAAGGATGTGCTGGCTTCCAAGGCTGCCGCGCCGATCCTGGTCTCGGAAGAATTGGTTCGTCGCGGGGTGAATGTGGACCAAGTGATCGATCAATTGCTCGACACCGGCCGCCAGCAGGCCGTGGCCCGTCAATAACCCTTGCCCAGGCGACAGCCGATCCGCGCCTGGCGCGGATTCGGCGTTGCCGGAGGAACGCCATGAGCAGTAATAGCGAAGACCTCTCCAGCCCCCATTTGGCCCTGTCCGCATCGGGTAAAGCGGCCCTGTTCAATCCCGAGCGCTGGCGGCTGCGCCTCAAGGGGCTGGCCCTGCCGGTGCTGATCATCGTGTTCCTGGAGATCATCGTGCGCATCGGTTGGCTGCCCGCCTACCAGATGCCGGCCCCCAGCGAGATCGCCCTGACCCTCGGCGACCTGGCCGAGGGGGCGCTCTGGAAACATATCAGCGCCAGCCTGTTGCGAGTGCTGCTGGGCTTTGCCATCGGCGCCAGCCTGGCGTTGCTCTTTGCCGCCTGGGTTGGCTTGAGCCGGGAGGCCGAAGCCTATCTGGAGCCGACCTTCGCCGGCCTGCGCTCGATCCCCAGCCTGGCCTGGGTGCCATTGCTCCTGCTGTGGCTGGGCATCGACGAAACCTCGAAGGTGGTGCTGATCGCCATCGGCGCGTTCTTTCCCGTGTACCTCAATGGCGTGGCAGCGATTCGCAACATCGACCGCAAGCTGGTGGAGGTCGGCCAAATGTACGGCTTCAGCCGCCGCCGTCTGGTATGGCGGATTCTCCTGCCCGCCGCTCTGCCCGGCCTGTTCACTGGGTTGCGCGGCGGCATGAGCCTGGCCTGGATGTTCCTGGTGGCCGCCGAGCTGATCGCCGCGACCAAAGGCCTGGGCTATCTGCTCAGCGATGGCCGCGAAACCTCGCGCCCGGACATCGTGCTGGCGGCGATCATCGTGCTCGCCCTGCTGGGCAAGCTCAGCGACGGCATCCTCGCCGCCCTGGAAAAACATTTCCTGGCCTGGCGCGACACCTTTAACGGCACCGAGGAGTGAACCATGACCCAAGCCCTGCTGGACATCCACGTCGAGCGCAAGATTTTCGCCGACACCACCGTGCTCAATCATATCCACCTGCAACTGCAACCCCGGGAAACCGTGTGCCTGCTGGGCCCCAGCGGCTGTGGCAAGAGCACCTTGCTGCGCATCGTCGCCGGTCTGGAGAAAGACTTCGAAGGGCAACTGCTCAGCCACACCGAACACCTGGCCTTTGTGTTCCAGGAGCCGCGATTGATGCCCTGGCTGACGGTGCAACAGAACATCGGGTTCAGTGATGACGACGATTACGACAAGGCCTGGGTCGCGCAGTTGAACGAGGAAGTCGGCCTCACGGGTTTTGCCGACGCGTTGCCCAAGGCGTTGTCCGGCGGTATGGCGCAGCGGGTGGCGATTGCCCGTGGCCTGTACGCGCGACCGCAGGTGCTGTTGCTGGACGAGCCCTTCAGCGCCGTGGACGCCTTCACCCGCATGAAATTGCAGGACCTGTTGCTGCAACTGGCCGAGCGGCACGGGATCGCCTTGTTGCTGGTGACTCACGATGTCGACGAGGCGCTGTACCTGAGCGACCGGGTGTTGGTGATGGACAACCGCCCCAGCCGCATTCGCCAAGCGTTGACGGTGCAACTGGACCATCCGCGAGACCGGCGCGACCCGTTGCTGGCCCGACTCAAGGCGCTGGCCCTGACCGAACTGCAGCGTGCCCATGTAATTTGATCAAGGCGCCTCGCTAAGCACTTAAAAGCATTAACCAATAAACAATCAGTATTTATGGTTATAAACATAACCACGTACTCTCAGCTCATCCCGTCCCATTGGTCACGATAGTGAAGTGCCTTATGAAACCGACTGACAACGTTATCGACTTCGTCCAGTTCCGCAAGCGCAAGCAGGCTCAGCAACTGGCCCGGGCCATGTGGGAAATGTACGCGCGTAATGCCGGTTACCAGGCGTTCCAGTGGGTCCAGGCGTTCCAGCCGACCAGGACGTACCAGGCGTGAGCACCCAGGAACCCTCGCGTTTTTTGGCGAGTGCCGACGAACCCGAAGTGGATCTGAACAACCTGGAAGCCTTGGATGAAGATCCGATTTGCGAACGGGTCGCGCAGAACCTGCAACGCCTTCGTGGCAAGCGCCACCTGTCCCTGGACGCCCTCGCTCGTCAGTGCGGGGTAAGTCGGGCCATGCTGGCGCAGATCGAGTCCGGACGCAGCGTCCCCTCGATCAAGGTACTGTGCAAAATTGCCAAGGGCCTGAAGGTGTCGGTTGCCGCGTTCCTGGAACATCGGGCTTTCGAGGGGGTGGCGGTGCTGTCGGTCAGCCAGAGCAAACGCCTGGTCAGCGCCAGTGGCGCCTTTGTCAGCCGTGCCCTGTTCCCGTTCGATGTGGCACGCCAGTCGGAATTCTACGAGCTGCGCCTGGGCCCCTTGGGTGAGGACCAGTCCGAAGGGCACGGGCCCGGTGTTCAGGAGAACCTGGTGGTGTCCCAGGGTGTACTGGAGATCAGCGTCAACGACGAGCGCTATCTGCTCTCCACTGGCGACTCGATTCTGTTTTATGCCGACCAACCACACCGCTATCGCAACCCGGCCGACAGCGAAGCGGTGGCGTACCTGGTGGTCACCTACCCGGAACGCCTGGACTGACCCCGCCTGTGGCGAGGGAGCTTGCTCCCGTTTGAGTGCACAGCGCTCACAAAATGGGGGCGGCTGCGCAGCCCAGCGGGAGCAAGCTCCCTCGCCACGGGGCCAGTCTCAAGGACGTTGCCCGGCTGTAATCAGCAGGTGCAGCACATCATCGGCATGCCGTTGCAGCTCATCATCATCGGCATGCTGCAGTCGTTCATCATCTTCATCATCAAGGCGCAGCAGTTCTTCATCATGTCCATGTTCATGCCCGCCATCGGCATGACTTTGCACATCATGCAGTCCGCCATCACCGTGCATTCCATCACGCACTTCATCATCGGCATCGGCATGCCCATCATCGGCATTGGCATCATCATGCTCGCCATCGGCATGGCCATGCTCGCCTGGGACATGCACATCATGCTCATGTTGCCGCAGTGCATCATCATCGGCATGCCGCAGTTCATCATCATCTGCATCATGTCGGCGCTGTTCTTGAACATGGCCATGTCCATGCCGGCGGCTGGCATCATCTTGCACATCATGCCGTCGTCCATCATTTCGCAGGTCATGGTCGCCATCATCATCGGCATGCCCATCATTGGCATCATCGGCATGTTGGCGTTCATCGGCATTGGCATCTGCATGGCGTTCATCATGGTGGTGTTCCCTGTAAGGTTCGAGAGTCGGACGAGCTGATGGGGCGGATTCTAAGCATTGACCCGGGCCCGACAAGATGGCGATCGAACAGCAGCAATGAACGTTCAGACAGGCTTACCGGAGCGACACACGCCAAGTCGTCTGCTGCTGCATGAACTGCGCTTTCATTGCAGACACTTTCAAAGCGACAGCTTCGATTCTTCGGTCATGGATATGCCATTCAAACCTATATCAATAACCGTAAGAAATAATCGATCTAAATATCCCCAAGGGTTTCCCGCCACGAGGGCTCAGCCAATCAACCGGGCATACACCGGCCGGTCGATATTCCCGCCGGACAGAATCACTCCCACCTTTTTCCCCTGCATCGCTTCACGTTCCTGCATGAGTGCCGCCAAGGCTGCGGCACCTGCGCCCTCGGCCAGGTTATGGGTGTCGGTGTAATACACCCGCATGGCCTCGGCTATTTCCGCATCGCTGACCGCGACGATCCGCGCCGCAGCGGCCCCATAGAGGGCAAAGGCCTCGGGAATGGGTCTGCGCACGGCCAAACCGTCCGCAAAAGTATTCGCCGAAGCGGTCTCACACAGTCTTCCCGTTTCAAATGACAACTTCGCCGCGACGGCCTCGGTGGACACGACACCCACCACTTGGGTTTTCAGCCCCAAGGCATCGCGGGCGGCGATGACTGCGCAAATCCCCGACCCACAGCCTATCGGCACGTAGACCGTGTCGAGGTCCGGCACCGCCTTGAGCAGCTCAAGCCCATAAGTCGCCACGCCCCTGACCAACTCAGGATGGAACGGCGGCACCAGGTAGAGGCCTTGTGCGTGGGCCAGGCGTGCAGCTTCTTCCCGGGCCTCATCGAAATCTCGGCCGTGTTCGACCACCTCGCCGCCAAAGCCACGCATGGCATTGTTCTTCTCCACCGAGTTGCCTTGCGGCACGACGATCAACGCTTTCAAACCCAAGGCGGTGGCCGCCAGCGCCAGGCTCTGGCCATGGTTGCCGCGCGTCGCCGTGACAATGCCTTTCGCCTTGGGATGCTCGCGCTTGAGCCAGTGCGTGAAGGTCAGGCCACCGCGCACCTTGAAGGCCCCGGTCGGCGTGTGATTCTCGTGCTTGACCCACACCGTGCAACCCAACCGTTCAGCCAGCAACGGCCAGGCGTATTGGGCCGTGGCGGGCATGAATTGATAGAGATGGCGGGCAGCGTGTTCGATGTCGTCGCGGGTCAGTGTGTGCATGATTGGGCCTCCTGGTTTTGCCCAGTCTAATCAGCGCGCCGGCGACGGGGCTTTCAGAAAACTGACCTGACTTTCAGGCCCGCTCTTCATTACTATGCTGTTCATGAACACGCGAAACCATCAACCACCGCCCCTGTCTGAACCGGTCCGTCGTATCGAGGCAGGGCCCTGGGCGATCGAATTGCTCCCCGGCTGTGCCTACGCGACCCGCTACGTCGCGCCCCAGTCGGCGATCGGTTTTGCCTTCGACAGTCAGCGTGGCCGGCACGCCATCGGCAGCGACCGCGTGTTGCCCTTCGAGGCGCTGCCCAACGGCCTGGCATTCGTTCCCGCCGGGTGCGACGTGTTCTCCGAATCCCCCCGGGGCGGTGAATACCTGCGGATGGTGCGCACCGACGGCCTGGCGTTGCCGGCGAAACATGCATTCAACAATCGTATTGACCCGCAGGCCATCACCCTCGCCTTGAGAATGCGCAGCGCACTGCTGCGTGCCACGGCAGAGGACGATTGGGAAGCCTGGGCGCTCGGGCTGGCTGAGCGAGTGAAGGACCACAAGCGGTTTTCGGCACACTCCCAAGGTTCGATCACGGGCGGCCGGATGCGCCTGCTCGATGAATTCATCGACGCCGGTCTCGACGGCCCGCTGGGGGTCAAGGAAATGGCCGGGCTGCTGGGTTTGTCCGAAGGTTATTTCATGCGGGCGTTCAAGCAGGCGACCGGCAAAAGCCCACACAGCTACCTGATCGACCGACGCCTCGCCAAGGCACGGGCGCTGATGCGCGATTCAACCGCCCGACTGATCGATATCGCCCACATCTGCGGCTTCAATTCCCAGGCGCACATGACCACGCTGTTCAAGCAACGCCTGGGCGTCAGCCCGGCGCAGCTGCGCGGGTATTCGAGGCCCTGAACCCTCTGGGCACGGTACCGGTCAGCGAAGGCATGGGCCTGGTCAGGCGACCACTGCCCACGCCAGATGAAAACGGGCTGCCGTTACGCGGCAGGCTTCGTCGGGCGCAGCTCTGACAACAACACCGGCCGGGTGCACAGCCCGGCCGGTGACCCTGGTGTCATCCAGCAATCGATTCAGCCGGCGGTAACGGTCATGCCGCCGTCGGCCATGACCACCGCACCGACCACAAAACTCGCGCGATCCGAGGCCAGGAACGCAACCACCTCGGCAATTTCTTCCGGCCGTGCGGCCCGGCCGATGGGCGCGGCTTCACCGTGCTGGGCGAGGAACGCCGGACCGTCCTCGACCACGTCATTGAGGATGTTGGTGACCACATCGCCAACACCGATGGCATTGACGCGAATGCCATGCTCGATGACTTCCAGGGCCAGGGTGCGCGTCAGTTGCGCCAGGGCACCTTTGGACGCGGTGTAGGCGGCAATGGTCGGGAAGGCAAAATAGGACGCGTAGGACGCGATGTTGACGATGGCCCCCGACTTGTTCGGCATCATCGCCTTGACCGCTTCGCGTGAATGCAGGAAAGCGGCCGTGGCGTTGACCGCCTGGATGCGCTCCCAGTCCTGGCGCGTCATGTCGATGACCAGTTTATTGATGATGATCCCGGCATTGTTGACCAGGATATCCAGCCGGCCGAACTGCTCGACGGCCAGGCCGACAGCGCGCTCGGCGGCGCCATCCTCGGTGATGTCGGCCTCCAGCGGCACCAGCCCGGGACGGGCCAGCTCATGGACGGCGGGGTTGATGTCTTCAGCGATTACCTTGGCGCCGCGGGCATGCAACAGCAATGCGATGGCCTTGCCGATGCCACTGGCGGCGCCAGTGACCAGTGCAACCTTGCCTTGGACTTCGTGGGGAATGTTGTGTTGGATATCGGTCATGATCGCTCTCCTGCGTGAACGGGCAGACGAGACATTCGCCCGCCCGGCGCCCGTGGGCGCTGTCGTTATCGACGACTTCACTTTCTCGCAATGGCGACGGCCAGGCTTTCGCAGGCTTGCTGGGACTGTCGGAGTTTTGCGCAAATGTGACCAGAGAGAGTCCCGCCGGGCTTTGTAGGCGCTGGCGAAGCCTGCGATCTTTTGATCTTTCGCTTGAGATTCAAGTGTCTGGGGAAAGATCGCAGCCTCGTTGCACTCGACAGCGCCTACAGCGTCAGGAACAGCGCGGAGGTCCAGACCCGTGACTGATCCCGCTGGCGGGCACAGATGAACAAGGGGTGTTCACGCCCTGGATCAAGCCCCAAGCGGGCCAGTTCGATGCGCCCCTGCAACTCGCGGGGCAACGGTGCAGCGGTCATCCGTTCCAGGGACAGCTTCAACTCCGCGCCCGGCAACTCCTCGACCACTTGCGATTGCGCCAACAACTCATCGCCGGACAGCTCCATCACCACGGTCGGTGCGTGCACGTAAGGTTGCGGTTCGGACGGGTCGCCGACCTTGATGTAATTGTCGATACGGCTGTGGATCTGCAGCGTGGCGCCGGCCAGTTGCGACAGGTCGATTTCGATGCTGTCGGTATCGCCGTTGGTGTCGGTGCGAAACGCCAGGACTGTGGCGTCCTTGCGCCATACGGTCTGCTCGGGATGGTCGAGGCCCAAGGCGCGAAAGCCATTGATGACCGCGCCGGTGATACGGATTTCGCCAGTCCAGTACGCACCGCGATAGCGGTCCTTGATCCGCGCGCCACCCAGGCGCAGGCGAATGCGTTGGGCGCAGAAACCCAGTTCCTGGTGCAGGTTGCGCGACCAGATCAACTGGTCGCCGTCGAACAGATCGACCTGCTCCCACCCGGCCTCCCCCAGCAGTCGATAGTCCAGGGAGGCATTCGAATCGGCAGTGAAGACTTCACCCATGAAGTGCTTGCCCTGGCGCAGGCTGGCGAACGCACGCTCACCGGTCGTGGCGAAGGTACGGCGGGCGCGCAAGGCCTTGCCGACGCTGGCGCGGTCGAAAGCCTCGGCGACCACACCCGTCAACCCGCCACGGGAGCCGAACACCGCCGTGGCCGGAACGCCGCCACCGCAGCGACCCTGGTGCTCATCGCTATTCGCCGCGGCGCCAACCCGATAGCCACGCTGCAGCGCTTCAGCGTAGACCCAATGGAACTGGCCCCAGGCCGAACCCACCTCGATCAGCCGCTCGAGTTCCGGGTGATGCCAGTCGAGGTTGCAACGGCGTCCACCGACATGGGGCATCATCAGATGGCCTTCGGGGTCCTTGGCATAGGCGGCGTACAACTCGTCCACCGGCCAGGCGCCAGGCTTGATGGTGCCGGCGGTGAATTCGTTCCATTCGAAGGAACGCACCAGTCGCCCTTGATTGTCGAAGGGGAACTCGGGTTTGCGGTCATGCAGGAATACGACGTTGCGGTCGCCGCCCGCACAAGAGTTACCGCACCATTCGGTTCCGGGATAACACACGAATCGACCCGACTCATTGAGCTCGTGGATCAGCTTGACCGCCTGGTCCCAGCGTTGCTCGGTGATATTGAAGTCATTGGCGGTGTAGCCGAGGACGTCGAGCCCGGCGACATCGCGACCGTAGCTGAGGTTGTACAGCGTGTCGTTGGTGCCCACCGTGTCATCGGAGTGCACATGCAGGTCGGCGTAGAGCGGGCGCAACGCCGTACCGGCCGGGTCGACAGTGACGAAGGCCTGGGCCCCGTCGACAAACGGCGCCGCCACGTTGGCGGACAAACGCCACTCGCCCACGGCGCCGAGGTCAAGCGCCTCGAGCCGGGCCGTCGCCCAACCTTCGGACGCCAGCGTGAACGGCTGTCGACGCTCGCCGCCCTCCGGATCGACCAGGGTCAGTACCCCCTCGAGCGGCAGGTTTCGGCAGGTGTTGCCCCAGGCATCATCCACCCGCACGAGGACATCGAATGCTTCCCCGGCGCTGACCAGTCGAGGCACGATCAGCTGCACACGCTGCGCCGGTCCCGGCACGATGTCCAACAAGGGGTCGCCCGGCACTTCGGCAAATTTCGAGCTGCCCAGCGGGTCGATGAACAGGCGGAAACGGAAGTCCTTCTCGACGAAACTCTGTACCCGCGTCCCCGCCCCGCCCTGGCGTCGGTCGCCCAGGCGAATGATGACTTTATCCCCCGGGTTCAGGTACCCGTCGATGATGTCGATGATGATCGCTTTCTGAAATGGCCGTTCATGGCCCTTCTGGTCGAAGCGCACCTTCAAGTGCTGCACCGTGGCCTGGCTCTGGCCGGGGACCAGCTCACCGGCCTGGTATTCGGCGCTGACATAGTTGGGGCCGGCCGGGTTCGAGGTCTGGAACAAGGCCCAGTCGGAATAGAACTTGAAGGCCAGCTTGAGCCACGCGCCGTCGGCCAGGCCGCTGCCACCGACCTCATAGACCAGGGTGATTTCATCCCACTGCCCGGCGACCAGCGTGTCACGGTCGCAGTGGACGCTGCCCAGGAACGGACGTTTCTTGTTGCGCTCGTACAGGCCTTGGGGGGCGATGTAATGCCCGGCTTCGCGGGGATCGAAAACGTTACTCACATGACACCTCGTGCAGTGGTCCACTGAAGGGTTCGAATACGTGGGGCGATGCTTATTGCACGCGCCATTGCTGGTAGTGACGCTCGATGCGCCGGAACACAAAACTTTCCATGAGCCAGGCAATCAAGCCGATCACGACAATGCCCAGCAGCACCTGGCTGCTGTTGCCGATCTGCCCACCCGTGGCGACCATCCAGCCGATGCCTCGGGAAGCGCCGATCATTTCCGCCGCCACCAGCGCCCGCCAGCCCTGGCTGAAGCCGATGCGCAAGGCGGCGGTCACGAACGGCAACGAGGCCGGCAAATAGACGTGGGCCAACAGTTGCCAGGCATTGGCACCCAAGGTCCGTGCCGCGCGAACTTCACCGCCGCGGATGCTCTGCACGCCCTCCTGGATGGTCACCGCCATGGGGAACATCGCGGCAATGAAAATCACCAGCACGATGGAGACATAACCCAGGCCGAAAATGATCATGATCAGCGGCGCCCAGGCAATCGGCGGGATGGCCATGAACAGGCTGTTGAGCGGCGAGATGAAATCGCGAAAGCGCGAGGACAGGCCCGCGGCCGTGCCCAGCAGGAGCGCAACGATCACCGCGGCGCAAAAACCACCCAGCTCTTCCAGCACACTGGCCTGCAGGTGCTGCCACAGCGAACGGTCACTCAGCCAGCGCAGCGCCTCGCGGGCAACGTCCCAGGGCTGCGGCAGGATGTAGGTGGGAAAGCGGCTCGCCAGGGCGATCCAGATCAACAACAGGAATGGCAGCGACGCCCATCCCCAATTCGGTTTTGGCAAGGACATGACGGACTCAGTGCGCGGCTTTTTCCAGGTAGGAGGTATCCACGATCTGTTCGGTCTTGAGCGTGGTGTCGATAAAACCCAGGTCGTGGGAGTAATCCATCAGGCGCTGGATGAACTGGATGTCCGCCGCCTGCAAGTCCGCCGACCAGCCCAGGCGGGTCCGGGCCTGGGCGACGATGGCTTCGGGGGCGATGGTCTTGCCGTCCGGGCCTTGCACCGCTTCGAGCTTGAACGCCTCAGCGATGAGCCGGTTCGATTCGGCGGGATGTTCGTTGAGGAAAGCGATGGCCTTGCGATGGGCGCGCAGCAGCTTCACCACGTCATCTGGGCGCTCCTGCAAAGTTTTCGGCAAGGCGATCACCACGTACCACGGGTACTGGGGCAGCGTCTGGTTGACGTCCAGCAGGATCCGGCTCGAACCGCGCAACACCGACTGGCTGACGAAGGGTTCCCAGGAAAATGCCGCGTCGACGATGCCACGCTCGAGGGCAGCGTTCATGTTGCCCGGCGGCATGTCGATGATGTCCAGGTCCTTGTCCGGATCGAGCCCGGCCTTTTCCTTCAGGACATAACCGCGCAGCAGCACATCCATGCCACTGCCCTTCTTGACCCCGGCGAGTTTTTTCCCCTTGAGCGCTTCCAGCTGGGTGATCGGACTCTTGGCGTCGACAATCACCGCGGCCTGGCCGTAATTGACCTTCGCCAGGATCCGGCTTTGCAGCCCGCGGGAAAACCACTGGTACACCGGCGGGGTGCCGACATAGGCCACGTCCAGTTCACCGGCGGCCAGTGCCTGCTGGATCACCGGGCCATCGCCCAAGGCCTTGAGGTCGACGTTCAAGCCTTCTTCGCGGTAGTAACCTTGTCTGTCGGCGATCAGCGCCGGGGCGTTGGCCATGGCGAAGACATAACCCACGCGCAAGGGTTTCGCCTCGCCCGCCACGGCGAATGCGCTGCCTGCCAACGTGGCGGCAGACAATGTGAGGGCAAGCAGCGAACGTTTGATCATGCTGTCAGCTCAAGTCGAGGGGTGGGGTGAACCGTGGTGTCGCAGGCGTCCATCACCTGGGCAATGCGCGTCATCAGCTCATTGCGGTAATCGAGGAACGCCGGCAGGCGACGGGTTTTCAGGTTGCTGCGGGGACGCGGCAGGTGGATCTCCAGCTCGCTGTGAATGCCCCCGGGGGCGATGTTGAGCACGATGACCCGATCGGCCAGGAACACCGCTTCGTCGATGTCGTGGGTAATGAACAACACCGTCTGGCCCAGTTCGGCCCAGATGCGCAACGTCTCTTCGTTCATGCTGTTGCGACTGATGGCATCGAGTGCGGCGAACGGCTCATCCATCAGCAATACGCTGGGTTCCAGGGCCAGGGTCCGGGCCAGGGAGACGCGCTGTTGCATGCCACCGGAAAGCTGGTGCGGCAGCCGATGCGCCGCACTCTCCAGACCGACCAGGCGCAGGTACTGCAATGCCTGTGCACGCTGCTGCGATTCGTCGGTGCGGGCGCTCATCCGCAGACCAAAACGGACGTTTTCCAAGGCGCTCAACCAGGGAAACAATTGCGGCGCCTGGAACACATAACCCAACTCCGAACGCTCCGGGCGTACCGCTGTCTGGTTGATGGTGATGCGGCCACTTTGCGGTTGCACGAACCCTGACAACAGGTTCAGCAAGGTGGTTTTCCCACAGCCGGATGGCCCCAGGATCGCGACGAACTCGCCGGGCCTGGCGTTCAGGCTGAAAGAAGAAAACACGCGATGCCCATTGGGGTAGCTGAAGCTGATGTCATCGACCGTCAGGGCATCGGCTTGTGGCAGTGGGTATGGGGAGGTGTTGGGCATGGCAAGTGTCGTCAGGTCGTTTACAATGGGAGCGCCCGACATAATACGTATTAATACAAGTTGTCCCAATAACCTATTTTTATAACCTTAGAAGTGAAGGCACCCTGCCCCACTCAAAGCCATGGAAGCTGACAGTGTCCACCTCCATTCTTCGCGACAGCACCACCTCGCTCTACGAGCAGATCGCCCATCAACTGTTGGAAGAAATTCAGCGCGGCGACTACGAACCCAGCGGCAAGCTCCCGTCCGAGGCGCAGTTGGGCGAACGGTTCGGGGTGAGTCGCGTCACGGTTCGCCTGGCGGTGGGCAAGCTCAGCGACGATGGCGTGGTGGAACGCAAGCAAGGCAAAGGCACCTTCGTGGCGGCCAAACAGGTACGCCATGGCCTGGATGCGCTGCGCAGCTTTCATGAGGCGTTGTTGCTACAAGGGCTGCAACCGAGCATGCAGGTGCTCAGCCACGCCCTGCGGCCCGTCCCGGAAACCCTGCGGGGTCTGTTTGAGCAAGCGCACGACTGCCTGCTTCTGGAGCGACTGCACTTCGTCGATGACGAACCCATCGCATTGGGACGCAGCCACCTGCCGGCAGAGTTGGCCAGCGTGGCCTGGGCTGAGGTCGAACATCAGCCGATCTATTCCATTCTCGAATCGATCACCGGCCTGGCGGTCAGCCGCGCCGACCTGGCCATCCGTGCACAGGAAGCCGACAAAAGCCTGGCCAGCGTGCTGCACGTCAAACGCGGTGCCGCGCTGCTGGTCATGGAGCGCACGTCCTATTTCGCCGATGGCCGTTGCTGCGACCGCACGACATTCTTCATCCGCCCGGAACGCTATGCCTTCGTGCTCAGTGGGGTTTTCAAATCCAATAGCGCCAATTGATACGATTCAAATTGGCGAGGCGGTTGGGCCCGGCCTGACAAAACACTGTTCAATGACCTGTCGCCCCCATTGCTGCCCCTCTTGCTCCTGCTCCAACCTGAAACCGAACGCCTCATACAGCTTGCGAGCAGCGTCGAGCCCCTGGAACGTCCAGAGGATCGTTGAGCTAAAGCCCCACTCGTCGCAGAACTTCATCGCTTCGGCCAACAGGCGCCTGCCAGCCCCCTGGCCGCGCGCCGAATCATCCAGGATGAAGCAGCGCAGCACCGCACTGCCGCCCTCGCCTTCACCGTCGATGGCAATCGAACCGACTATTCGTTCGCTATCCAGAACTACCCAGACCTCATTGCGCGGATTGTGCAGGCGCCCCATCAGCTCGGCCATGTCCGATGCAACCAGGCTTTCGAACAACTGGCCGAAGTTCGAATGCCTTGCGTAATAGTCCGCATGCATTTGCACAATGCGGCCAATGACGCCAGGGCGGTAGCCACGCGCAATCTCCAACT
Source organism: Pseudomonas sp. NFACC56-3 (assembly GCF_900100025.1). Classification (NCBI taxonomy): domain Bacteria; kingdom Pseudomonadati; phylum Pseudomonadota; class Gammaproteobacteria; order Pseudomonadales; family Pseudomonadaceae; genus Pseudomonas; species Pseudomonas sp. NFACC56-3. The sequence continues at coordinate 28,424 of NZ_FMTK01000005.1, read as the reverse complement.
GCGCCGGCGCAGGCGGCGCTGTACCGAGCCGATGGGCGTGTAGCGCGATGGCATAGCTGGCAATCCCCTCACTCACGGTCTGACATTGCTCATTGGATAAGTGAGACATGGCCGCGACAACCTGTTGCGTGGCGAAAGCATCGATGGTTCGGAGGGTGTCTTGCCCCTGGGCGGTGAGTCGCAGTCTCTTGGCCCGCGCATCCTGTTCATGGGTAATTTCTTCGATCTCGCCGGCCTCGATGAGCTTGCGCACCATCCGACTCACGCTGGATTTTTCCAGGCCGAGCATCTCGACAAGCTCGCCCGCGGTCAGGAATTGGCGATTGCCGAGCTCCACGAGGGTGTGCACCGACGACGGCGGATAACCCGTCGCAGCCAACGTGGTGTGCATGAACCCCAGCTCCCGCACCATGAGACGCGACGCCGAACGGATTTTCTCAATCAGGGCTGATGAGCAATGGTTCACGGGGACCTCGAATGCGGATGGGTATTTAGTTGTACCGCACAACTAAATACCCATCCGTGCGTTCAGTCAAGCTTTCCGTTGGCTGGCCTATCAGCGATAAGGCGGGTAGTGACAGTGCTCCTGTCGTCGCACTCAGCGGTGAGCGGACCAGTACCCCAAACTGGAAAATTTTGAGAGGATGCGTGCCAAGAACGCCATGGAATAAAGGCCTTCCAATCCCATCCCCATGGCGGCCCGACATGTATATCCCTCTCTTCCAAAGCTTGCAGGCACGCTTCGCCATCGTCGTGGCGCTGGTGGTGCTGCTCCTCAGTTGCATCTTCGGCACCGTTATCGGCGAGTCCTCCATTTCGCGGCTCAAGGAGCAAACCGGGCTGCAACTGAGCGAATATGCCTACTCGATGATCGACCGCCTCGATCGCGACATGAGTAACCGTTCAAAAGCGCTCACGGTCCTGAGCAAGCTGGAAACCCTGCGCAACACGGCGAGCCCCGGCGAAGCACGCGCCCTGCTCGACCACCTTAGCCAGCAGTTCCCAAACTATTCCTGGATCGGCCTCACCGACGCCCACGGCAAAGTGGTCGCATCGACCAACGGGGTGCTCGCAGGTGCCGACATCTCGCAACGGCCGGTCTTTGCCAGGGCGCGTGAAGAGACATTCATTGGCGATGTTCACGAAGCCGTCCTGCTGGCCAAGTTGCTGCCGAATCCTTCCGGGGAAGCGATGAAATTCGTCGATATCAGCATGCCAATCAAGGACGTCGCCGGAAATCTCACGGGGGTGCTCGCAACGCATCTTTCCTGGGAATGGGCCGCGGAAGTCGGTCGATCGCTTTTCGACCCCTTGCAGGAGCGCCTGCCTGGCCTGGAGTTCCTGGTCATCAGCAAGGACGGCACCGTCTTGCTGGGCCCCAAGGACATGATCGGCAAGCCCGCCGGGATTACGCTCGATGGGCGCGGACAAAGCTGGTCGGTCGAGCGCTGGCCGGACGGTAAGCTCTATATGGCAGGTGCGGCGCAAAGTGTCGGCGTCGACGACTATCCCGGCCTGGGATGGACCGTGGTGACACGCCAGCCCGCCGAGATCGCCTTTGCGGCTGCACGTGAGATGCGCAATGAAATACTCCTCTGGGGCGGTCTGCTGTCCATCCTGTTCGCGGTCATCGGATGGATCATGGCAGGTATTCTCACCGGGCCGGTGAACGTCATCGCCGAGGCTGCCGCGCGCCTTTCCGAAGGCGCCGATGTGGGGATTCCCTTGCTCAAGGGGACGCGCGAAGTCGAAACGCTGAGTGTCGCGATCCGGCACCTCGTTGACAGCCTCACCCGAAAAAGGGGTCAGTTGGCCGTGGTCGAGGGTATCGCCTACCGCGATGTCGTCACCGGCCTGCCGAACCGGGCGGCCTTGGAAAAGTACATCGAGGCGGTACGCAGCGAGGTCGACGTACAGCCTGGCTTCGGCGTGCTGTGCCTGGATCTCGACGGGTTCAAGCCCATCAACGATTGCTTCGGCCATGCCGTCGGCGATGCATTGCTCCAGGAGGTCGGCCTCCGGCTCCTGGGCGCTGTGCGCGATGGCGACATCGCTGTGCGCCACGGCGGGGATGAATTCGTATTGCTGCTGCGCCTGCGTACCGGAGAATCCTTGTCCAGCATGAAGGGCGCCGCCCAGCGCATCATCGCAAAACTGGCCGAGCCGGTCATGCTGGCCGGGGAGTCGATCACGATCGGCTGCAGCATCGGCGGGACGCTGTGGACCGGCGGCGAGTTTACCGATGCGCTGGCCCAGGCCGATGAAGCGCTCTACCGGGCCAAGCGTGCGGGCAAGTCCCAGGCGAAATTCCATGACACCTCGCGCACCGACGAGGCTGCCCATGCCGGTTCGAAGGTCTGAGGCGCTAGCGCAAGGTCTGAAGCGCCTCGCGCCCGGCAAAACGGGCAGCGGCCACCGCCCTGTTGGGAACGTTCAGCGCACGGATCAACGAAGAGACGTGAATGCGCACGGTGAAGGGAGAGATCTCAAGCGCTGAGGCGATTTCCTTGTTGGTCTTGCCTTCGGCGATCAATTGCCAGACCTCTCGCTGCCGTGACGTGAGCTTGCTCATGTCATCATCGGGACCGAGTGGCAGCGAGCCCGAAGGCGCATACTTGACCCGTACTTCGCCACGGCGAATATCGGCGATGGCCTGGCCGACCTGGTCGGGAGAAAGGCTCTTGCCGACAAACCCGTCTACACCGGTGGCCATGACACGGCCAATGACATCGCTGTCATCCAGCGTCGAAACCACAATCATCACGGTGTGCGTGAGTGCCTGGCGCAACTGCGCGAGCTCGCTGATGGAGCCCAGGCCGGGAAGACGTATTTCAAGAATCAGCGTATCGAGAGGTTGTCCATTCGTTGCCAGCGTCCGTACTTCCTCCAGGCTGCCTGCTTGTTCGATCACTGCGTCAGGTATCAGGCGCTCCAGCAACACCATCATCCCCTCTCGGAACAGCGGATGCTCATCTGCCACGATAATCCGGCAAATCTTCCGACCCGAGACGCGTCTCTCATCGTGTCCCATACTGCATCTTGACGACTTCACTGATTCTCTGCGCAACGCCATTGGCCGGAGGCGTGACGGATCGGATCGACTGACCACGATAAGGTCCGTCCGCGGGAAACCAATTCTGGACAACGACAACCTGTTTCGGCTGCTCGGCCGAAACCGGGCCCGTGGAGATTTCATTGGTGAACTTGCAGGTATCAAACGTCCCCAGGGCCGTCTTGATCGTTTCACGCCCGTTATAAGTCAGCTTCTCGACGACATCGAACTCGACCGTTCCCCCGGCGCTCACCGCTTTGTTTTTGTAGCTGACGGTGACGGTCTGCCCAGGTTGCAGATCAATCGGTGTGGAAGCGGGAGGCTGGTAGGTGGTGGTCATCAACGATGCCCCGGCACCATGGCGATCACCGTAACGAATCAGCCGACCGTCCTTGATCTCGGCGAAGGTCGTCGTCAGGAAAAACGGCGCATTGTTCAGGAACGACGTGTGCACCGAAGCCACCGGATTGGCGCCGGCAAACGCCTCGCGCCCGAGCGTCTCGGTTTTACCGCGACTGGTGGCTGGCGACAGGTTGTCGCGACTTTCATACTCCACTACCGTCCCGGCCTGGAAATCCGCCTCGTTGGTGCAAGCCGCAGAGGATGTCTCACTGGCAGTGGCAGCCGACGCACCGGCGATCAAAGAACCCCAGCCACTGGCGACAAGGGCCGAGACGGCAAATGCCGTTGCGAGGCGCTTGCGATAAGCCGGGCAGACGTTGGACTTTCTGGCGGGTGTGTTTTTCAAAAACAGATCCTTGTTCAAATAGGCTCGTTGCGGCCGGTCGAAAACCCGATAGCGCTCATAGGTTAGGGTCGAGTGCCGACCGGCGCTATAGCGCAAGTGTGCTATAGGCTTTGCCCTCGTTCTGAATGGGGGTGATGATCGAGACTACCGATACGCGCCAGACAATGACATCATAAAGCCACTACTTTTGATCGAACCTGGCCGCGCTTCATTCTTCAGCCTTGAAACCGGTATCAGAGGCTCGCATGACCGAATCACTGGAGCGCTTTGTCCAGGCCCAAGCGTCAACCTATGACCGCGCTTTGCTCGAGCTACGGCACGGCCGCAAGGAAGGCCACTGGATGTGGTTCATCTTTCCCCAATTACGCGGCCTGGGTGTCAGCGAGAACGCCACCTATTACGGCCTGCGCGATCTGGAAGAGGCGCGCGACTATTTGCATCACCCGCTTCTGGGACCGCGACTGGAGTGCGCAACCCGCGCCGTCCTGGACTCGGACGTCGCGGTAGAGAAACTCCTGGGGACACTCGACGCCATGAAATTCGCGTCCTGCATGACGCTGTTCGCAGCGGCCGCAGGCGAGCATTGCGTGTATGCCCAGGCGCTGGAGGATCGGGTGAATGTCGACTCAAGAACACTGGAACTACTTAAGGGGCGAGAGAGAAAAAATGTCTAATCTGACGGGAGGATGAGACGGTGAATCCAGAAGTCATTTTCGCCGAAACGGTGAAACGCCTGCGAGCGGCCAGGCACCTTGTCATTTTTACCGGTGCCGGCATTTCCGCACAAAGCGGTATCTCCACCTTCCGTGATCCTTCGACCGGCCTCTGGGCGCGTTGCCCGTGGATGTCGGGCCGGACTGCGACAGCTTGGAACCCCCGCGTTGTCCACACTGCGACGGCCGGATCCGCCCCAATGTCGTCTGGTTCGGCGAGGGAATGCCGGAACGGGAACTGGACCTGGCCTTCAGCGCGGCTCGCGACTGCGACGTCATGCTCTCCATTGGCACTTCCGGAAACGTCTACCCGGCGGCACGGATTCCAACATTGGCAACCGAGCATGGCGCCTGGCTGGTGCATATCAATATCGAACCGATGGGGCCCGATTCCGATAAAACGCTGGTGGGCGATGTGACCCACTGGTTGCCGAGGCTGGTCGAGGCGTTGGGCTGATGCTTCCTGCAAAACCCGCCCATGATCCCAAAGTTTTCCACGAATACGCCGATACATGCCTGATAAAATGACCGGCTCGCAGGTAGCCCCTCGCGACGCAACGATTAAGGAGATCCAACGGACATGATTGTCGGCATTGACCTGGGCACCACCCATAGCCTGATCGCAGCATGGCGCGACGGCGCGGCGCAACTGGTACCCAACGCATTGGGCGAGTGGCTGACACCGAGCGTGGTAGGCCTGGACGACGAAGGCCGCGTCATGGTCGGCCGCGCGGCCCTGGAGCGCCTGCAGACCCACCCCCAGGTCACCGCCTCGCTTTTCAAGCGCTATATGGGCAGCGCTCGTCTCACCACGCTGGGCAATCAACAGTTCCGGGCCGAGGAGCTCTCGGCCATGGTGCTGCGCAGCTTGCGCGAAGATGCCGAGCGGCATTTCGGCGAACCGGTGGAAGAGGCCGTCATCAGCGTTCCCGCCTATTTCAGCGATGCCCAGCGCAAGGCCACACGAATTGCCGGCGAGCTGGCCGGGTTCAAGGTCGAACGACTGATCAATGAACCCACTGCGGCCGCACTCGCCTATGGCTTGCACCAGCGCGATAACGCCAGCACCTTCCTGGTTTTCGATCTCGGCGGCGGGACTTTCGACGTGTCCATCCTGGAGCTGTTCGAAGGCATCATGGAAGTACGCGCCAGTGCCGGCGACAACTACCTGGGCGGGGAAGACTTCGACACGCTGCTGCTGCAGGACTTCGTCGCCGCCCAGGCGGGCAGCAGCGATGGCCCGCTGGCCCTGGAAGATGCGCAGCTCTACGGGCGGCTGCGCCGCGAAGCCGAACGCGTGCGCAGAACCCTGGGCCAGGAACCGAGCGCAACGTTCGCGGTACGCCAGGGCGAGCGCGAATGGCGCCGCGAATACACCCAGGCCGGCCTGACCGACCTGTATGCGCCCTTGTTCAGCCGCCTTCGAACGCCTATCGAAACCGCCTTGCGCGATGCCCGCATCCGCGCCAGCGAGCTGGATGAGGTGTTGCTGGTGGGCGGTACCACCCGCATGCCACTGGTTCGCAAGCTGGCCGCCAGTCTGTTCGGGCGTTTTCCCTCGATCCAGCTCAACCCCGACGAGGCCATAGCCCTCGGCGCGGCCGTGCAGGCAGGGTTGAAGAGCCGCGACGCGGCCCTGGAAGAAGTCGTGCTCACCGATGTCTGCCCCTACTCCCTGGGCATCGAAACCACGGTCGACTATGGCGGCCAGCTCGAATCCGGCCATTACCTGCCGATCATCGAACGCAACTGCGTGGTGCCGGTCAGCAAGGTCAAGCGCGTGTACACCCTGCGCGACAAGCAGAAGGTCGTCCTGCTGAAGGTCTATCAAGGCGAAAGCCGCCGGGTCAGCGAAAACATCCTCCTGGGTGAACTGGAGATCCCCGTGCCGCCCATGCCTGCCGGCGAAGTCGGGATCGACGTGCGCTTCACCTACGACACCAATGGCCTGCTGGAAGCCGATGCGCAGATCGTCCAGACGGGGGAACGCCGCAACCTGGTGATCGCCAACAACGCCGGCGTCCTGGACAGCGAGGAGATCCGCCAGCGCCTCAAGGCCCTGGAAGCCTTGAAAATCCATCCACGTGACGAGCAACCCAACACCCTGCTGATCGCCCGGCTGGAGCGTCTGTACCAGGAAAGCCGCGGCGACCTGCGCCAACGGATCGATGAGCTGGCGACCCACTTCGCCCATGTGCTCGAGAGCCAGGAGCAGCACGACATCCGCGCATTGCGGCTGCAGATCAGCGCCCAGCTCGACAGCCTGGAAGAAGGTGTCTGGCGATGACCTGCTGGACAGTGCTCGGACTGCCGGAAGACGCCGACAAGCGCAGCATCAAGCGCCAATATGCAAGCCTGCTCAAGCAGCATCGACCGGACGAAGACCCCGAGGGTTTCCAACGCCTGCGCGAGGCTTACGAGCAGGCCTTGGAATGGGCTGACTGGCAGCACGAAACAGCAGTCGTCGACGACGAACAGCCGGCGCCTATCGACCTGCCTCCCATGGAAGCGCCAACCCCGCCGCAGGCGCCGTCGGGGCCCTCTCCGGCCCAACGCCTGGCGGCGCAATGCCTGGAGGGAATCACCGCGGCCAACCTCGCCATTCGCCTGTCGCAGGCGCGTCTCTATGGCTGCGAACGCGAGTTCGAACACGGCCTGCTGGGGCGTTGCCTGGCCCAGGAAGACACCTACGACCTGGCCGAAGCGGCCATCGAGCAGTTGCACTGGCTGACCCCTTGGCAACGCGAGGACCTACCCGGCACCGACACCGAGCAGTTGCGCGGCAGGCTCATGGATCTGGCATGGTCTCGCCTGACCGGGGCCTGGCACGATAGCCAACGCTTTCTCGACCTTGCCCGCCAGCTCAATGCCAGTCCGTGGCTACAGACCCTGGACGCTCGGCAATGGCTGAACCGATGCCTGGCCATGGCCCTCCTGCAAGCACCGGGTTGGTCGGAGCCGTTGTTCGATGCCATCTGCGCGCAACAGGGCTGGAAACAGACCGGCCACTCGAGCCCCTGCCCAGAGCCTTGGTGGAGTCAACTGCTTGCCCGCAGCCACTGCGCGACGTTCCTTCAGCAGCAGGCTCGCCTCGCCCAGGGGGGCGACAGCAGCGAATCCCGGGCCGCACGCATGTTGTTCGGGTCATCCGACGAAGACGACCGGATACGCCTGGGCATGACCTTCCGTGCCGAGGACTGGACCGCCTGCGAAACGCTGTATCGCGCCATTGAGCTTCGCTACCCGCACCTGCTGGAAGAGATGCCGCAGTTGGCCCCGGAACACTGGCGTACGCTGCGTCGTCAACCGCCACTCCTGGCCGTGCCGCTGGCCCTGCTCGGCAGTTCCACCTACATGAGTTGGGCGCTGGAGTATCGACTGGGCGGTGCGTTCCTCACCAGCGTGATCGATATGCTCCTACGCGCCCTGCTGCTCGGTGTCGTCGCCTGGGGGCTGCATGCTTTCTGCGCAACGTTGAGCCACGGCGCCTGGCGGCTCGACCGATCAATCAGTACGCGCTACGGCCACTGGCTGAGCCTGCGGCGTCCTGCGCCATTGCCAATTCGCGAGAGTCTCTGGGTCGGGTTGCTTGGCGCGCTCATTTACCTGGTCGGCGGCATTCCTGCGGCGGGAATCTATTTCGGCATCCTCGCGGTGCTCGCGGCCATCAGCCGGCGTGCCGCCTCTCGATCCGGCAAGTCCTTTTTTGCTCGAGTCTATGAGCGCGTGCCCGGGGATGTGCTGATCGGCCTGTTCCTGGGAATGCTGGTGCCCCTGGTGCTGCTGGGCAATGCCTTGGCCAGCCATTCGAGCCTCGCCGTGAATGAAGGCCTCCAGGCCTGGCCCCAGCGAACCTGCGCCGCCCGCCAACTGACGGCTTCGCCTTGCCCCTCCAAGCTTTCGGCAGAGCAGTGGCATGCCGTCGACACCGCCCAGGTAAAACAACCATGATCAGCACCCGCGCCTTTATCACCGCGGTTGTCGTCCTGCTGACGATGGCCTGGCTGGTGCAACGAGTGTCCAGTTCGGAAACCGTCGTCGACAAAACCACCCTTTCGTACTGGGCCGAGGTCCAGGCCATTACCACCTGCCTGGTGGAAGGCGCGGACCTTCTGGAGCAGCGCTACGCCGATTATCACGCCCTGCTGACGCCCCCCAAAGATAAATGGCTGCCCAGACAGGGCTTTGCCGGATTCGGCATGGGCGCCGGCGATCTCCTGAGGACCCAGGCGCCTTGCAAACCGTGGCTCCATAGTTCGGAGCCGGAGCTGAACGCCCAGGCCAAGCACTACGTCCAGGCATATGACCGCCTGCGGCCCGATGCGTTGGCCATCGAACGGTGGCTGGGCGATCGGTCGAACGAGCCCCCTGCTCCCGAGCTCGATCAGCTCGAACGCACCTTCAACCTGAACCTGCAAGACTTGCGTACCCAGGCGATACCTTTGCGCCAGGCGTTGGAGCGACCGCAACTGCAAGTTCGCGAGCAACAGTTGTCGGCCATTGAAACACGCCTGGGCCATGACCAGCATTGGCATACCCTGCGCTTCATGATCTTCGCACGCGAGACGATCAATGCCCTGGACGCCATGACCGAAGGCACGCCGTTAAGCCCGGAGCAATTGCTCACCCAGCAACAGGCGCTCATGGCCAGCTGGAAGGACGCCGAAGCCCTCGTGCAAGCCCTGCCGCGCTTGCGCTCGGCCAATGGCAAGCAGCCCGTATGGACCCACATCGGTTTCGCCGCCAAGGAATGGTTGACTGCCCTGGAGCGCCTGCAACAGCACTGGGCAGCCGGGGCCGACGCCGGCGAACTGAACCAGGACCTCGCCGCCGCACGAGCCGGTTACGATGAACTGCAGTCGCGCTATAACACGGCGGTGCAATCGCAGTATTGATTCGTCAGGACAGCCTCGCGGCAGCCTGGACTGCGAGAACAAAACGGCAGCCTTCTCCTGCCTCTTCACCGGGTAAGCGGGGTGCAGCCACGAAACCACAGCGTTCAAGGACTTTCCTTGAACCGACATTTTGCTCGTAGACATACGCCACCAGCTGCGTCAGCGCCCAGCGCATCCGTGCCTGCCGGATGAGATGCTCCAGGGCCAGTGTGGCCAGGCCCTGCCTGCAGAAGTCCTGGTCTATCCGGTAACCCACCTGCGCGTAACCGTCCGCTGGGTGGATGTCCTTGAGGTTCGCGCGGCCGACGATCCTGCCGCTGCCATCCTCAATGACAAAAGGGTGCCAGACGCCCACGGCAAAATCGGCCAGATAGCCTTCGATGTGCTCGGTGACGCCCGTCCATGAATAAAAGGCAGGGTCGCGTGCGTCGATCTGCGACTCGAACCATTCACGGTTATGGATTTCGAAGGCCAGCAGCGCTTGCACATCGGTCATTTGCAGCTCGCGAATTCTGAAGGGTTTCACTGATGGCTTCTCCTGGGGCCGTGAAGCGCAATCGTAAGGTCGAGCGATCGTTCATGGCGAGGGTTTCTGCTTGGGCGGTTCTTTGTTGGGGCCGCTGCGCAGCCCAGCGGGAGCAAGCTCCCTCGCCACGGGCCTATTGGATGGCCCCCTAAACGAAAAATGCTCCGTACCTTTCGATACGGAGCATTTCTTCAAGGCTTCCCGCGGATTGCCAGGTAGTCACGCGACGGTGAGTCTCATGGTTCAATCGCCTGCCGAATCCAGAGCGATCCTGCAGTTCCTATCGGGGGAGCCAATGGGGAACCCGCCTGGAGTCCTTCAGGCGTTTTGGTTCCAGGGACGGTCGCCATGTTCGTCCTTGATGCGTGTCGGCAGGCCCATCACATCCAGCGCCTCGAGGAACGCCTCGGCAGGCAGCTCTTCGACGTTGACCATGCGCTGCACGTCCCACTCGCCACGGGCCACCAGCAAGGCCGCGGCCACGGGTGGCACGCCGGCGGTATAGGAAATGCCCTGGCTGTCGGTTTCGGCGTAGGCGTCCTCGTGGTCGGCCACGTTGTAGATGAACATCTCGCGCGGCTGGCCATCCTTGACGCCCTTGACCAGGTCACCGATGCAGGTCTTGCCGGTGTAGCCCGGCGCCAGCGAGCTCGGGTCAGGCAGCACGGCCTTGACCACTTTCAGCGGCACGACTTCCAGGCCTTCGGCGGTCTTGACCGGTTGCTCGGACAGAAGGCCGAGGTTCTTGAGCACGGTGAACACATTGATGTAGTGCTCGCCGAAGCTCATCCAGAAACGCACGTTGGGCACGTCGAGGTTCTTCGACAGCGAGTGCACTTCGTCGTGGCCGGTCAGGTACAGGTTCTGCGAGCCGACCACTGGCAGGTCGTCGGTGCGCTTGACCTCGAACATGGTGTTGCTGGTCCACTGGCTGTCCTGCCAGCTCCACACCTGGCCGGTGAACTCGCGGAAATTGATTTCCGGATCGAAATTGGTGGCGAAATATTTGCCATGGGAGCCAGCATTGACATCGAGAATGTCGATCGAATCAATGCGGTCGAAATGCTGTTGTTGCGCCAGTGCCGCATAGGCATTGACCACACCCGGGTCGAAGCCCACGCCGAGAATGGCGGTGATGTTCTTTTCCTGGCACTCCTGGAGATGGTTCCACTCGTAGTTGCCGTACCAGGGCGGCGTCTCGCAGACCTTGCCCGGTTCTTCGTGGATGGCGGTGTCCAGGTAGGCCACGCCGGTATCGATGCAGGCACGCAGCACCGACATGTTGAGGAAGGCAGAGCCGACGTTGATGACGATCTGCGACTCGGTTTCGCGAATCAGCGCCTTGGTCGCTTCGACATCCAGAGCGTTCAGTGCAAAGGCCTTGATGTCGGCGGGTTGCTTGAGGCTACCCTTGGCCTTGACGCTGTCGATGATGGCCTGGCATTTGGAGATGTTGCGCGACGCGATAGCAATACGACCGAGTTCGTCGTTGTGCTGCGCGCACTTGTGGGCCACCACCTTGGCGACACCTCCTGCACCAATGATAAGTACGTTCTTCTTCAATTTCTTTATTTCTCCTTCCGCCAACTCAAGAGAGGCTGGACAAGTAGTCGTCGTAAACAAACTCGCGAACCACCTCGACGCTGCCGTCGAGTTGCTTCACAACGATGGACGGCATTTTCAGGCCGTTGAACCAGTTTTTCTTGACCATGGTGTAGCCCGCTGCGTCGATGAACGACAGCCGATCGCCGATGGACAGCGGACGATCGAATTGGTACTCGCCAAAGATGTCTCCAGCCAGGCAGGATTTGCCGCACACCATGTAGGTGTGTTCGCCCTCGCTCGGTGCCAGCTTGGCGTCCAGGCGATAGATCAGCAGATCGAGCATGTGTGCCTCGATGGAGCTGTCTACCACGGCCAGGTGCTTGCCGTTGTAGAGCGTGTCGAGCACGGTGACTTCCAGCGACGCGCTCTGGGTGATCGCGGCCTCGCCCGGTTCCAGGTAGACCTGCACGCCATACTTCTGCGAGAAGGCCTTGAGCCGTGCGCAAAAGGCATCCAGGGCATAACCCTCGCCGGTGAAATGGATGCCGCCACCGAGGCTGACCCACTCGACCTTATGCAATAGATGACCGAAACGCTCCTCGATCGTGCCCAGCATCTGGTCGAACAAACCGAAATCGCCGTTCTCGCAGTTGTTGTGGAACATGAACCCGGAGATATGCTCGATGACCTGTTCGATTTTCACCGGATCCCATTCGCCCAGGCGGCTGAACGGGCGCGCCGGGTCGGCCAGCAGGTAATCGGAGCTGCTCACTTGCGGGTTGACCCGCAGGCCGCGAACCTTGCCGGCCGACGCCTCGGTGTAACGCTGCAACTGGCCGATGGAGTTGAAGATGATCTTGTCGCAGTTGGCGAGCATCTCCTCGATCTCATCGTCGGCCCAGGCCACGCTGTAGGCGTGGGTCTCGCCCGCGAATTTCTGCCGGCCGAGCTTGAGTTCATAAAGCGACGACGACGTGGTGCCGTCCATGTACTGCTGCATCAGGTCGAACACCGACCAGGTGGCGAAACACTTGAGCGCCAGCAAGGCCTTGGCCCCGGACTGCTCACGCACATAGGCGATCTTCTGCATGTTCGCCAGCAGCTTTTGTTTGTCGATGAGGTAGTACGGCGTTTTGATCATTTTCGAGGCCTCCGGGCAAGGCGAGCCAAAAAAGGATGCGCATTGTGCCTTCACTGACTGCAGATCGAAAGAGCGAAAAGCCCCGTTCACGCAATCATCCTGATCCAGATCGACGCTTTGCGATCACCGGACATACCGGCCGCCCAGGCGACGAAATGCTGAATCTGGCAAAGGAGGATAACCAAAGGGCGCTGACGCTCGACCTTGAGCCGTCGCGGATAACCGGCCTTGCACAACAGGCCATCAGTGTCAGTGTTTATGCATCAGGTCATGAAGGACACCAAACCTCAGGCCCGCTTCGCAAACGATCATGTCTGTAATGCCGAAGACCTTGAACGCCGCCAGCATGATCGCCAGGCCACCGGGCAGGATGCCCAGTCGATGGCTCTGCAAGCCGGCCAATCTGAGGCGGTCGACATGGCCGACTTCCAGCAGCCGCAACGACAGGCGCAACAACCCGCTGTAGGTAATGCCGCCTTGTCCGAGGTCATTGAGACCATTGGCCTTGAGCACTTTGGCCAACATCCGCGCAGTACCGGAAGAGCCGATCACCTGCTGCCAGCCCTGCACGCGATAACGCGCCGCCACCGCTTCAAACTGCAGGACCGCCACGCGTTCAGCCTCCAGCAGCGCTTGAGCGGTGATGCGTCCGCCCGCAAAGTAACGTGCGCCAAAGGTGCCGCTGCCGACGGCAATGCTTTCCGTCAGCAGCGGCTGAGCGCCCTGCCCCAGAATCAGTTCGGTCGAGCCACCGCCGATGTCCACCACCAGTCGCGTCCGCTCGACACCGGGCACCGCATGGGCGACACCGGCATACACCAACCGGGCTTCTTCATGTCCGGACAGCACGTCGATCCGAAACCCCAGGTGCCGCTCGGCACTGGCCAGGAACAATTGGGCATTGGCCGCTTCGCGCACGGCACTGGTCGCCACCGCCCGCACCCGTCCAGCCTCGAAGCCTCGCAGCTTTTTGCCAAATCGGGCCAGGGCTTGCCAGCCTCGATCCAGCGCCAGCTCGTCCAGGGCCCCGGCTTGCAGGCCCTCGGCCAATCGGACCGGCTCGCGCAGGGTTTTCACTTCCTGGATCACCCGTTGTCGATTGCGCTTGACCGACTGGCCAATCATCAGGCGAAAGGCGTTGGAGCCCAGGTCAATGGCCGCGAACAGGGGGGCGTCGCCTTTCATAGCGGTGTTCCTTGATTCATCAGCCAGCAGGCACAAGCACTGCGGGCATTCCACGATGGTTTGCGAAGATCCTGCCACGGGTTCGATGACACCTGAATGACACCCCTTGCGCCCCAATAACTGTTTTAGCCAAGGGCAACGCATGAAGCACAGATGACCGTCACTACTATGTAACAAATTGCAACTAGCGTGGATGGCGCCTCCACGACCGAGTTTTCCATCATGCTTTCAACCCAGGACACCTTGGTACAGCGCATCCACCGCGAATTGCTCGATCACAGCGACGAAGAACTGGAGCTGGAGTTATCCGAAGACGGGCATGACCTGAACGCCTTGTTCGATGAACACGGCCCGGATAACAGCGAGAAAGAAATCCGACGCCTGTATTTCAGCGAACTGTTCCGCCTTCAGGGCGAACTGGTGAAGCTGCAAAGCTGGGTGGTCAAGACCGGGCACAAGGTCGTGATCCTGTTCGAAGGGCGCGACGCCGCCGGCAAGGGTGGCGTGATCAAGCGCATTACCCAGCGGCTCAATCCCCGGGTGTGTCGCGTCGCCGCCCTGCCCGCCCCCAACGACCGTGAACGGACTCAATGGTACTTCCAGCGCTATGTTTCGCACCTGCCGGCGGCGGGTGAAATCGTGCTGTTCGACCGCAGTTGGTACAACCGCGCCGGGGTCGAGCAAGTCATGGGGTTCTGCACCGACGAACAGTACGAAGAGTTCTTTCGTACCGTGCCGGAATTCGAGCGGATGCTCGCCCGCTCCGGCATCCAGTTGATCAAGTACTGGTTCTCCATTTCCGACCAGGAACAGCACCTGCGCTTCCTCAGCCGCATCCATGACCCGCTCAAGCAATGGAAGCTCAGCCCCATGGACCTGGAGTCCCGCCGGCGCTGGGAGGCCTATACCAAGGCCAAGGAAATCATGCTCGAACGCACCCACATCGCCGAGGCGCCCTGGTGGGTGGTGCAGGCCGACGACAAGAAAAAAGCCCGGCTCAACTGCATCCATCACCTGCTTGGGCAAATGCCCTATGAAGAGGTGGAGCTGCCGACCATCGAACTGCCGCAGCGGGTACGCCAGGAAGACTACTCCCGCAGCCCGACGCCACCGGAGCTCATCGTGCCCCAGGTCTACTGAGACCCGCCAGGCAGGGACGCCCGGCACCGAGCCCCCACTTCCACCGCTCACTGAGCCGGATTTCATCATGACGAACCAGACCCTGACCATGGACTCCTCGAGTGCCATCGCCCCCAGCTCGAGACCGCAACTCAACCGCAAGCCAAGCGTGCTCACCCTCATGGTGTTTTTCGCGGTACTGGGCAGCGGCCTGCTGTTTACCGCCTACAGCCTGATGCACGACATGAACGAACTCGGCACCGTGGTGACCACCTGGACGCCGTTCCTGCTGTTGGGCGTGGCACTGGTGATTGCCCTTGGCTTCGAATTCGTCAATGGTTTCCACGACACCGCCAACGCCGTGGCCACCGTCATCTACACCAACTCCATGGCGCCGAACGTGGCCGTGGCCTGGTCGGGCTTCTTCAACTTCCTCGGGGTGCTGCTCGCCAGCGGCGCGGTGGCCTTCGGTATCATCGCCTTGCTGCCGGTCGAACTGATCCTGCAAGTCGGTTCCTCCGCCGGCTTCGCCATGATCTTCGCCCTGCTGATCGCCGCCATCCTCTGGAACCTGGGCACCTGGTGGCTGGGCTTGCCGGCGTCGTCGTCCCACACCCTGATCGGTTCGATCATTGGCGTGGGCGTCGCCAATGCCTTGATGCACGGGCGCGACGGCACCAGCGGCGTGGACTGGGCCCAGGCGACCAAGATCGGCTATGCATTGCTGCTCTCGCCACTGGTGGGCTTCGGCTGCGCGGCGTTGTTGTTGCTGGCGTTGCGGGCCTTCGTCAAGAACCGCTCGCTGTACAAGGCGCCGGAAGGCAACACCCCGCCGCCCTGGTGGATTCGCGGCATGCTGATCCTGACCTGCACCGGTGTGTCATTCGCCCACGGTTCCAATGACGGCCAGAAAGGCATGGGCCTGATCATGCTGATCCTGGTCGGCACCCTGCCGATGGCGTATGCGCTGAACCGCACCATGCCCGCCGACCAGGCCCTGCAATTCGCCGCTGTGGCGCAGGTCACCCAGCAGGCCCTGGTGAAGCACTCGCCGCTACCGGCCCCGACGGACCCGCGCGCGATCCTCACCACCTACGTTGGCAGCAAGGAAGCGACGCCTCAGTTGGTGCCGGCCCTGGCCGCCATGACCGGCAGCATCGGCGCCGAGGTCAAGGGCTACGGTTCGCTGGCCAAGGTGCCGGCCGAAGCCGTGGGCAACGTGCGCAACGACATGTACCTGACCAGCGAAACCATTCGCCTGATGGACAAGAACAAGGTCGGTCACTTCGACGCCGACACCAGCGCCCAGCTGCAATTGTTCAAACAGCAGATCGACACCTCCACACGCTTCATTCCTCTGTGGGTGAAAATCGCCGTGGCCATCGCCCTCGGCCTGGGCACCATGGTCGGCTGGAAACGCATCGTGGTGACGGTGGGTGAAAAAATCGGCAAGACCCACCTGACCTACGCCCAAGGCGCCTCGGCCGAAACCGTCGCCATGCTCACCATCGGTGCCGCCGACATGTTCGGCTTGCCGGTGTCCACGACCCACGTGCTCTCCTCCGGCGTGGCCGGCAGCATGGTCGCCAACGGCTCTGGCCTGCAGATGCGCACCATCCGCAACCTGTTGATGGCCTGGGTACTGACGCTGCCTGCCGCCATCCTGCTGTCCGGCAGCCTCTACTGGTTGTTCACCAAGCTGTTCTGACCTGCTGTTCGCCGGGGCCTCACCTGACAGAGGCCTCGGTTCTCCCGTTCACCACAGCTCCCCACAGGGGACTGGGTGAGTTCACAACCAGAAACGGTTAACATCCCTCTCCTTCGTCTACCCTCACAGAACGGCGTACCGCCCTCCATGTGGGCGTGATGCTTCGACATTCCTTGCCTTTCTCTACCGGAGATCTTCCATGCTCAAGCCTTCCCTGGCATTGGCCGCTGGTGTTGCCCTGTCGTTTTGCAGCTGGCTGGCGCAGGCCGCCGACACCCTGAAAGTCAGCGCGATTCCCGATGAGGCCCCGACCGAGCTGCTGCGCAAGTTCAAGCCGCTGGGGGCTTACCTGGAACAGCAAACCGGCATGAAGGTCGAGTTCGTCCCCGTGAGCGACTACCCGGCCGTGGTCGAGGCACTGGCCACCGACCGGATCGACATGGCATGGCTGGGGGGCTTCACCTTCGTCCAGGCGCGCCTGAAAACCGGCAACGCCATCCCGCTGGTCCAGCGCGAACAGGACGCCCAGTTCACCAGCAAATTCATCACCGCCGACCCGACCGTCAAATCCCTGGCCGACCTCAAGGGCAAGACGTTCGCCTTCGGTTCGGTATCGTCGACATCCGGCAGTCTCATGCCGCGCTACTTCATGCTCCAGGACGGCATCAAGCCAGAGAGCTACTTCAGCCGTGTCGGCTATTCGGGCGCCCACGACGCCACCGTCGCCTGGGTCCAGGCCGGCAAGGTTGACGCCGGGGTACTGAACGCCAGCGTCTGGGAAAAACTGGTCGCCGCCGGCAAGGTCGACACGAACAAGGTCAAGGTCTTCGCCACCACCCCAGCCTACTTCGACTACAACTGGACAGTGCGCGGAACCCTCGACCCCGCGTTGGCGGCCAAGATCAAGGCCGCCTTCCTGGCCCTCGACCCGGCCAACCCGAAGGACAAGGAAATCCTCGACCTGCAAGCCGCCAGCCGCTTCATCGAAACCAAGCCTGAGAACTACAAGGGCATCGAGCAAGCCGCACGCGCCGCCGAACTGCTCAAATGACCCTGCGACTGACCCAGGTCAGCGTTACCCATGCCAACGGCGTCCAGGCGCTGCGTGGCGTGGACTTGCACATCGGCGCGAACGAACAGGTCGCCATCATCGGCCCGTCCGGCGCGGGGAAATCCAGCTTGCTCAATGTACTGGCCACTGCCCTGCAACCGGGTAGCGGCGACACGCAAATATTGGGCGAGCGCGCCTGGCAATTGTCTGCCCGCCAGCGCCAGCGCTTACGGGCGCGCATTGGCCTGGTCCATCAAGCGCCGCCGCTCCCGCCGCGCCAACGTGTGGTCACCGCCGTGCTGGCCGGCAAGCTGGGACAATGGGGTCTCGGCAAGAGCCTGCTGAACCTGTTGTACCCGCTGGATGTGCCGGGCGCACGCGCGGCACTGGCCAGGCTGGACCTGGGCGACAAATTGTTCGCCCAATGCCAGCAACTGTCCGGCGGACAACTGCAGCGCGTGGGCATTGCCCGCGTGCTGTACCAGGCGCCCGAGGTGTTGTTGGCCGATGAACCGGTTTCGGCGATGGATCCGGTACTGGCCGGGCATACGCTGTCGGTGCTCTGCCGTCATGCCCGGGAGCACAACGTCACCCTGGTCGCCAGCCTGCATGCGGTAGAGCTGGCCCTCGAGCACTTTTCCAGGATCATCGGCCTGCGTGACGGACAGGTTCTCTTCGACCTGCCGGCTCGCGCCATCGACCGTGCGTTGCTCGACAAGCTCTACGCCAACGAACAGTTGCAGTCGTCTTCGCCGCTGCCTTTGCCGTCCCTGAGCGTGCAGATACCCCGATGCTGACACGCGATACCCGAGATCCCGCCAGCCGACCGCGCCTGCTGCTCAGTCTGCTTGCCCTTGTCCTGTTGTGGCCGGGCATCCGCTACAGCGAACTGGACCTGCGGGTGCTACTGGCGAGTGACAGTCAAAGCGAGATGGGCCGTTTCGTGTCAGCCTTCTGGCCACCGGCCCATGGCGAGGAATTCCTTGCCTTACTCTGGCAGGCCACCCTGCAAACCCTGGCCATCGCAACGGCCGGCATGGCCCTGGCGTTGCTGCTGGCGGTGCCCGCCAGCCTGTTGGCCAGCCGCGCCCTGTCGCTGTCGGCAGCCTCCCGAGGCGGTCACCCCGGCCCCGGCGGACAGTGGCTGCGCTGGCCGGTGCGTGGCCTGCTGATCTTCCTGCGCAGCGTCCCGGAAATCGTCTGGGCCCTGCTCTTCGTGCGCGCGGTCGGCCTCGGCCCGACGGCGGGCGTATTGGCCATCGCCATTACCTACAGCGGCATGCTGGGCAAGGTCTATGCGGAAATCTACGAGTCGGTGGACCAGCGCCCGGCCCACGCGCTGTTGCGGTCAGGCAGCGGTCGGCTCGCCGCCTTCTGCTATGGGATCCTGCCCAATGTCGCCGCGGAACTGTTGTCCTACACGGTGTATCGCTGGGAATGTGCCATCCGCGCCTCGGTGGTGATGGGCTTCGTCGGCGCCGGCGGCCTGGGCCAGCAAATGGACCTGTCGCTGCGAATGTTCGCCGGCGGCGAAGTGGCCAGCCTGCTGTTGACGTTCCTGTTGCTGGTGCTGCTTGCCGATCAACTCAGCCGCCTGCTGCGCTGGAGGCTGGCATGAATCGCCTGTTCAATCTGGTGTTGCTCCTGGCCATCGGCGCGGCCGTCATGACATCGTTCCTTTACCTGGGCATCGACCTGGGCACGCTGGGCGACAACGGCAACCTGGCGCGGATGGGCGCTTATGCGCAGCGCTTTCTCAGCCCGGACCTGAGCCCAGGCCATCTGAAAGCGATCGGTCATGGCGCCCTGGAAACCCTCGCCATGTCCGCCCTCGGTACCCTGCTCGCCGCGGTGTTCGGCCTGCTGTTGGCCTTGCCTGCGGCCGGACGCTTCGGCTGGCTTATGCAGAGTGCCTCGCGCCTGATACTCAATGCCTTGCGCGCGGTTCCGGAGTTGGTCTGGGCCGCACTGATGGTCCTGGCCGCCGGGCTCGGTCCCAATGCCGGCACCCTGGCGCTCGCCCTGCACACCACTGGCGTACTCGGTCGCCTGTTCGCCGAAGCGCTGGAAAATACCCCTTCCGAACCGGCCGACGCCATCCGTTTGCAAGGCGGCAACGCCGTATTGGCGTTCTGCTACGGGACACTGCCCAACCTGATGCCGCAACTGCTGGCCTACGTCTTGTATCGCTGGGAAAACAACATCCGCATGGCCAGCGTGCTCGGCTTTGTCGGTGCCGGAGGGCTTGGGCAAATGCTTTATGTCAGCCTCAGCCTGTTCCAGGAGGCCCAGGGCAGCACGGTCATCCTGGCGATGCTGCTATTGGTACTCGGCGTCGATACCTTGAGCGGCTGGAGCCGCCAGCGTTGGGTCAAGGCTTGAATGACGCGGGCGCGCTCAATACCCCGGGCAGCCTGCGCGAACACCCGGCCGCCCAGGCGTCCGAGGTGTTCATCGGTACGTTCACCCTACGGCAGAAGCCTTGACGAGACGCGCCTTGGCAAGGTTGGCCAGCAGCTCGGATCGGCTCTGGCGCTCTTGCTTCCATGCCGGCTGTCCGGGGGCGCTGCGCCAGGATTCGCTCAACGGGCTGTTATCCACCGTGTCGAAACCGAACTGGTCGTACAGGCGCGTGACGATCTCCAACGCATCGGCATAATCGCTGGAAGCTGACAGGGCCAGCCGGTCGGGAGAGCCGGCCGGCCTGCCCCACGTGAGGATCCGCGGCGCCTGGATGTGGGTGAACGCCTTGACCACCCGGGAGGTGGGCAGTTGCTCCTGGCGAAGTTCATGGACGGTCTTTTGCCCCGAATCGATGACCGGGATATGGCCGTCACGCCAGACCATGTAGTTATTCGTGTCGAGCACGACCTTCCCTGCAAGCGCCTCCACGGGCATGTCGTTGTCGACCTTGAGCGGGACGGCCACGATGACGAAATCGCCCGCCGCGGCCGCGCCTGCAGCCGTCGCCGCACGCGCCGACGGCCCGAGCGCTTCGACCAGCCCGCGCAACGTCTCGGGGCCTCGCGAGTTGGCAATGACAACCTCATAGCCGTTCGCAATGGCCGCTCGCGCGATATGGCTGCCAACTTCGCCAGCCCCGATGATGCCGATAGTGGTCATGAGTCATTCACCTCAGTGTTGGATTGGGCGCGGGGGTCAGATGCTCAAGCCGCCAGCCACATCGATGGCGCTGCCCGTGATATAGGCACCGTTCGGCCCGGCCAGGAAACACACCGTGGCCGCCACTTCTTCGAGCGTGGCGATGCGGCGGATGGGGTGCAGGTCGAGGATCGCCTCGGGCACGCCGTCGCCGAGCACTTGTGCCGCCATGTCGGTCGGCATGATGCCGGGCTGGACGACGTTGACCGTGATATTGCGCGGCCCCAGATCCCGTGCGACACCCTTGGCATAGCCGACGATGGCCGCCTTGGTCCCGGCATAATCGGCCGCTCCGGCAAACGGTACGTGACCGCCCAGGAGCGAGCCGATGAAGATGATCCGACCGCCGTCCGACAGCACCGCAGCAGCCGCACGCGTGGTCGCCACCGCGCCCATGACGTTGATCTGCCACTGGCGATCGAGATTGACGGTGTCGAGATCGGGGTCATCGACCGTCTTGCCCTGGACAGCGATCGCCGCGTTGTTCACCAGGATGTCGAGCTTGCCGAAATGCGCGATCACCTCGTCGATCAATGGCTTGGCCGCCGTGCTGTCGGCCTGGTCGCTCTGGATGGCACGGGCACGGACGCCTTGCGCCTCAAGTTTTTCCACCACGGCCTTGGCCTTCTCGGCCGAGGCCACGTAGCTGATCGCAACATCCGCCCCTAGTTCGGCGAGCGCCTGCGCGAGGGTCGCACCGAGCCCTCGGGAACCACCTGTCACGAGCGCAACCTTGCCTGCCAGTAATTTCTGCATGGGTAAATCCTCTTCATGAATGCCTGAACGCCCTCGCCAAGAAGGCACTTGCCAACCGTAACGAGCGTTAGCGTAACGAACAGTATGAATTTGGACAGAGACCGTCAAGCAGTTTAATATCGATCGTTATGAAAAAGCCGGGGGTGATCTGATGGGACGTCAACGCGAGTTCGACGTGGATACGGCGCTGGACGCGGCGCTTTGCGTATTCTGGCGCAAAGGCTACGAGGGCGCGTCTTACACCGACCTGACGCAAGCCACCGGGGTGGAACGCCCGGCGCTCTACTCCGCGTTCGGCAACAAGGAATCGCTGTTCCGCCGGGCACTCGAGCGCTACTACGCGCGTTACCTGGATTTCTTTCCGGCAGCGCTGGAACAACCCACTTCACGGGACGTCGCCGCCTACATTCTTCGCGGGGCTGTCGAGGTGAATACGCGCTACCCGGACCGCAAGGGCTGCCTTGGCATTCATGGCGCGTTGGCCGGCTCGGACGATGCCGAGCCCATCCGCCAGGCCTTGATCGACGCACGCGCGACCGGAGAAGCGTCGCTGCGGGAGCGCTTCGAACGGGCGAAGACGGAGGGTGACCTGCCGGAATCGGCCAACTGCACGGCGCTGGCCGCGTTCGTGATGGCCATGACCCACGGAATGGCCGTTCAAGCCAAAGCCGGGTTCACCCGCGAGATCCTGGAGGCGGTTGTCGAGCAGGCGTTGTCGACCTGGCCGTCCAACCCTGCAAGCGAGCCCAGGGCGAATCAATGATTGGCCGTCAGACTCGCACCATCAACGCCGGCTGCGTATCCGCCACGCCATGCAATAACTCGATCACCCAATCGATAAATACCCGCACCCGTGGCGACAGCTGCCGATGGGGCGGGTACACCGCCGATATGGGCCAGGTCGGCACGCGGTACTTGTCCAGCACTTCAACCAGGCGGCCCTCGGCCAATTGCCGTTGCACGTGGTAACGCGGCACCTGTATCAAGCCCAATCCCGCTTCGCAGGCGGTCACGTAGGCATCGGCATTGTTGACGGTCAGTTCACCGCTCAATAGCCATTCGCGTACCTGCCCCGCCACCTCGAATTCGAACGGGAAGAAGCGGCCATTGCCAGTCGCAAAACAGATGGCGCGATGGGCCGCCAGGTCGTCCAACCCCCGGGGCGTGCCCAAGCGTGCCAGGTAGTCGGGGCTGGCACAGGTCAGTTGATGCAGCCGCACGATAGGCCGGGCCACCAAGGCCTGGTCAACGACATGCCCAGCGCGGATCGCGCAATCCACGCCTTCGCGCTGCAGATGAACCTGGCGATCGTGGAAACCGATGTCCAGTTGCAGCGCCGGGTAGCGCCGGTAGAAATCCGGCAGGCGCGGCAGGATCCAGGTGCAACCGAAGGCGATCGGCATGTCCACCTTCAACGTACCGCGAGGCTGGCTCCTTTGCGCCGACAACGAACTCTCAAGGTCAGCGAGGTCGTCCAGCAACTGGCCGCTGCGTTGGTAATACGCCTCACCGTCCAGTGTCGCGCGCACCTGGCGAGTGGTGCGCTGTAGCAACTGCACACCGAGGTGAGCTTCCAACTGCTGGATCAACAGGCTGACGGTGGCACGGGGTAATCCAAGGTCATCGGCCGCCTTGCCGAAGCCGCCCAGCTCCACAATGCGTCGGAACACCTGCATGGCATGTAGTCGGTCCAATGTGTGCCCCACTATTCAGGAATCACGAATAGTTAAATCAATATTTGTGTATTTATCCAGAAAAACGCTTATCAGACACTGAACGGGTCGTTCATATCCAGGAGTCAAAACATCATGAAGACCCGCCAACTCGGCCAATACGGCCCTAACGCTTCGTCCATCGGCCTGGGCTGCATGGGCATGTCGGACTTCTACACCACGGGCGTGGACGAGGCAGAAGCGATTGCCACGCTCCACCGCGCCCTGGAATTGGGCGTGACGCTGTTCGACACCGCCGACATGTACGGGCCCTACACCAATGAGCAATTGCTGGGACGAGCCCTGCGGGGCAAGCGGCAAAGCCTCTACCTGGCCAGCAAGTTCGGCCTGGTGCGCAGCAGCGATCCCCATGCCCGGGGCGTCAATGGCCGTCCCGAATACGTCCGGCAATCGATCGAGGGCAGCCTCAAGCGCCTCGAAACCGACTACCTCGATCTTTACTACCAACACCGCATCGATCCCGAAGTGCCTGTCGAGGAAACCGTCGGCACCATGGCCGAGCTGGTCAAGGCCGGCAAGGTCCGCCATATCGGCATCTCGGAGGCCAGCGCCGAGACCATCCAACGGGCCCACGCCGTGCATCCGCTGGCAGCGGTGCAAAGCGAATATTCGTTGTGGTCCCGCGAGCCTGAACACAATGGCGTGCTCGATACCTGCAAGCGCCTGGGCATTGCGTTCGTTGCCTACAGCCCCTTGGGCCGAGGCTTCCTGACCGGCGAACTGAAATCGCCGGAGGACTTCGCCGCCGACGATTACCGCCGCTTCAGCCCACGCTTCCAGGCCGACAACTTCAAGCGCAACCTGGCGCTGGTCGAACGGGTCAAGGCCTTGGCCGCGGACAAGGGCATCAGCGCCTCGCAACTGGCCCTGGGTTGGGTATTGGCCCAGGGTGACCACGTCATTCCGATCCCGGGCACAAAACAGCGCAAGTACCTGGAGAGCAATGTGGCGGCGGCTTCAGTGGTATTGAGCGCTGACGAGCTGGCCCAGTTGGATGGGATTTTCGCAGGCGAAGGTGTGGTGGCGGGCGACCGATACCAGGCGCAGACGATGACGTTGTTGAACGGTTGATCAGTCGGCTGGGCTGTCGGTTTCGACAGGCCGGATTCAAGCAGGCGCCAGCCCAGCCGATAACCCTATCAATGATAGCCCCCAGACCTCTCCGGGGCTCTGCCAGTTGCATGGGGTAACTATCAATGAGCTTGTCGCTGAATCGCCTGCTGACGTGGGGCATCGTGATGTTCCTCACTGCAAGCGCTTGCGCGGCAGAGACACCCCTGCGCATCGTGACGGAGGAACTGCCGCCCTACAACATGACGCAGAACGGACGCGTGACCGGCATGAGCACCGAAGTGGTCCAGGCCGTGCTCAAGGAGGTCGGCCTGGACGCACCTATCCAGCCCATGCCCTGGGCCCGGGCCTACGAGCTGGCGCTCAACGAAAACAATGTGTTGATCTATTCGATCGTCCGCACGCCTGCACGCGAATCGCTTTTCCAGTGGGTAGGCACCATTGGCCCGACGCAGTGGTACATCTACTCGCTGGCAGACCGGCCGGTAAAACTCGACTCGCTGGCCGACGCCCATGGTCACCAGATCGCCACGGTTAATCAGGACGTGGGCGAGCAATACCTGGTCTCGAAGGGTTTTCGCATCGGCGAGGAACTGCAGTCGAGCACCAAGTACGAACACAACTACCGCAAGCTCAAGGTCGATCACGTGGAGCTGTGGATTTCCAACGAGCTCAACGCGCTGTACCTGACTCGCCAGAATGGCGAAGACCCGGACAAGGTGCTGATCCGCTCGCTGGCGCTTCCCGAACTGAGCAGCCCAGACGGCCTGAGCATGGCGTTCAGCCGCAAGACGCCGGCCGAGACGGTGGAGAAATTCCGCGCCGGCCTTGAGACCATCCGTCACAATGGGGTCTACGACGCCATCCTGCACAAATGGTTATGACATGGGGGACTCTTTCCGCACGGCGGCGTCCCAGCCACCACCGACCCAGGCGTTCAGCTCCCTGGGCCGGCGCCTGGTGCTGGCAACGCTGTTGTTCTGCCTGCTCTTCACCCTGGCGATGGTCACCTGGCGCACCTGGCTGGCCTGGGAAAACAACCTGGCGGAAATGAATTCGGAGCTGGCCCTGATCGATCAGGTGTTCCAGAACACCTTGGCCTACGCCATCTGGGAACTGGACCGCGAATCCCTCGACCAGCAAATCACCAGCGTCGCCGCGGCGGCGCCCGTGGGGCGCGTGGTGTTGAACATCCTGCGCCCCGGGCAAGCACCGGAAGTCATCGAACTCAATCGATACGCCGTCGATCAATCGGACGTGGTGCCGGTGCTGCATCGCCAGCTCATCGCCGAGCCCTACGCCGGGGCCCATGAGAAAGTTGGTGAACTGACCATCGAAGGCGACAACAACCTGCTGTGGGAGCGTCTCTGGAGCGAAGCACGCAGCATCGTCATCACCCAGCTCATCCAGTCCCTGCTGCTGGCCGGGTTGGTCATGACCATGTTCAACCGCCTGGTGACCGTGCATGTGGTGCATATCGCCCGTCACCTGGGCGAACTCGCGCCGCATACCCTCAAACATCACCTCAAGCTGCAACGGGCGGTGAATCGCCAGGACGAACTGAGCCTGCTGGAATTCCAGGTCAATGAACTCCAGGACAATCTGTACGCCCACCTCGAACGCCAGCATTCGGACGAACTGGCCCTGGCCGCCAGCCGCGATCAAATGGCCGAACTGGTGGAGGCCCGCACCGCGGAACTGAAAGCGGCCAACCAATCGCTCGAAGCGCTGTCCCGTCACGATGCCTTGACGGGCCTGGCCAATCGTCGCTACTTCGACGAACTGAAGGAAATCGAGTTTCGTCGGGCAATCCGCCACAACACCCCGCTGGCCGTGCTCATGTGCGACGTCGATTTCTTCAAGATCTACAACGACACCTACGGCCACATGCAGGGCGATCTGTGCCTGAAAGAAATCGCAGAGACCCTGCGCAGCGTGTTCGGGCGCTCTGGCGAACTGACCGCCCGCGTGGGCGGCGAAGAGTTCGTCGTGGTCCTGCCCAATGTCGACGCCGCACAGGCCTGCCAAGCGGCTCAACGCTTTCGCACCAGCCTGGCGGAACGTGAGCTGCCCCACAGCGGCTCCAAGGTCTCGTCCTTCGTCACCGTGAGCATCGGCGTTGCCGAGCTGGACCCGGAGACCATGGACCATTTCGATCAATTGCTGCAACGCGCCGACCAGGCGCTGTATCGGGCCAAACACCAGGGACGCGACCGCGTCGCCCTGTAACGACCACCGCGCGCCATGAGGTCGCTTATGCACATTCGCCAGACACTCTGCTCATGCCTGCTACTCGCCTCGATCAGCCTGGCAGGCCACGCCGACACGATCGAAGTCGTCACCGAAGACTCCCTGTACGCCTATCAGCGTGACGACAGGGTCGTCGGGCCGGGCATTCGCATTGCCGAGGAGACACTGAGAAGCGCGCAGCTCACCGACTACAGCCTGTCGCTGTACCCGTGGGCCCGGGCCTACGAAAAAGCGCTGCACGAGCCTAACGTACTGATCTTCCCGCTGGACCGCACCCCGGCCCGCGAGACATTGTTCAAATGGGTGGGTGAAATACATCGGGTGGCGAGCCGGCTCTATAAACTGCGTGATAACCGCGACATCACCGTCAGCAGCCTCGAGCAGGCCAAGCAGTACAGCATCGGCGTGGTGCGAAACGACGCCAAGCAGATTTACCTGCAGCAGCGCGGATTCACCCGGCTGGTCATCTCGGCCAACAACCACGACAACTTTCAGAAACTGCTCAATCGCCAGATCCAATTGCTGCCGATGCCGGAGAACACCGCACGCCTGATGAGCAAGGATGCGCAAGTGGATTTCGCTTCGCTGGAAGAGGTCTATATCCTCGACGAACAACCCCACAGGGTCCACTTGGCCTTCAGCCTGAGCACGCCGGACGAAGTCGTCGCCAAGGCCCAACGCGCATTCGAAGAACTCAAGGCTTCCGGTGAAGTCGCACGAATCATGAGCGAACAGCGGTAGACTCTGGGGGATCACACCACAAGCAACGATGAGGTATGTCCCGATGAGTAAAGCGTCCTACGTTCCGCCCAAGGTCTGGAAAAACGACGCCCCGTCTGGCGGCCATTTCGCCAGCATCAACCGCCCTGTCGCCGGGCCGACCCATGACAAAACCTTGCCGGTTGGCAAGCATCCGCTGCAGCTCTATTCCCTGGCCACGCCCAACGGCGTGAAGGTGACCATCCTGCTGGAGGAACTGCTGGCGCTGGGTCATACGGGCGCGGAGTACGATGCCTGGCTGATCCGCATCAACGAGGGCGACCAGTTCTCCAGCGGCTTTGTCGAGGTCAACCCCAACTCCAAGATCCCGGCCCTGCTGGACCGCAGCGTGGAACCCGCCATTCGGGTCTTCGAATCCGGCTCGATCCTGCTTTACCTGGCGGAAAAATTCGGCGCCTTCCTGCCCACCGATCCGGCGGGCCGCACCGAAACACTGAACTGGCTGTTCTGGCAGATGGGCTCTGCCCCGTACCTGGGCGGCGGCTTCGGGCATTTCTACGCGTATGCGCCGGAGAAACTCGAATACCCGATCAATCGCTTCACCATGGAGGCCAAGCGTCAACTCGACGTCCTGGACCGCCGCCTCGGCGAAAGCCAATACCTGGCAGGCAACGACTACACCATCGCCGACATCGCGGTCTGGCCCTGGTATGGCCAACTGGTGCGCAACAACGTGTACGGCGCCGCCGAATTCCTCAGTGCCCACGAATACACCCATGTGCAGCGCTGGGCGGAAGACATTGCCAAGCGCCCCGCCGTCCTGCGCGGACAGCGGGTCAACCGCACGTGGGGGGATGAGGCAAGCCAGGTGCCGGAGCGGCATGAGGCTGGGGATTTGGGCTAGGTAGCACGCCGAATGGGTGGTAAACCTGGGTTCCTCAACTGACACAGCCCCCCCTAATGAAATGGTCCTCTCAGACCTCCCCCAGTGAAAGCTAAGCTTTCACTGGGGGATCTACCGGAGACCGCCGCCATGAATACTGACAATC